>NZ_CP023696.1:3214500-3517250 GCF_008704425.1 Streptomyces fradiae ATCC 10745 = DSM 40063
TCCGCAACTACCTCTCCTCCGCCGTCTCGAAACTGGGCGCCGAGAACCGGCACACGGCCGTACGTCTCGCGCGCGAGCGAGGTTGGGTATAGTGGGTCTCGCGCTACGGCGCAGGCGGACGTGGCTCAGTTGGTAGAGCATCACCTTGCCAAGGTGAGGGTCGCGAGTTCGAATCTCGTCGTCCGCTCCAGAGCGAAGGCCCCGGTCATCAGACCGGGGCCTTCGACGTTTCACGTGAAACACCGGGCCGGACGGGGCGAGACGCCCCCGCGCACGCCGTGTGCTGCGGGCGTCCCCCGTACGGCACGGCCCGCCGGGCGTCCCGGCGGGCCCATGTACGCGCTACGACCAGGCCGTGCCCGTCAGCAGCTCGTACGCCTCGATGTACTTGGCGCGTGTGGCGTCCACGACCTCCTGCGGCAGCGGCGGAGGCGGCTGCTCGCTGCGGCGGTCCCAGCCGGACGCCGGGGAGGTCAGCCAGTCACGCACGAACTGCTTGTCGTACGACGGCTGGGCGCGGCCCGGCTGCCACTCGGCGGCCGGCCAGAACCGCGACGAGTCCGGCGTCAGCACCTCGTCCGCGAGGATCAGTCCGCCGTCCTCGTCGTGGCCGAACTCGAACTTGGTGTCGGCGAGGATGATGCCCCGGTCCCGCGCCACATCGCGGGCGCGGCTGTACACGGCGAGCGTCGACTGGCGGAGCTGCGCGGCGGTCTCCGCGCCGACCTGGCGGGCGACCTCCTCGTACGAGACGTTCTCGTCATGCTCGCCGACAGCGGCCTTCGTCGCGGGGGTGAAGATCGGCGCGGGGAGTTCCGAGCCGTCCGTGAGGCCCTCGGGGAGGGCGAGTCCGCAGACCGTACGGGACTCTTCGTACTCGGCCAGCCCGGAGCCGGTCAGATAGCCGCGCGCCACGCACTCGACCGGGATCATCCGCAGCGACCGGCACACGAGTGTGCGGCCCGCCCAGTCGGCGGGGGCGCCCTCGGGCAGCTCCGTCGAGATGACGTGGTTGGGGATCAGGTCGGCGAGCTGGTCGAACCACCACAGGGAGAGCTGGGTGAGGACGCGGCCCTTGTCCGGGATCTCCGTGGGCAGCACCCAGTCGAAGGCGGACAGGCGGTCACTGGCGACCATCACGAGGTCGCCCGCCTCGTTCTGGTACAGCTCGCGCACCTTCCCGGTGTGCAGATGCACCAGGCCCGGCACCTCGATGGGCTCGGGCTTTTCTACGAATCCGGACACGGTTCCTCCCCGTGGGTCTGTCCCAACGGCTCCGATTGTCCCGCATGCGGCGGAGCGGGCCGTGGCCAGGGGTGCAGAGCCGTTCTAGTCGCGTTTGCAGATGCGGTCCAGCAGGTTCGCCGTGGCGCGCTGGACCGCCGGGTCGACATGACCCGGCCGGTCCAGAGCGGGCGACCAGCCGAAGGTGCCGGACGCGAAGACCAGGGCCCCGGACGGGGCCCGGTAGAGGGACGTCTCCTGGTGCCGCGCCGCCCCGGCCGCGTCCCGGTACGGGGAGTGGGCGAGCAGGATGCGCGCCCGGTGCTCCGGCAGCGCCGTCCGCGGGAAGTACCGGTCGGCCTCGCCGGCGACGAGCCCCGGCAGCTCGTCGCCCTCGCCGGCGCCCGTCGCCTCCCAGAGCCAGTGCCCGGCGTTCCGCACGACCAGGGGATGGGGCCGCGGGACCCGGCCCGCGTACTGGATGCCGAGCAGTTGCTGCTCCGGCCGGTCGGCCTCCCGCCACAGCGCCGACCTGCCGGGGCCCCGGCGCTTGCGGCACGTGAGGAGGCGGTCGGGTACGCCGGACGCGGACGGGGCCAGCTCCACCTGCCAGTAGACCGAGTTCGCGGAGAGGAACACCAGGGACGTGCCGCCGTCGCGGGCCGCCTCCACGGCACGGCGCAGCGGGGCCGACCAGTACTCGTCGTGCCCGGGAAAGATCAGGCCCCGGTACCGGGAGGGGTCGACCAGACCGGAGTGCAGGTCGGTCGCGTTGGCGTACGCCAGGTCGTATCCGTACCGCTCGGCCCAGCGGATCACGTCGTACGCGTGACCGATGTGCAGGGGCAGGCCCTGGCCCGCGTACGGGCGGTCGAAGGAGACCGTGCCGGCGGCGTGCTCCTCGCCGAGCAGCCGGCCCTCGCCGTCCCACGCGTGGTACAGGCTCGCCCCGGTGCGGCCGTCCTCCGGGTACAGGTTGTACGCCTGCCAGGTGATGTCCGGCAGGACGAGCAGCAGGTCGGCGGGGTGACCGTCGCGCACCGTGAAGGGGATGTGGGAGCGGTGGCCGTCGACGGTGGTGAGGACGGCGACGTACGCCCCCGGCGACCAGTGCGCGGGGACCTGCAGCCGCCAGGACAGCCACCAGTGGTGGCAGGACACCGTGCGGTCGGCGGACAGCGGGGGCGGCTGGACGATGCCCGACAGGCGGGGGCTGGTGGTGACCTTGGCGGCGCCGTGACCGCCGTGGTACCCGACGCGGTAGACGTCCACCGAGAACTGCTGCGGCGGGTTCACCGTGACCCGGAAGTCGATCGCCTCCCCGGGCGCCACGGCACCGGTCGAGGCGAAGCCCTTGATCTGGAGGCCCACGTCGTCGGCCGCGCGGGGGCCCGACGACCGGTCGCCTCCGGGGCGGCGGCCCGCGCGGTCCCCGTCCGCGCCGTGCTGGCGGGGGCCGTCCTGATCAGGGCCACAGGGTCGGGGGGCGTCGTGGCGGGGGGCGTCGTGGCGGAGGCCGTCGTGGCGGGGGCCGGCCTGGCCGGAACGGCTGGAGGGGGGCTCCGCGTACCAGGGGGTGATCCGGCCGTCCTCGCCCACGTACTGCTCGGTCCCGCGCAGCCAGGGCAGCGGGCCCTGTGCGAACGGGTCGTCCACGGCATGGGCCCGAGCCCCCGACTCCCAGCGCCGAACCTGCTCCGCCCCCACGCTGCGCCCCTCCCTCGACTCCCCCGCCGCCCGGCCACGCCCCGGCGCGTGCGGCGCCGGTCTTCAGCACATCACATAACGCACGCACTCCGTCACCCCTCGTCGCCTTTTGACTTGAACGACCCGGACCGCCCGGACCGCCCGCGCGAGGCGGGGCGTGGGGTACGGGGAGTACGCACCGGGAGGTGCGGAAGGGGCGGGCGACGCGCCGGGGCTCAGGGCGGGGCCCTGCGAGTGCCGTGAGCCCCCGGGCTGCGGACCGGCGGCGGGCACGGTGGTGTGATGGTGTCCGCAGGTGGCGGGCCGGGCTGCGCGCGGGGGGCGGACGCGCCCGGGCCGGGGTGCCGCCCGGCGCCGGGCGACGCTCCCGTCAGACGAGGCGGACCGGCTTCTCGGGGCGGGCGCCCACCGAGGTGAGCCAGTCCCGCAGCGGCTCGGGGTCGGCGTCCTCGATCAGCGCCAGTACGGGGGGACCGACGTCCGCGCGCCTGCGGCCACCGGCATCGCCCGCCCCGTCGCCCCCGACGAGCAGGACCGGGCCGTCCAGCCAGTCCAGACCGGGCGCCGCACCGGCCGTGTCCACGGCGGCGCAGCACACCGCGGCCAGCACGTGGTCGGCCAGCAGCTCCCGCCCGCTGCGCGGGGGCTGCAACGGCAGCAGGGGCAGGTCGTCGGCGCCCCGGACGGGGGGACCGGCAGGCGCCGCACCGGACGGGGGCGTACGAGACGGAGCCGTACCGGACGAGTCCGTACCGGGCGCTGCCGCGCTGGACGGCGCCGAACCGGAAGGGGCCGAACCGTAAGGGGCCGAACCGTGAGGGGGTGTACCGGCCGGGGGCAGGGGCCCGGCGGCCGGCTCGAACGCGGCGGTCAGCACGAGCGGTCCCGTCCCGGAGCCGGGCGCTCCGTCGGGCGCGGCCCGGCCCGGGGCGCGCTCCTCGCGGGACAGCTCCGCGACCAGGGCCGCCGCCACCCTCTCACCGTCCTCCGCCGTGGAGAAGTGCTCCAGCACCCGCGTGAGCGTCGGCCCCTGAGGCCCCGTGCGGGCGCCGAGCCGGTCCAGCACCCGGTGCAGCCGCGCCGCCTCCGTGCGCCACTTGCGGTCCACGACCTCCTCCGGATACCGCTGCCAGTCCACCGGCGCCCAGCCCGGACCCGGCTCGGCCGGCCCGCCGTGGAAGATGCGGGCCGCCAGCAGGGACGTGGCCTCGTCCACCAGGCCCGGCTCCTCCAGCAGGTCGCACGCCGGGCGCTCGCCGAGCCGGGACGCGAACCCCTCCGCGAGCCGGTCGCGCCGGGACAGCTCCGTCAGCGCCGAGACCACGCCCGCGTCCAGCCGGGACGGCCAGCGGCCCATCCGCCAGGCGGGCAGCGCCACCCGCGTGAGCAGCCGGTCCCACCCCGCGTACGCGAGGCCCACCTGCTCCTGGGCGACAATCCGCAGCCCGTAGTCGACCGCCCGGGCCCGCTCCGAGGCGGCCGCCGCGACACCCCGCTCCATCTCGGCGGCGTGCTCGCCCACGGCCCGCAGCAGGGTCCTGGCCACCGCGGCGACCGGCCGCGCGCCCAGGCGCCGTACCGCCCCGAGGCCGGGCCGGCCGGGCAGCGCCACCGCCGCGTCCAGTCCCCGGACGAACCGGCGCGCGGCGGCTATGTCGGGGTGGGCGGACGGGCCCGTGCCGGCCACGACCGGGGCCAGCACCGCCCGCAGCTCCCCGACCCGCATCCACCACAGGAACGGCGAGCCTATGACCAGTACCGGAGCCGCGTCCGGAGCCGCGTGCGGACCGCGGCCGGGCAGGCGGTGCGCCCGGTGCGTACGGTCCTCCAGCCAGCTGTCGCAGTCGGGCGTCAGGGCTATCGCGGAGGGCGCGGGGACCGTCAGGCGCGCCGCCAGGTCCCGCACCATCCCGTACAGGTCGGGCGCCGACGACTCGGCGATCTCCACCGTCGGGGTGAGCGCGGGACGGGCCCGCGCCACGACCGCGCCGACCGCCGCCGCGCCGAGCAGCACCACCGCGGCGGCACCGGACACCGCCCAGCGGGCGGCGTCCCACGCCGGACCGGCCAGCCGCCCCGCGGCACCGCCGGCCAGCAGGACGACCGCGACCGCGGCGGGCAGCAGGGCGACGGCCCAGGCCCTGCCGCGCACACGCAGCACGGCGCGGGCTCGGGCGCGCGCGGCCTGCGCGCCCCGCTCCTCACCCATGGCGCCCATGGCGGCCGGGGTGCTCGTGGCACCCCGGCCGGCGCTGCCGGATCCGGGACCGAACACGGCCGTACGTCACCCCCTCCACCCCTGCGACGGTTTTGCTCACTCCCCCACTGTGACACCCGTCACCGACATCGCAATGCCGGTGGGCCAAGTGCCGGAAAGCCTGCGCGGCACCCTAGTTGGGGTGCCGCCAGGCGTCATTCGGATGGGTGAGTCGTCACTCGATGGAATGGCTTGGGCAGAACCGGGCACGGTTCGGGGCGTCGGTGGGTGTAGAAGGGCCCGGGTGCGTACGCACCGCACCCGGGCCTCCCCGCCGTCCCTCCGTGCCCCGGCCGGCTGTCCCGCCGAGGGCCTCGAAGCCTGTCCCGCCGCGCGTTCAGTCCTGCCCGGCGGCGGCGCGGGCGATGTCCGTGCGGTGCTGGGAGCCGTCCAGCCGGATGCGTCCGACCGCCGCGTACGCCCGCTCCCGCGCCTGCGCCAGGTCCGCGCCCGTCGCGGTGACCGACAGGACCCGCCCGCCGGCGCTCACCACCGCGTCGCCGTCCCGCTTCGTGCCGGCGTGCAGGACGTACGCGTGCGGGGCGTCCGCCTCGGCCACCTCGTCCAGGCCGGTGATCGGATCGCCGGTGCGCGGCGATCCGGGGTAGTTGTGGGCGGCGACCACGACGGTGACGGCGGCCTCGTCGCGCCAGGTGAGCGGCGGCTGGGCGTCCAGCGTGCCGTTCGCCGCGTGCAGCAGGACCCCGGCGAGCGGGGTGCGCAGGCGGGCGAGGACGACCTGCGTCTCGGGGTCGCCGAAGCGGGCGTTGAACTCGATGACCCGCACGCCGCGCGAGGTGATCGCGAGGCCCGCGTACACCAGGCCGGAGAAGGGCGTGCCGCGGCGGCGCAGTTCGTCGACGGTCGGCTGGAGGACGGTGTCCATGACCTCGTCGACCAGCTTGGGGTCGGCCCACGGCAGCGGCGAGTAGGCGCCCATGCCCCCGGTGTTGGGGCCTTCGTCGCCGTCGAGGGCGCGCTTGAAGTCCTGCGCGGGGGTGAGGGGGAGGACCGTGGTGCCGTCGGTGATCGCGAAGAGGGAGACCTCGGGGCCGTCGAGGTACTCCTCGATGACGACGCGGTCGCACGCCAGGGCGTGGGCGCGGGCCTGCTCCACGTCGCTCGTGACGACGACGCCCTTGCCCGCGGCGAGGCCGTCGTCCTTCACGACGTACGGGGCGCCGAACGCGTCGAGCGCCGTGTCGACCTCCTCGGGCGTGGTGCACACGTAGCTGCGGGCCGTGGGCACGCCCGCGCACGCCATCACGTCCTTGGCGAACGCCTTGGAGCCCTCCAGCAGCGCGGCCTCCCGCGAGGGGCCGAAGCACGGGATGCCGGCGGCGCGCACGGCGTCGGCGACCCCGGCGACGAGCGGCGCCTCCGGGCCGACGACGACCAGGTCGGCCTCCAGGCCGCGGGCCAGGCCCGCCACGGCCGCGCCGTCGAGGGCGTCGACCTGGTGGAGCTCGGCGACCTCCGCGATTCCGGCGTTGCCGGGCGCGCAGTGCAGAGCGGTGACGTCGGGATCGAGGGAGAGAGAGCGGCACAGGGCGTGTTCGCGGGCGCCGCCGCCGATGACGAGGACCTTCACGCCAGCCAGGGTAGCCCGGCGGGCGGCCCGCCCTTTGTGCGGGCCGCCGAGCGGACGGCCGCTACTCGTTCGTGTATTCCTCCACCACCGTCGCGCCCAGCTCCCGGACGATCAGGTCGTGGCCGGAGAGGGCGGAGTCCACCAGGTCCGGATCGTCCTCCTCCGGTACGTCGTCCTCGGGCGCGACGGACCGCGGCGGGGCGGCGTGCTGCGCCTGGTACCCGGCGGGGCCGGGTCCGGTGCCGTGCTGGGCGCCGTGGCCCTGGGCGTGGCCGGGGCCGGAGGGCAGGGCTCCGGGGCCGTGCCCCGGTCCGGGGCCCTGGCCGTGAGACTGCCCCTGGCCCTGCCCGTGCCCCTGGCCGGGGCCGGTCCGGGCGTCGGGGCCCTGGCCGGCCTGCGGCGCGACGGCGGACGGCGGTACGGGGCCGGGGCCGGCCTGCGGTGCCTGGGACGCGCCCTGCGGGTACCCGCCGGAGGGCGGCCCGGCCGGTGCGGGGCGGCCGTATCCCCCTGCGGGGGGCCCGCTCGCGGGTGCGGGACCGGCGCCGCCGGACGGGTCGACGATGGCCTCGATCTTCCAGTGGACGTGGAACTGCTCGGCGAGGGCCTGCTTGAGGACCTCCTCGCTGCCGCTGCTCGTGAAGTTGTCCCGGGCTCCCGCGTTGAGGAAGCCGAGCTGGAGGGTGGTGCCGTCGAACCCGGCGACCTGGGCGTTCTGGCTGAGCAGGATCCACGTGAAACGGCGGCGGTTCTTGACCGCCTCCAGGATGCCGGGCCACATGGTGCGCGCCTGGACGGCGCCCTGAGCCATCTCGGCGGAGGCACCGGGGGCGGGGGCGCCGGCGGCGGGCGCCGGGGCGTGGGCCTGGGCGTGGGCGGGCGGCTGCGGGGCCTGCGGCGGCTGGGCGGGGGCGGCGGCTGCGCCCTGGCCGGGTGCGGCGGCGGAGGGCCAGGCCCCCGGCTGCCGTACGCCCGGCCCCTCCGCACCCGCGGGGCCTCCGGCCCCGGGTGCGGCGGCGGTGGGCCAGGCACCGGGCGCGCGGGCCGCGGGCGCGGCGGCGGGCGGGGCGGGCGCGGGCGCGGCGGGGGCGGGCGCGGCGGGGGCCGCCGGCGCGTGCTCCGGCGGCGCGCCGGCCGGCGCCCCCGTGGGGGCGGCGCCCGGGAAGGCCCCTGGGACCGTCCCCGTGGGGGCGGCGCCCGGCGGAGGTCCGGCCGGGACCCCCGCCTCCGGGCTCCCGCCCCGCGCGGCGGCACGGGCGGCCGCGGCCCCGCCGCCGTCGGGCACGTGGGCGCCGGGCCCCGGCACGTACCCCAGGGCGGGGCCCGGCGCCGCGGCCTGGAGGTGGACGCCGCGCTCCAGCCGCTCCAGGCGGGCCTGCACGGAGCGCTCGTCGTCGTACGCGGCGGGCAGCAGCACGCGCGCGCAGATCAGCTCCAGCTGGAGGCGCGGCGAGGTGGCACCGCGCATCTCGGTGAGCCCGGCGTTCACGATGTCGGCGGCCCGGCTGAGCTCCGCGGCGCCGAAGGTGGACGCCTGGGCCTGCATCCGCTCGACGACGTCGGCGGGCCCGTCGATGAGGCCCTTCTCCGCGGCGTCCGGCACGGCGGCGAGGATCACGAGGTCGCGCAGCCGCTCCAGCAGGTCCGCGACGAACCTCCGGGGGTCGTTGCCGCCCTCGACGACCCGGTCGACCACCTCGAACGCGGCGGCGCCGTCACCGGTGGCGAACGCCTCGACGACCGCGTCGAGCAGCGACCCGTCGGTGTACCCGAGGAGGGACGTCGCCATGGCGTACGTCACCCCGGCGTCGGCGGCACCGGCGAGGAGCTGGTCCATGACGGACATCGAGTCACGCACCGACCCGGCACCGGCCCGCACGACGAGCGGCAGGACGCCGTCCTCGACGGGGATGCCCTCGCGCCCGCACACCTCGCCCAGGTAGTCGCGCAGCGTGCCCGGCGGGACGAGCCGGAAGGGGTAGTGGTGCGTACGCGAGCGGATGGTGCCGATGACCTTCTCGGGCTCGGTCGTCGCGAAGATGAACTTGAGGTGCTCCGGCGGCTCCTCGACCACCTTCAGCAGGGCGTTGAACCCCGCCGAGGTGACCATGTGCGCCTCGTCGATGATGTAGATCTTGTACCGGCTGCTCGCGGGGCCGAAGAACGCCTTCTCGCGCAGGTCGCGGGCGTCGTCCACACCGCCGTGCGACGCGGCGTCGATCTCGATCACGTCGATGGAACCGGGCCCGTTGCGCGCGAGGTCCCGGCAGGACTGGCACACCCCGCACGGCGTCGGGGTGGGGCCCTGCTCGCAGTTCAGGCAGCGCGCGAGGATGCGGGCGCTGGTCGTCTTGCCGCAGCCGCGCGGCCCGCTGAAGAGGTAGGCGTGATTGACCCGGTTGTTCCGCAGCGCCTGCTGCAGCGGGTCGGTGACATGCTCCTGCCCGATGACTTCGGCGAAGGTCTCGGGTCGATAGCGGCGGTACAGCGCGAGGGACGACACGCATACGACGATATCGGGCCGCACCGACAACCGGACCGCCCCAAGATCCACCGACCCGCACGCCGGAGATCCACCGAGCCGCGCCCCGGAGATCCGCCCGGCACGGGCACCCGTGATCCACCGGCACCGGACGCCGGGCCCGCACCGGAGCCGGCCCCGCACCGTCTCCGTCCCCGGACACGCGAACGCCCCCCACGCACCCGCCAGAGCCGACCTACCCTTGCTGCCTTCCGGCCCTGGGGGAGTTCAGTCAGATAGCGCCACGTGAGGGGCTGCGCCCAGGGTACCCGATCCGTCGCCCTGGGAACGAGTTCGCAAGCACCCCTCGGAGTCATGTAATGTTCCCGGCGGAGGATTCGCCTAGAGGCCTAGGGCGCACGCTTGGAAAGCGTGTTGGGGGCAACCCCTCACGAGTTCGAATCTCGTATCCTCCGCCACGGCTGACCAGCCGAAACGAAGGTCCCGACCGCAGCGCGGTCGGGACCTTCGTCGTTCCGTGGTTGCAGTTTTGGTTGCAGTTCCCGTCTACCGCCCGTTGAGGACGGACCGGCACGCGTTGCAGTACATGGCGGCGTTCCGCCCGTAGCGTCGCATCAGCTGGCCGCAGCCGGCGCACAGCCCGAGCTCCCACGGCGGGCATCTCAGCGCGGCGGAAGCGGCGGCGCGTTCCACGGTGGTGATCCGCATCGGGTCGTGGGAGCGCTGGATCGGCATACGGGGAAGCGTGAAGCCGCCGGTCGGCTGGTCGAGATCGCGGAAGGGCCGGCCGTCACTGACGAACCAGCTCTCCTCCCCGGCTCTGCAGTTACGGTCGATCTCCTGCTCGGCGAAGGTGATCAGGTCGTCCTCCTCTTCGACTGGGGCCGTTGGGAGAGGCGTCTTCTCGCCGATGAGCTCCTGCCACAGCGCGCGGTCCTCAGCCGAGACCCACATGTGCCGACCGGCGCGGCCGCTCCCTCGGCTGGGCACGTAGACCGGGACGCTCTCCCCCGTCGCACTCTGCAGGACCAGGTCCTCGATGAAGACCGGCTTCTTCTCCGGGAGGCAGAGCGCGGGCACGAACCAGTCCGCGTGAATCGCGCCACAGTGGCCGGCACCCTCGCTGACGAGACAGTGGCGCTCGCTGCTCGCTACGCACTTCCAGACTTCGAGGTGCCGGTACCCTCCGCGGATCACCATCTCCCTGCCGTCGGCGATGTCCTTCCACGGCATGTCGTCGACCCGCGCCCACGGAGCGCGGTCGATCAGGGAGGCCGTCCGGTCCTTCGCCACCCAGAGAGGAGTGATGCCGTGCTCCACAGCGTTGACCGAGCGCCGGTGGACGCTGCTGGGACTGAGGTGGTGGTACTGGATCTCCCAGCCGATCCGCAGGCCGCCGGGTCCGACGACGACGGCGTCCGAGATGCTGCGCCGGTTGCCGATGGGAACCTCGGCCTCGGCGTCCAGGCCGTGCCGCCCGGCGGTCTCGACGATCCGCTCCTTGGTGGCCTTGTGCTGGGCGCTCTCCGCCGGCGTCGCCTTGTGCGTGATCGGCAGGTGGGAGGCGACGAGCGGTCGCCGGCCGCCGGCGCGCCCCCGGCGGATGAACATCCAGGGCGACTTCCCGCCCGACTCCGACAGGCACTCGCGCTTGTCGTGGTGCGCCAGGCATTCAAGCAGTTGCGGGTCACGCTCGGAGACGCGGGCGGTGATCTCCTGGAGCAGATCGGGACGGTCCGGGTGACCGAGGTCGGGCAGGGACAGATTGATCTCTATGCCGTATCCGGTGTGCCACACCCCATTAGCCATTCCTCCACCATAGGAACGACCACTGACACTCAACAGGGCGCATAAGAGATCCAACGCCACTATTCAGAACGGGAGTTCGAGCCCTTCCGGCCTCGGCGCAACACAGACGGCATTGTCAGAGGAATCCGAACGAGCTGTGCGCGCAACGGCGTTTCCTAGCCCCCCAGCGGCAGCTCGCACCAGACGGCCTTGCCCCCGCCTGAGTCGCGACGAGACCCCCAGGACGAAGCAATCGCAGCGATGACCGACATGCCACGACCAGCCTCGTCAGCTGGTCCGGCTTGCCGCCTACGCGGCAGATGATCGTCCGCGTCCGTCACCTCGATGATCAGCCGGCGATCGGTGCGGCGCAGGCGCAGCCCCACGGGTGGGGTGCCGTGTTGGAGAGCGTTCGCCACCAGCTCACTCGCGGCCAGCACGCCAAGGTCGCACGTCCCGGCTGGGAGACGCCAGGAGGCGAGCGTGTTGCGCGCGAATCTCCTGGCGCGCGGGGCTGTCTCCACGCCGCCGCCGAGATCCAGCGCCGCATGGACAAAGAGCTCGGCATCCGCGCCGGTGCGGGTGGGGTGCTGGAGAGCAAGCACGGCGATGTCGTCCTCGAGATAGGCATCTGCACCCAGAGTGCGCAAGAGCGTGGCGCAGATGTCGCCAGGGGTGCCCTGGACACCGGCGAGTGTGCGCTCCAGTACGGCCACGCTTTCGTCGATGTCCCGGTCCCGGCGTTCGACCAGGCCGTCGGTGTAGAGAACGGCGGTGGAGCCCGGCGGCAGGCCGATGGATCCGGAGGCGTGCCGCCACCCGCCGGTGCCGAGCGGGGCCCCGGTGGGGTCCTCGGCGCGGCGGACGGTGCCGTCCTCGTCCCGTACGAGAATCGGCAGGTGCCCGGCGGACGCGTAGACGAGCTGCCCTCCGTGCGGGTCGTGGACGGCGTACACGCAGGTTGCGATCTGGCTGGCGGCGATCTCGGCGGCAAGGCCGTCGAGGAGCTGGATCACCTCATGGGGAGGCAGGTCCAGTCGAGCATAGGCTCGAACAGCGGCACGCAGCTGACCCATGGCCGCAGCGGCGCGCACGCCGCGGCCCATCACGTCGCCGATGACGAAGGCCGTACGGCCGGCCCCTAGGGAGACAACGTCGTACCAGTCGCCACCCGCGTCGGAGTCTCCGGGCTGGTAGGTGGCAGCGATGCGCAGATCGTCGGGCTGCTCCAACTCCTTTGGGAGCAGCGACTGCTGAAGACTAACGGCCGTCTTGTGCCGATCCTTCTCGGCGAGAGCAAGCCTCTCGCGCAGCACGGCAACGTCGTCGTCCAACCCGTAAGAGTTGTTCAGGGTTGTCCGGAACAACTCGGGGCTAGAGTCTCCTGCCGACGACCTGGGGTGTGGAAAAACGCTTCCCGCAATGATGCGTGCGTCGGAGGAATCATGGGGCTCTGCGACGACACCCAGGTCGTCTGCGGCGTCTCGCACAGCCTCCTGTTCACGGTCCAAGGCGTCGTCGGTTCGCGCCAGGATCTCGTCGAACTGGTCAAGAGCGCTGTCCTCGCCCGGTACGTCGTGAACGACGGCGTCAGCGGAGATCACGGCCAGGTCTCCAGCGTCGCTGACCAGCGGCTGTTGGCCGATGTCCAGCAGATACGCCTCCAGCATCTGCACGCGCCGGGCAGCAAGGTCGGCGATGCGCTGGGCTTCGTCACGTTGGCTCACCGCACGTTCGAGCTGGGCGCTCAGGCGCGCCTCCTGGTCCCGAGCACGTTTAAGCTGCGGCTGCAGCGCACGCGTCGGGTCCGGTGAGTACACACCGACCCCGGTGCGTGCGTCGATACGTCGCGACAGCTCAGCAACCTTGGCTTGTGCCTGGCCGAGGACGAGAAAGAGCATCGAGGCAATCCGGAGCGCCTGTTGACGCCCCTGCTCACTGGTCTCGTATGCCTGGCGCGCACGCACGAGGTCCCGGTAGACCTGAATCGTGCGTTCCTTCTCCTCGATGAGTTCGCGCGGCGACACGACCACCTGACCGTCGACGGCGACCAGGGTCGGAGCGCTCTGCGCCTTGTCCCAGAGGGCACGTGCCTCGCGTACGCGACCCAGCGCCTGGTGGGCCGGCTCGTCAGGGAAGCACACATCCGCGACGGCCTCCACCACATCCCAGGTCAGGTCTTCCCCTGACAGATGAATGCGCAGGCGGCGGAGGTCTGCGACTCTCCCGTCCGCGAAGTGCTCCGGGGTCAGACGGCTATGGATGTCCCGAACGCTCAGACCAGCCTCGTCGATCCATGAACGAACCATCTGGACCAACGAAATGACTTCGGCGCTGGCTCCTTTGGGCGGTGCCCAGGGACGCCCCGGGCGCTTCTTCCGCTCCCCCATCGCTTCTCCCCGTGTTGTTCCGCGACAACCCGCCGTTGTCGCCGGAACAACATCCAAACGTTACCGCCAATCACCGCGCAGCTGGATCGTGTAGACGCGTCGCCCCCAACCCCCCTTCACGAACCGAACTCGGAGACTTCCCGTGCACCTCACGCAGGCTGAACTGCTCCTCGTCGCCTTGCTCATGATCACCCTTCTGGCGATGGGAGTAGGTGGTGCAGCAATGGCCCTCGCGCGCTGGGAGGGGCTCACAGTGCCCGCCGCCATCAGCCGAGGGGGCACCGCCTTCGCCGGGACCATGGTCCTCGGAGCATCCTTGGCCGGTCTCTTCCTGATGCTCAAATAAGGTAGGAGGGAGGCAGCCGACCGGTGTCGGCCGCTCCCCGCGCTTGCGCCAGCCTTCAACCAGAGAAGGGTGGCGGGGCGTCTACCACTCGTCGGTGTCCCCGTACTTTCCTGGGTTCTGAGCACGGTCCACAGCCTGTGCACACGACTCGGCGAAGGCCGCCTCGACGGCCACCGTGTCCCTGCCTCGCACCTGGGCCTCGACCTCCTGGCCCATGCCAGGGCGGCGAGCTGTGCGCCAGGCCGAAGCGCGGTCGGTGTACCGGTCGGTCTCGAAGTCCCAGGCCGGCAACGACCACTGCTCCGGGAGGTCGGTCGCCGCGCGTTCCCCGCCAGGGAGGAACAGGGCTCGGGCGTGGAAGACCACAGCCCGACCAGGTACGGCCCCCACATCGCCCCGGCCGCCAGCGAGGTGACGCCCGGCACCTGCTCGGCGATCACGTGCACCGAGGCTCCGGTCTCGGCGAGAACGAAGGCGGTGGTGAGCCCTGCCACCCCCGCCCCGACAACGACAACGCGCTCTCCTGCACGCACGATTCTGTGGCCTGGGGCCCACTCAGGAAGGCAGGGCCCCGTCGAGGTAGTCCTGCACCGGCTCGAACAGTCCGTACGGCACATACTCCGGGATCTCGCCATGGGCGACCCAGGCCAGTTCGGCCAGCTCCTCGGTGTCCGCGACGTGGGCCGTGCCGTCCAGTACCTCGCATGCGGTGTACGACATCAGTCGGCCCGTCTTGGGGTGGACGCGCTCGCCGAGCAGCTTCACGGCCGCACGGTCAGCCCGGTCTCCTCCTGGGTCTCCCGCACGGCTGCGTCCTCGCGGGCCTCCCTGGGCTCGACCTCGCCGGCCGGAAACTGCCAAGAAGGCTGTCCCTCGCTGACCCGGCGGCGCACCATCAGCACACGTCCCTCGTTCACGACGATGGCGGCGGCGATGCCCGGACGCTCGTCCGTGTTCTGGTTCGTCACGTCTGTTCCTCCAGGACGGCCAGGATGGGTGGGAAGATCGCACGACTGCCTCAGCGTGAGCCTCGATTCACCCTGAGGGCCACCTCCCGGCTCAATTCTGGTCTCACTTACATCAGTCCAGGCCCGTGCGGACCTGGATATGCCGGAACCGCTTTGGGAGGCCGTGAGGCCAACTTAAGGTGGGATCCGTTACCAAACGAGGGAGTCCCCAGCATGGACCCGATCACCGCAGCGGCCCTCGCCGCGCTGGCCGGCGGGCTCGGCGGCGAAGCCGGACGTCAGGCGTGGCAAGGACTTACCGCGCTGGTGCGGCGCCCGTTCGGGCGAGCCGCGGCACAGGGAACGCAAGAAGACGGGACACCGCAGGTCAGCTCCGGCGAACTGGAAGTCGCCGCGCTGGAGGGAGACCCTGTCGACCCGATGCGCGCGCAGGCACTGGCCACTGCCCTCGGCGTACGAGCGGCCCTGGATGGAGAGTTCCGCGTACTGCTCGAGGAGTGGTGGCAGCGAGCACAGCCCAGCTCATCGAGTGGCGATGTCCACAACAGCATCAGCGGCGGCACCCAGAACGGTCCGGTGCTTCAAGGGCGGGACTTCTCAAGCCTCACCTTCAACATGACACGCACCACAGGCTCACCCAACAGGGACTGATCGGCAGGGGCTCGTCAAACTCGCAGCGTCCCGGTCGCAGGCCAGACGAACGTGAGGTTTGGCGGTGCACATTGGTTGGAGTGCCATGTACTTGGCAACTCTTGTCCGTTTCTTGAAGCCGATGTCGTAATCGCGTCAGCTTCACTCGGCCCTGAACCTAAGCTCCGACACACGACCCCGCTACAGCAGAGCGCTCCTGATCGATCACTCCGATGGAATCATTCAGACTGCGAATTCAGCCAAGCCTGGATAAGCATCGATTCATCCCTTTCCTCGGCTGCAGACTGTTCCAGATCTTCTTCCCATGCCACGGTGCGAAACAGCCCCCTCTCCCGCCATTCATTCAACGGTTCTTCGAGGTCCTCGCCATTAGCCTCATCCTGAAGCCGCCTTGCCGCGCTATAAACCAGCCGCAATTCCGCACCGGCAACATGATAATCGTCATACGGCGGCAACAGCCGATCATGCAGGGGCAAGTTTCTATCCACCTCAACACAGCCGAGATAGCTGGAAACCGTTTCACGCATCGCCGCGTCTAGGTCCGCCGCCTGCTCCTCGCTGAGCCCAGAAACGGTAGAGACAGCGATGTTGAAGGACTTGATCAGAGTGGTAAGCCCAGGGACCGTGAGGGTCTTCCAGAGTGCGGGTTCCCGGGCTAGGAAGTGAGCAGCGAGGTCAGCAACCGCAACCCCGTTGTCGTTGAAGAGCAGACTCGCGACGGCCACACCCAGATCACGCCGATACTCGGGGACAACCCGCGAGACCTGCGTCAACACGTCTCGGTCGATCTGCCCAGGCAGTACCTCATCTTCATCAAACAGTAGAGCGATACTCTTGCGGCTCACCGTTTCCCTTTCCCGGGATTGACCCAAATGGAGCTGCGAGAGCTCCGACTTTGACAGTTCGTTACGGAAGTCCATCCACGTCAACCCGGGCGGCTCCGGAACAAGAGACTGCTTTGCGTACTCCAACTGAGCCTGTGCCAGAGTTTCCGGCTGCCCGAACGCAAGCGCGGAGATTCGAATCCTCCCTCCTGCCGATACCGATGCCACAGTGCCGATACCTGAGAAGACCAGCGGCTCCTGAGCAGCTTCATGGAGCGTCGTAGTCGCCGTCGCCGTCGTTAGCCAACGTGGGTCAAAGGTGACGACCACCCTCCTCGCCCCAATAGAGAAGGCAAGGTAAGGATCCTTGGTCAGCACTCCAGTCGGTTCCTTGAGCGGAGGCTCGGGCGGGTTGTTGCAGCGCATAGCGCCTTCAAAAGAGACCAGAAGGCCACGATGCACCTTCTCTGCCGTGCCTTCGCTGAGCGTCACCGCCTCCGCGTCCCACGTCTCGAACAACGGGCGAACGATCCGGACGAACTCTCCAGGCGCCATCCCCTGCCCGGCAAATGGCCTCGTGCCGTCGAGTCCGGCTCTTCTTGCTGCAGTTGCCACCGCGTTGGTCTGCGCGAGCATCGCCATCCTTGGCAGGTTGACCAAGTCGACACTGGCGAACCGGGCCCTCCAGATCTGCGATGCCCTGCGCAACTCCTCAGCGAGGGCCTCGTCAGTAACCTCGGCTACTGACGGTGGTCCTGTCATCGTGATGTTCACGTCGCCGTGAATATCCCTTGCCTGGACGGCAGGCCCATCTACCTGCCCGGAGAGCTCATTGCTGACATGGGACGGTTTCCGGAGAGCACCCTCTCCGCCCCCGACCTGCTCCACTACTGCCTCCCGACCTCTCTCACCCCGTGTGATCGGCTACCTGGCAGACAGTCAACACCATCTTCTGTGTCTGCAAAGGGTGTTCAAGGCGACCTATGGCTGCTGGCCTGAAGGCAAGGCCGGACCGCTCACCGCGGCTGCGGAGCAGCAGGATGTTTCCAGCTCAGCGCCCCAGATAGAGTCGGTTAACAGGAACAGCTCGCCGAGTTCACGCCGGCAGGGACAGGCAGCAGTCCCGGTCTCAGTTCTGGTCTCATTCGCCCCCGTCCGGGCCCGTCCGCACGAGGTCACCCCGAACGCTCCGCCGCAGGTCAGGACGCCCCCGACCCCCGCCGGACCCCCGTACGAACAGTTGGAAAGCGTGTTGGGGGCAACCCCTCACGAGTTCGAATCTCGTATCCTCCGCCAGTGCCTCACCGGGCACGATGTCGAAGGGCCCCACCGTTCGCGGTGGGGCCCTTCGACGTTCTCCGGACCGTGTCGTCCCGGTATTCGTCCACAGCGGGTGCTCGGGTCGGTCGAGTGGCGGGAGAGCTCCGCGGTCGACGATCACGACCCGGCCGCGCTGCAGAAGCACCGGGCCGCATCCGAGCACGCGTCGGTCGCGCCGCTCCGGGTCAGGGCGGGTACGGCCGCCCGGCGCGGACTCGGGGGGCGTGAATCCACCGACCGGTGGCGGGGTGGGTGGGCGGCCGTCCGAACGGCGGGTCAGTCCGGGTGGAGGGCCGTGCGGCGGTCCGAGGGGGGCCAGACGTACGGGAGGTCGTCGGGGACCTCCGGGAAGAGGGGCACGTAGGCGTCCGGGTCCTTGCGTACGAGGGCCGACCTGTGGCTGCGGTGGAAGGCGTCGTCGCCCAGCCACGGCGGCAGCTCCCCGGCCGCCGCCAGTTCCGGCTGGTCGCGCACCGGGGCGTGCGGGTGCAGCGCCGCGAAGCCGGACACGAGGGAGGCCGCGCAGCTGTCCTGGTGGCCCAGGTCGCGCCAGACCCGGCACATCTCCAGGCCGTACCGGACCAGCGCCTCCTCGTAGCCGGCCCACATGCGTACCGCCGGGTGCCTGCGCCAGCCGTAGCCGGGGACCGTCAGGCCGCGCAGGACCTGGAGCGCCTCGACCCGCTGCTTGCCGAGCCGGCGGCGGTCCAGGGCCTGCGCCGAGGCCCGGAAGTCGGGGTAGGGCAGGAAGGTCTGCATCGGTCGCCCTTCGTACGGCGTGCGCGGACCGCACGGGTACGAGGCGGGTACCACGCCCGGCGCCGCCCGCACCCGCGCGCCGCCGCTCCTCCGCCGTTCGGCGGCACCGGTCATGCGGCCACGGGGCACGGGGTACCCCTCCGGGGACCGGCCCGGCGTCCCGGACCGGCCCGGCGGCGGGCACCCGCCCGTCCCCTCCCGAACGGCACCGGCGAAACGGCGGCACGCACCATGCAGAAGCACCACGACGGCCCCGACCGGGCCCACCAGCGCCCCGAGGGGCTCGACGACACGCTGGTGGAGGCCCTGGGGTCACTGTCCAAGGCACGCGAGACGACGGAGCGGGCACGCGGGCACCTCTACGCGTTCCACCAGCTCACCGGCACCGCGGACCTCGAGCTCGACCGGGCCGTCGCCCTGCTGCGCGAGGCCGGCCGGCCCGAGTGGGCCGACCGCGTGGCGGCGGAGATCCTGGGCCGCAACGTCATCCCGGGCCACTGGACGTTCCAGGTCGTCGAGGCCTACGACGACACGTACTACGAGCCGTTCCGGGCGCTCGAGGGGGCCGCCGTGGAGCAGCTGGCCGGTGGGCGCCGCCATCTGTACGAGGCGGAGATGAAGGAGGCCCGCCGCACCACCGGCCACCCCGACCACACCGCCCGCCCCGGTACTCATTGAAGGAGCCGTCCGACCCATCTGTGCGCAGAGCTCGCCGCGCGGGACCGGGCCGCCGCCGTCGCGACGTTCTACGAGCGCGGCATCCTGGGCTGACCGCCCGGCCTCGGGCCGCCCGGTCCGGAGGCGCCCGACCCGGCGGCGCCCGGCCCGGGGCCGCCCGGCCGCCGGCCGCCGCCGGCCGCCGAGGCCGCGGGGGTCCGGCGCGGCGCGGCCGACGCGGCGACGGTGACGGAGGCCGGCGCGGTGGCCGGGGTGCGGCGGGTGGCTCCCGCGGGCCAGACGACGTCGACCGGGATGCCCCTGGCGCGCGCGAAGGCGACGAGGTGCGCGGTGGCGTCGCGGCCGTTGGAGGGGGAGCCGTCCCAGACCGCCAGCAGGCGCCGGCTGGTGGTGATCATCCGTTCGTCGGCGGCCACGCAGGCGTCGCGACCCTCCGGGTCGTACGGCATCAGTCTCATCTGCTCCGCCAGCAGCAGCAGTTCGCCCGCCGCGTGGCGGTCGCGGTACGGGAGCACCGCCGGGACCGAGCCCTGGGCCGGGAGCAGCACCACCAGCGGCCTGCCCGCCCGCCGGGCCGCGCGGCCGGCCGCCACCGGGACGCCGGCGCCGACCCGTACGACGCCCTTCGCGCCGTCCGCCTCCCGGAGCAGGCGGGCGCTCAGCTCCGCCTCGACCAGGGTGAGGGTCTCCGTGGTCAGGTCGGTGTGCCCGACCACCGCGATCACCTCGCGGCTCGCTTTCCCGCCATGGCGCCTCCCGTTCGTCCGTCCTCGCGTCCGCCAGTGAACACAGATCGCCGGGCGAGCGGAAGGGCGCATCGGCTCCTTGACGGGGGCGGACGGGGGCCGGTGGGCCCCCGGTGGCGGGACTTCCGGCTCTGCGGGGGCGGTTGGGCCCTGTGGTTCCGTAGGTGGTGCGGGACGGTGTGCCCGGCTCGGCGGTTGCCTCCCCGTCAGGACGGCGGCAGCCGGGCGCACCCCCACCGCGTGCGTGCGTGGTGCGCGTGCGAGGGCCCCGGCCGCTGATCGCGGCCGGGGCCTTCGGGGTTGCCGGTGAGGCTTTCGGGCTGCCGGCGGGCCCTTCGGGGCTGCCCTCCGGCGGCTCGGGCGGTGCCGGTCAGCCTTCGGGCTGCGGCCTCAGGCGCCGGTCGTCCGGCGGCGGCGGGTGCCGTAGACGGCGGCGGCGCCCAGGAGCACGGCCGCACCGCTCGCCAGGGCGAGGCCGTTCAGGGCGTCGGACGAGCCGGTCTTGGCGAGCGTCCCGCCCGTCGTGGCCGCCGTGGTCGTGGTGCCGGTCAGCGGCGCGGTCTTCGTACCGCCCTGCGGGGCGGGCGTGTTGGCCGTCGGCGTGGGGGTGGGCGACGGGGTGGCCGCGACGACCTGGAACGTGTGGCTCTTGAGCGTCGTGTTGGCGGCGCACTCGCCGTCGCGCTCGTACGAGCCGCTCACCTCGATCCGGCCCGACCACTTCTCCAGCTTCGCGGACGGGCTGAGCCGCAGCCGCAGGTCCGCGTGGGCGCCGGGCTTCAGCGCGCCGACGTTCACGTCGATCCCCCACGAGTTCCAGTCGCGCCACGTGGTGGAGGTCCCGACGGCGTACCGGGGCTTGAAGAGGGGGACCAGGGTGTGGGTGCCCGGTGCGAGGGTGACCCGGCCGTATGCGCGGTCCACCGCCTCCCCGGTGTTGTTGGTGACGCGGACCGTGAAGTCGACGGTGCCGCCCGCGGTGACCTTCGCGGGCAGGCCGGTCAGCTCGGCGACGAGGCGGTCGTCCCCCTTGCACATACCGTCGTCGCCGTCGTCGTCGCCTCCGTCGCCGTTCTTCTTGGCGTCCTCCAGGGCCTTCTCCGCGGCGGCGAGGTCGGCGGCGGCCGTCTCCACGGCCTTCCGGAGCAGGCTGTACGCCCTCACGTCCTCGATGTACCGGTCGATGTAGGTGTCGTCGGCGGCGGCACGCTTCGCGTCGGCGGTGGCCTTCGTGGTGGCGGCGGTGGCCTCGGTGGCCCGCGCGGCCTCGACGGCCTTCTCGGCGGCCTCGCGCTCCTCGGGCGTCGCCGTGCCGGGCAGGGCGGCGAGCTTCGCCTCCGCCTCCTCCCGCGCCTTCGCCGCGGCGGTGTGCGCGGCGGTGGCGGTCTCGGCCTCCTTCTCGGCGGCGACGAGCGCGACCGCCTCCGGCCAGTCGCGCTCGCGGTGGGACTTCTTCAGCTCCTTGAGGGCGGCCTCCTGGACCGCCACCGCGTCCTGGTGCGCCTTCCGGGCCTGCGCGACCGCCTTCTCCAGCTCCGCGATCGACGGCTTCTTCCCGAACGCGGCCGGCGACGGCGACGGGGTCGGCGCGGACACGGGCGGCGCCGCGGGCGGCGGGGTCACCGTCGTCGCGTACGCCGGGGCGGCGGCGAGGAGCAGGAGGGGGGCGGTGACGGCAGCGGCGACGGCCGTTGCGAGAGTTCGTGTGGTCTTCACGGATGCTCTTTCTCGGGAGCGGACGTCGTGAACGGGGTGGTACGTGTCGGCGATCGCACGATCGTACGGAGCAAAGCCCTTGGGAGGGCCGTGAGTTCTGGTCACGTCGCGGGGCCCGGCCGGGAACGGGGGGTTCCACGGCCGGGCGATTCCGGGCGATCCACGCAGTTGCCCACACACCCCTGGTTTTCTGTGTGGGGAATCTCATCCCGCGGAACTGATGGGCAGTCAGTTTCGTTGCGGGGGTCGCGGAGCGTCGGGCGTGCGCCGTGGCGCCGCGCCGTCAGTCGCAGACGTGCCGGTCGCGCTCCGGCGAGTACAGGTGGCTGTCGCGGAACTCCGTCGCGGCCAGTGTCCGCCCGACGATGATGACCGCCGTACGGGTGATCCCCGCCGCCTTCGTCTGCCCGGCGATGTCCGCGAGGGTGCCGCGCAGCACCACCTCGTCCGGGCGACTGGCCATCGCGACGACGGCGGCCGGGCAGTCCTCGCCGTAGTGCGGGACGAGCTCGGCGACGACGCGGTCGACGTACCGCGCCGCGAGGTGGAGGACCAGCAGGGCGCCGCTGCGGCCGAGCGTCGCCAGGTCCTCGCCCTGCGGCATGGGCGTGGCCTGCTGGGCGACGCGCGTCAGGATCACCGTCTGGCCGACCGTCGGGACGGTCAGCTCCCGCTTCAGCGCCGCCGCGGCCGCCGCGAACGCCGGTACGCCCGGCACCACCTCGTACGGCACGCCCGCCGCGTCCAGGCGCCGCATCTGCTCCGCCACGGCGCTGAACACCGACGGGTCCCCGGAGTGCAGCCGTGCCACGTCGTGCCCGGCCTGGTGGGCGGCGACCATCTCGGCCGTGATGGCGTCCAGGTCCATGCGGGCCGTGTCGACGAGCCGCGCGTCCGGCGGGCACTCGGCCAGCAGCTCCCTCGGCACGAGCGAGCCCGCGTACAGGCACACCCGGCAGGAGGCCAGGGTGCGGGCGCCCCGCACCGTGATCAGGTCGGCGGCACCGGGGCCCGCGCCGATGAAGTAGACCGTCATTGTTCCTCTGCTCCCGCCTTCGTTACGGACCACTGCGTGACCGGCATCGCCTGCCGCCAGCCGGTGAAGCCGCCCACCGGCACGGCGTGCGCGACGGCCAGCCGGACGAGCTCGCCGCCGTGCCGCCGGTACCGCTCGGCGAGCAGCGCCTCCGACTCCAGCGTCACGGTGTTGGCGACCAGCCGGCCGCCGGGGCGCAGCGCCGCCCAGCAGGCGTCCAGCAGACCGGGCGCGGTGAGGCCGCCGCCGATGAAGACCGCGTCCGGCGCCTCCTCCAGGCCGGCGAGCCCCTCGGGGGCGGCGGCGGTGACCACGCGCAGGCCGGGCACGCCGAGGGCGGCGGCGTTGCGGGCGATGCGCCCGGCCCGCGCCGGGTCGCGCTCGACGGTGACCGCGCGGCAGGTGCGGTGGGCGCGCATCCACTCCACGGCGATGGAACCGGAGCCCCCGCCGATGTCCCAGAGCAGTTCGCCGGGGGCGGGCGCCAGCGCGGCGAGCGTCACGGCGCGGACGTGGCGCTTGGTGAGCTGCCCGTCGTGCTCGTACGCCTCGTCGGGCAGGCCCGGTACGGCTCCCAGGCGCGGGGCTCCGGGCGCGCGGACGCACTCGACGGCGACCAGGTTCAGGGGGTCGCCCGGCGGGTGCGGCCAGTCGTCGGCGGTGCCGTGCAGGGCGCGTTCGCGGTCCGGGTGGCCGAGCTGCTCCAGTACGCGCAGGCGGCTGGGGCCGTAGCCGCGGGCGCGCAGCAGCGCGGCCACCTCGGCGGGGGTGTCCGCGCCCGCGCTCAGCACGATCAGGCGGCGGCCGTCGTGGAGGGCGGCGGACAGGGTGTCGAGGGGGCGGCCGACGAGGGTGACCGTCTCGGTGTCCTCCTGCGGCCAGCCCATGCGGGCGCAGGCGTACGCCACGGAGGAGGGGTGCGGCAGGACGCGCAGCCCCTGCGGGCCGACGACGTCCGCGAGGGCCCGCCCGATGCCGTGGAACATGGGGTCGCCGCTGGCCAGCACGGCGACGGTCCTGCCGGCGTGCTCCGCGAGGAGGGCGGGGACGGCGGGGCGGAGGGGGCTGGGCCACGGCACCCGGCGCGCGGTCACCTCGGGCGGGAGCAGGTCGAGCTGGCGGGCGCCGCCGCCGATGACCACGTCGGCGGCGCGCAGGGCGGCGCGGGACGGCTCGGGCAGGCCGGCCCAGCCGTCGGCGCCGATGCCGACGACGGCGAGGGGGGCGGGGGCCCCGGTCGGGGACTGGGCCCCGGTCGGGGCGGGGGCCTGGGCCGGGACGGGAGCCTGGGCCGGGGCCTGGGCCGGGGCGGGAGCCTGGGCCGGGCCCCCCGTGGCGGGAGCGCCGGCCGTGCTGTCGGTGGGAAGCCCGGCGGGACCGCCGGCGCGGCTGCTGGCTGGACTGCTCGGTGGCCTGCTCACGGGCCGGAACCCTACCCGCCGGTCGGGGGGCGGGTGGGGGGCGGGGCCGTGTAGAGCCGGGCGGGCGGGGCGCAGACCGCGTGTACGGCTCCGCCCCACGTCGCGCGCACCTGGCGCGTATCTCGCCCCCGCCTGGCACGTATCGGCCCCGCCGCGTCCCGGCCCCAGGTCAGCGGGCCTCCTGCGCCCTGCGCAGGGCGGCCCGGTGCTCCCCCGTCCACGGGGCGCTCCGCAGTTCCTCGGGCAGCCCGGACAGCCCTGCGGTGATGTGGTCCACGGCGTCCGCGTACCGGCCCAGGCCCAGGCTCGCCAACCCCATGTTGAGGCGGTTGAACTCGGGCGTGAGCCAGTACGCCGTGTCCGGCGGCGGCAGCGCGGCGGCCTCGTCGGTGAGCCGCTCGGCGTGCTCCACCAGGCGGAGGGCGTCGTCCCGCGAGCCCAGCTCCGCCAGACCGGCGGCGGCCTGGAGCAGGTCCCCCAGCCGCTGCGCCGGGTGGGCGCCCGGAGTGAAGGCGGCGGCCGAGTACCAGCGGGCCACGCCCTGTGCACTGCCCTGCTGCCGGGCGAGGTAACCCCGGAAGTTGAGGGCCTGGGCGGCCAGTGTCCCGTTGCCGGTGTCGTCGGCCAGTTCGACCGCTTCGCCCAGGAGCCGTACCGCCTCGCGGTCCTGCCGCTCCTGGGCGAAGAGCCATCCCGCGAACTGCACGAACTCCGAAGCGGTCTCGGCGAGGCGGTCCCTGTGCGGCCCCCGTGCCCCCTTCAGCAGCCGCATGACCTCCTTCGTCTGGGCCAGAACGGCCGGGATAACGGAGCGGGGCGGCATCGTGTCGTCCAGCCTCCGGTACGCGGCCAGGACCCCGGCGATCGCGTCCACCGTGCCGCCGTCCAGGCGCGAGGGGTTCGCCGTACCCCGGGCCAGCCGGGCGCGGTCGTCCTCACCCGGCAGGGTGCCCACCAGCGCCCCGCCGGTGCCCAGCAGGTCGTCCAGCGCACGCGCCAGTCGCGGAGAGGCCCGCTGCCTGCCGTTGAGTACGCGGGAGAGGAAGGCCGGGTCGTAGTTGAGTGTCCGGGCGGCAGCCCTTATCGAGTAGCCGCGCTCATACAGCGCCCTGCGCGCCACATCCGCGAACTCGTCACGCATCGTGCACCCCATGGCATTGACCGGTGACCACCAGAGTATGTCAACACCGGTCAACTCCCGCGTGAGCGGCGGCTCTCGGCAGCCTTGGCGCATGGCTCACAGAACCGTCATGGACGACGCGGTGCACCTCTCCCCTCCGGGCCGGGAGCCCGTCCCGGTGGAGGGCTGCGCCACGTGCGCGGAACTGGCCGCGCGCAGGGAGGTGGACAGGCGCGCGGGCGACCTGTCGGCGGTCAGCGACCGCAACGTGCATATCCGCAGGCATCCTCACCGGGGGGCCGCCGGATGAGCGACCAGCCGGAGGGCGCCGGCCGCCTGCGCCTGCTGTCCCTCCGCGTCTCCCGCGACAGCGGGCGGACCTGGGGCCCGGAGCGGCGGATCTGGAGCGGTGAACGCCTCGCACCGCTCGCGAGCAGTGCGTGGCCGCCGTGCCTGTGCCCCCGATGCCGGCGAACGTGACCGGGCCGGTGCCGGGCAGGCCCCCGCCGGTCGACTTGGCCGGGGCCGGGGCCGGTGAGGCCCAGGCCCCGCCACGAGTGGTAGGGGTTTCAACTGTCGGGGTTCACTCGTGCGTGTAGAAGAGGTAGAACGCCGACGCTCCGATGCCCGCGCCGACGAGCAGGCCGATCACGGAGCTGCTGAGGACGGACGCCCCGGACACGTTGTGCAGGAAGCCGATGGCGATGCCGCCGAGCGCCCCGTACGCGGCCCCCCGCACCTCCCTGGGCAGGCGCCGCTGCACCCGGCCGAGGCCGTAGCAGAGGGCGCCGAAGACCAGCCCGGAGACCAGGCCGAAGACGACGTCGCCCCAGTTCGTCGGGGAGGCGCCGCGGTCGAGGAAGCCCGCGTACAGCGCGTATACGGCGCCGAGCGCGGCGGGGATCGCCCAGCTCAGCGTGGTGCGGCGGACGGCGCCCCGCCCGGTCCGCGGGCGGGAACGGGGGCGGCGGTGCCGTGCCGGGGCTGCGTGTGCGCCCATGGCTGCTCCTTCCGACATGGCCGACGGCCAGACCGGCGAACCGGCCAATGACCCCTTCCAGCCACCACAGCGACGCTTTTCAGCCACCTTCCGGCAGCCTTCCGGCAGCCTTCGGGCCACCGTCCGGCCACCGTCGGGTCGCCGTCCGGCCCTCCGGCGCGGCGCGTCCGGTACGGCCGTACGGCGCCGTCCGGCGGGCCGGGCCGCGCACGGCGTGGCCCCGTCGTGCGCGGCCCCGCGGCGGCTGTCCTCCCAGGGCACACCCGCCGCGCCGAACCGGCAAGTGGATCAACACGGCGCCCCCGCCGTCCGACGCGAACGCGACAGCGGCGCCTTGGTCCGGACCGCCCGGTTCCGGGGACGGGATTACGATGCGCCTGTTCGCGCCATATCCCCTGCCAACCAAGGACGTTCGGCATGCGCAACACATCCGGCAGAGGGCTGAGACCCAACGCGCTGGGCACGTTCGACACCGTCGTGATGGCGGTCGCGGGCAGCGCCCCGGCCTACACGCTCGCCGCGACGACGGCCGTGCTCGTCGGCGCCGTCGGCCTCGCGGCCCCCGCCGCGCTGCTGTACTGCGCGCTCCCCGTGCTCGGCATCGTGCTGGCGTACGGGCGGCTCGGGCGGCTCGACGCCAACGCGGGCGCCGCGTACTCGTGGGTGGGCCGCACCCTGCACCCGTTCCTCGGGTTCCTGTGCGGCTGGGCGCTCGTCGTGTCCACGACGCTGTTCATGGTGGCGGGCTCGGTGCCGGCCGGGGCGCTGACGCTGTCGCTGTTCGATCCCGCGCTGGCGGAGGACACCTGGGCGGCGACGGCGGTGGGGGCCTGCTGGTTCACGGCGATGCTGCTGGTGGTGCTGGGCGGGGTCCGGCTCACCGTGCGGGCGCAGCTCGTCGTCTCCGGTGTGGAGCTGGTCCTCCTGCTGCTGTTCGTGCTGGGCGCGGTGGTGCGCGGCGGAGCGGCGGCGGCCTTCGACTGGTCGTGGCTGGGATTCGGCCACTTCGACGGGGTGTCGGGCTTCGCGTCGGGCGCGCTGATCGCGGCGTTCTACTACTGGGGCTGGGACGTCACGAGCAACCTGAGCGAGGAGACCCGCGACGGCCGCCGCACCGCCGGGCTGTCGGCGCTGATCGGGGTCGGGGTGGTGTTCCTGCTGTTCGAGGCGTTCACCATCGCCGTCAACGTCATCCTGACCGCCGAGGAGATCACCACGCACGGCGGGGCCGGCACCCTGGCGCTGCTCGGTGAGGCGATCTGGCCGGGCGCGGGCGGAAAGCTGCTCGTCCTGGCGGTGATGCTGTCGACCGTCGCGACCCTGGAGACGACGCTGATACAGGTGACGCGCACGCTGTTCGCGATGGGCCGCGACCGGACCGTCCCCGCCGCGTTCGGGCGGGTGCACCGGCGCTGGAACACCCCGTGGGTCGCGGTCGCCGTCGTCGGAGCGGTCGCGCTGGCCCTGTTCGTCGCGTCGAACGCGTTCGGCTCGGTCGGCGCCATCCTGGCGGGCGCGGTCGGCGCGATGGGACTCCAGATCGCCTTCTACTACGGCCTCGCCGGGCTCGCCGCCGTCGTCGCGTACCGCCGCCTGCTGCTGACGTCCGTACGGGACTTCGTGCTGGGCGGGGTGTGGCCGCTCGCGGGAGCCGTCTTCATGCTGTGGATCTTCTGCGAGTCGCTGACGGCGCTGCCCGCCGCGTCGCTGTGCGTCGGGCTCGGCGGGCTCGCGGCAGGTCTCATTCCGATGATCTGGTACTGGCGGCGGGGCAGTTCGTACTACCGTCCGGCGAAGCTGGACGCGGTACGCGCGCTGGCGGCGGAGACCGGCCGGACCCACGGGTCGCACGACCCGTACGACCCGGCCGGGCCGTACGGCGACGTACCGCGGCAGCACCGGCCGGCCGCCGACGAGACCCTGGCGACCGACTTCTGACCAAACGCGACTGACCACGCGATCGGGGGGAGAAGGCATGGCCGCACGCCATCGTGCCACCGGAGGGGGACGACCGGACCGCACCGGGGGCACGGGAAGACCACGGCACGGCGGCGCCGCGCGGCGCACCGGCCTCATGGGCCGGGCGGGCCGCTCCGGGCGGGAGGGCCGCTTCGTGCCCGACCTGGACCCGTACTTCGGGGACGAGGCCCTCGGAGACGTACGCCACGACATCGCCATCGGCCGCTGGCAGGGCGTACGGGACCTGCTGCGCGCCACCGGGGACGACTGGCCGCGCCGCACCCACCGCGTCCGGCTCCTCGCGCACGCGGCGGCCGGCACGTGCGCCGTCGAGTCCTGGCGGGCCGCCGAGCCGGACGACCCGGACGCGGCGGTGCTGCGGGCGGCGACGGAGGTGGTCCGGGTCTTCGACGCGGCCATCGCGGCGGGCCGCGGCAGCGTCGTCGACCCGGCCCGGCTCGACTCGACGGTCCTGGCCTGCCTGTCCGCCGCGGACGCCCGCCCTGCGGACCCGATGCCGTGGGTGTCGCTGCTGACGGTGGCCCGGCTGTACGAGGGCGGGGTGAGCCGGGCGGAGCTGCGCCGCTGGTGGGACGAGCTGCGGCGGCGCGACCCGCACAACACGGAGGGGCACGTGCAGCTGCTGCGCTACTGGTCGGCCCGGTGGCACGGCACGCACGGCTCCATGTACGACTTCGCGCGGGACGCGGCGGGCGCGGCGCCGCCCGGCTGCCCGCTGCCGGTACTGGTGCAGATCGCCCGCGTCGAGGAGTACCGGTACGTGGTGGACGGGGCGCTCGGGCGGGGCCGGGGGCCCGGCTCGGTGCGCGGCTTCGACCAGCACTGGAAGCACGAGCTGGCCGTGACGGAGGTGCGGCGCACCTGGGAGCGGTGGATCGGGGACCGGGCGCCGGGGCCGGTCAGGCCGGAGGAGGTGGAGCTGCTGAACTACCTGACGCACGCCGCCTGCTACGCGGGGCGGCTGGAGATGGCGGAGCACCTCTTCGGGCTGCTGGGGGCGCGGGTGTCGCGGGCGCCGTGGTCGTACACGGGCGACCCGGAGGAGCAGTTCACGAGGTGGCGCGCACAGGCTCGCGCCACCCCGTGAAGCCCCTGCCCCGGTGCGGTCCGGCTGCCGTGCGGACCCGCTGCACCGGGGGGTTTCGCGGCCGGGCGCCCCTCGCCGGGGGCGCCCCCGGTGCCCCGCGTGGCGGGGGCGTCCGGCCGTGTGCGGGGGCGGGCACCCGGCTCCGGTGGGCGCCCGCCCGGCTCGTGGCCGGTCAGACGCCGATCGGGCGCCCGTCCCTGCGGTACACCGCGACGACCGCGGGGCGGACCAGCCGGCCCGGTCCGTCGGGCCACGACGAGGCGGGCTTCTCCACGGAGGCGCCGTCCACCTCGCCGGGGTGCTGCACGGCCACCAGGACGCGGCGCTCCTGGATGATCGGCCCGCACGTCTCGGCGCCCGCCGGGACGGTGAGGAACTGCTTCAGCTCACCGCGCCGCTCGCCGTGCGTGGCCACGCCGAACAGCCCGTCGTGCGAGCCGAGCGCGTTGCCGTCCGTGGAGATCCAGAGGTTGCCGTGCGGGTCGAAGGCGACGTTGTCCGGGCAGGAGATGGGCGACACCTTCTCCTTCGGGTACCCGGCGAAGTAGGTGGCCGGGTCCTCCGGGTCGCCCGCCACGAGGAACAGCCGCCAGGCGAAGCCGTCCGCCGCCGGGTCGTCCCAGTGCTCGGCGAGCTCCAGGATCTGGCCGTGCTTGTTGCGGGCGCGCGGGTTGGCCTCGTCCGCGCCGGGCTTGCCGGCCGTGCCGCGCTGCGAGTTGTTGGTGAGGGCGACGTACACGCGGCCCGTGCGGGGCGACGGCTCGACGTCCTCGGGGCGGTCCATCTTCGTGGCGCCGACCTTGTCCGCGGCGAGGCGCGTGAAGACGTACACCTCCTCGGCGGTCATGCCGGGGACGTGCGACACGTCGCCCGTGGCGAGGGGGATCCACACGCCGGAGCCGTCGAACTCGCCGTCGGAGGGGAGCTTGCCGGTGCCGTCCAGCTCGGCGGCGGGCGAGTCGCCGGTCAGCCTCGCCACGTACAGCGTGCCCTCGTCGAGCAGGGTCAGGTTGTGGGCGCGGGCGGCGCGGGAGCCGCCCTTCATCATGCGCTTGGACGACACGAACTTGTAGAAGTAGTCGAACCGCTCGTCGTCGCCCATGTACACCACCGGGCGGCCGTCGTCGGTCAGCCGGGGCTGCGCCGCCTCGTGCTTGAACCGGCCGAGCGCGGTGCGCTTGCGGGGCGTGGAGTCCGGGTCGTACGGGTCGAGTTCGACGACCCAGCCGAAGCGGTGGGACTCGTTCGGCTCCCGCTGGGCGTCGAAGCGCTTGTCGAACCGCTCCCACTTGCGCTCGGTCGGGCCGGAACCGATGCCGTAGCGCTTGTCGGTGGCGGAGGAGCCGTTCGCGAAGTACTGGTTGAAGTTCTCCTCGCCGTGGAGCGTGGTGCCCCACGGGGTGGTGCCGCCCGCGCAGTTGTTGAGCGTGCCGAGGACCTTGCGGCCCGACGGGTCGGCGGAGGTCTTCAGCAGGTCGCCGCCGGCCGCCGGGCCGGTCATCTCGAACACGCTGGTCGCGGTGAGGCGGCGGTTCAGCGGGTGGCGGGTGACCGGGGTCAGCCGGCCGGAGCGGTGCTCCTCCTGCACGACGACGACGGAGAGGCCGTGCGCCGCCCAGGCGATCTCGACCTGCTCGCGGGTCGGGTTCTCCGGGTCGTAGCCGCGGAACATCAGGACCTCGTCGGTGTACTCGTGGTTCGCGACGAGCACCTGGCGGCCCGGCTCGCCCCGCAGCGGCAGCAGGGAGAGGAAGTCGTTGTTGTAACCGAACTGGCCCGCCTGCGCCTTGGCGGTCTGCCGGTCCGGGTCGAAGGCGGGCGCGCCGCGCAGGATCGGCTCGCCCCAGCGGATGACCACGTTCTGGGTGTAGCCGGGCGGGACGGTGACCTGGTCCGCCGTGTTGGGCGCGACGGGAGTGAAGCGCAGGCCGCGCGCGCCCTGTGCCCTGCCGGAGGGGCCGCCGTGCCCGTGGCCCCGTCCCGCCTGGGCGGCGTGTGCCTCCGGGGCGCCCGCGCCGAGGACGGCGCCGCCCGCGGCGGTCGCGACGGTGACCACGGCGGCGGCGCGCACCATCGAACGGCGGGAGAGCGCGCCGGCGATGACGTCGCCCACGTACGGGTTGCCGCTGGTGTTGGGCACGTCGTGGAAGCAGGCGTCCCCGCAGCGGTAACGGCAGGTCAGGGCGGACCGGCCGCCGGCGTGCGGGGTCGTGGTGAGCAACGGCAGCAGCTTGCGCACGGGTTCCTCCTTCGGCGCGCACCGCGCCGACGTGGTGTCTCGATCGTCCGGCGGCGACGTTAGGCGGATCCCCGTGCAGGGCGGCGGCGGAGGGGTGAACGTGTGATGAATGCGGGGCAAAGGGGGCGGGGTTGACGCGAATGGACGCCACCCTTCCGCGCCACTCCGGGCGGCTAACCTTACGTGTCCGCCCTGGCCAGGGATGATTCCCAGGTATTCCCAGCAGTACGGACATATACGGCACCCAATATGCGAAAGGCCATGGCCCATGGGCATTCGGAGCTTGCTGCGCAAGGTGTTCGGCCGCGACCGCGACGACGAGCGGGACGCGGGTACGTCGACGGCCACTCCCTCCGTCCCGCCCCAGGCGGAACGCACGGTGCCGCGGGACGAGCCGTCGACGTCGGCGACGGTCCCGTCCCAGCAGGACCGCCAGGACACCGACCGGTCCCCGGAGGAGGTCGCGGCGGAACTGGTGGCGGCGTCCTTCGACGACCCGAAGCCCACCATTCCCCCCGCCCGCACCGACTCCGCCGCCCACCCGGAGCCGGAGGCCGCCGCGGAGCCCGAGGCGGACGCCGCCGCCCCGGCCTCCGGGACCGTCACCCCGGCGCGCGAGGCGGACGCCGCCCCGGCACCCGAGTCCGGGGCCACCCCGGCGCGGGAGGCGAGCGTCCCGGCACCCGAGGCGGACGCCGCCCCGGCCGGCCCGGAGGCCGAAGCGGCACCGGAGCCCGCCACCGAGGCCACCGCCGCCCCGGCGGAGGCCGCAGCCGCGCCGCAGCCCGCGACCGAGCGGGAGCCCGAGGCCGCGCGAAGCGACGCTTCCGAGGAGAAGACCGACCCCGCGGCCGCCGCCTCGGCGGTGCCCGAAGCCGAGGCGCGGGCCGCCGAGCCCGGTGACGCCCCCTCGGACGGCAGGCCCGCCACCGAGGCGAGCACCCGGCCGGAGGCCGGGCCCGACGCCGACGCCCCTGCGTCCGTGGATCGGGCGCCGACCGCCGGGAACGACGCCGCCCCGGCCCCCGCTCCGGCCGCCGGGACGGCGGAGACCCGCACGCCGGACACCGACGCCGACGCCGATGCGACCGCGGGTACCGAGGCCACCGGGGCCGGACCGCAGGAGGCCCGTGACGGGGCCACCGCCGAGGAGGAGAGCGGGCCCGCCGCCGACCCGGAGCCCGAGACCACCGCGGCGGACGAGCGCCCGGCGACCGCCGGCGACCCCACCGCCGCCGCGGGCCGCCCCGACCCGGCCCCCGCCCAGGACGAGCCGGAGCCCGCCACCACGGACCAGCCCGAACCGTCCGCCACCGACGCACCCGAGCCGACCGGCATCACCGCCACCGAACCGGCCACCGCCGAAGCAGTCCCCGCCCCCGAGCCGGCCACCGCCGAAGCAACCACCACCGAAGCGGCCCCCGCCCCCGCCCCCGCCGACCAGCGCGAGCCCGGCACCTCCGCCGTGGCCCTGCGGCAGGTCAAGCGCGTCGCGCCGGAGGGCGTGGCCGAGGCGTACAAGGCCGCCGGTGCGGCGCTGCGGGGGCGCGGGCTCCTCGGGGCGCGCGCCACGGTGTACCTGGTGCTCGACCGGTCGGGCTCCATGCGCCCGTACTACAAGGACGGCAGCGCGCAGCGCCTCGGCGAGCAGGCGCTGGCCCTCGCCGCGCACCTGGACGAGAAGGCGACCGTGCCCGTCGTCTTCTTCTCCACCGAGATCGACGGCACGGGGGAGCTGACCCTCGACAACGCCGAGGACCGCGTCACCGCCCTCCACGACGGCCTCGGCCGCATGGGCCGCACCAACTACGACCGCGCCGTGCGCGAGGTCCTCGCCCACCACGAGAAGGCCGGCCCGGACCGCCCCGCGCTGGTGGTCTTCCAGACGGACGGCGCCCCGGAGTCCAGGACGGCCGCCACCCAGGCCCTGGAGGAGGCCGCCGCGACGGGGCGGCCGGTGTTCTGGCAGTTCGTGGCGTTCGGCGAGGAGGACGCCAAGGCGTTCGACTACCTCCGCAGGCTCGACGTCGCGAACACCGCCTTCGTCCACGCGGGGCCCGCCCCCAAGGACGTCCCGCACGCCCGCTTCTTCCGGGAGCTCCTCGCCGCCTGGTCCGTCTGAGGCCCGGCGCCCACCGCCGGTGCGGTGACCGGGCCGGCCGCCGCGGCCCGGTCGCCCACCGGACCGGCGGCCCGCCCGGCCCCCGCGGCGCGAGCGACGTCCCGCACCGTGAACGACGGCGAGGGGCGCTTCGGCCGACCGATAGGATTTCGACCATGGCGGCCACTGGATCCGAGAAGCAAGGGGGCGAAGGCGTGAAGTCCTTCTACGTCACGACCCCCATCTACTACGTCAACGACGCTCCTCACCTGGGCCACGCCTACACGACCGTCGCAGGCGACGTGCTCACGCGCTGGCACCGTCAGCGCGGCGAGAAGGTGTGGTACCTCACCGGCACGGACGAGCACGGTCAGAAGATCATGCGCACGGCCGACGCGAACGGGGTCACCCCGCAGGAGTGGTGCGACAAGCTCGTCGAGGAGGCGTGGAAGCCCCTCTGGGAGCACCTGGAGATCGCCAACGACGACTTCATCCGCACCACGGAGAAGCGCCACACCGACCGCGTCCAGGAGTTCGTGCAGGACCTGTACGACAAGGGCGAGATCTACAAGGGCGGCTACGAGGGCCCGTACTGCGTGGGCTGCGAGGAGTACAAGCTCCCCGGCGACCTGATCGAGGACGAGCAGGGCGCCAAGCTCTGCCCGATCCACAAGAAGCCGGTGGAGATCCTCAAGGAGGAGAACTACTTCTTCAAGCTCTCCGCCTACGGCCCGAAGCTGCTGGAGTTCTACGAGGCGAACCCGGACTTCATCCAGCCCGAGTCGGCCCGCAACGAGGTCGTGAACTTCGTCAAGCAGGGCCTCCAGGACCTGTCGATCTCCCGCTCCACGTTCGACTGGGGCATCCCGATCCCGTGGGACGACAAGCACGTCATCTACGTGTGGGTCGACGCCCTGCTGAACTACGCGACGGCCGTCGGCTACGGCGCCGACCAGGCGAAGTTCGACGCGACGTTCCCGGCGGACGTGCATCTGGTCGGCAAGGACATCCTGCGCTTCCACGCGGTGATCTGGCCGGCCATGCTGATGGCGCAGGGCCTGCCCGTGCCGGGGAAGGTCGCCGCGAACGGCTGGCTGATGGTCGGCGGCGAGAAGATGTCGAAGTCGAACCTGACCGGCATCAAGCCGCAGGACCTGACCTCGCACTTCGGCGTGGACGCCTACCGCTGGTACTTCCTGCGGGCCATCGCGTTCGGCAGCGACGGCTCGTTCTCGTGGGAGGACTTCACCGCCCGCTACACCTCCGAGCTGGCCAACGACTACGGCAACCTCGCCTCGCGCGTCGCGGCGATGGTCGGCAAGTACTTCGACGGCGCCCTGCCGGAGGCCACGGCGGCCGGGGACGCCGAGCAGGCGGTCCAGCGCGGCCTGGCCGAGGCGGTCGCCGAGGCCGACCGGAAGATCGGCGAGGAGCTGGACTTCCAGGGCGGCATCCTGGCCGTCTTCGACTTCGTGAAGCAGGTCAACGGCTACATCACGGAGCAGGAGCCCTGGAAGGTCGCCAAGGACGACTCGCCTGAGGGCCGCGCCCGTCTGGCGACGATCCTCTACACGGCGGCCGAGTCGCTGCGCGCCGTGGCCGTCCTGCTCAACCCGGTCATGCCCGAGACCTCCCAGAAGCTGTGGGAGTCCCTCGGCGCGGAGCCCGCCCTGGGCGCCCTCGCCGACCAGCGGCTCGCCGACTCCGGCCGGTGGGGACAGCTCCCGGCCGGGGTGACGGTGACGAAGGGCGCGGTGCTCTTCCCGCGTCTGGAGGAGCCCAAGAAGGACGCCTGACGCACGCCCGGCCCCGGCGGGCCCCCGGCACCCGTGGGCAGCCGGGCCCCCGGCCGGATGGCCGGGCCCCGGCCCCGCCCGGCCGCACCACCGGTACCACCGCTGCGACCGCCGCCCCCGCCACCCGGCCGGGGCGGCGGTCGCCGCCGTATGGGGCCTGCCCCCGGTCGTCACCGGTGGGGCACCCCGACGGGACCGTCACGACGATCCCTGCCGTCACCGGCGGGGCACCGCCGCCCGGTCAGCGGGCCAGGCTCGCCACGTCCCCCATCACCACGACCGGCTGGTGCGCCGGGTCCAGCCAGCGCAGCAGCTCGCGGATGTGCGTACGGAGCAGCGAGACGCAGCCCTGCGTGGGGCCCTCGTGGTCGACGTGGATCCAGATGCCGCCGCCCCGGTCCTCTCCGAGCGGCCGGGTCTTGTCGAGGGGGGTCGTGCCGGGCACCCGGTTGTAGTTGATGGCCACGACGTGGTCGAAGGAGCCCTCCAGCGGTTCGCCGAGGGAGCCGCTGCCGACGGCGACGAAGTGGCGGTCCTCGTCGTACGGGAGCCGTGTGCCCGGATCGGGGAGGAGGCCGCCCGCGTCCGTGAGCCGGAAGACGCCGACCGGGGAGCGCAGGTCGCCCCGGACGTGGTGGTCGGTCCAGCCGCTGACCGCGTTGTGCGCGGGCCACGGGGCGGAGGCGGCGGTCCAGCCCGCGCCGGGCCGGCGCTCGTACAGGGTGGCCGTGCCGGTGCCGACGTCCCGGCCGTGCCCGCGGACGACGACGGCCTGGAGACTGGCGGGCGGGATCTGCGCGCGGGTCCTCGGGCCGAGCCCGGGGATCTCGGCGGGTGCGGCGGGCGGTCCCGGCACGCCCCTGCGCGGCGCGGTCGCCGCCGGGGACGCCGTGCCCCGCGGGGCCGTGGTGCCCTGCGCGGACCCCGTGCCCTGCGCGGACCCCGTGCCCTGCGGGGACACGGTGCCCTTCGGGCCGGGGACGGCGTGCCGGTGAGCCTCGCCCGGCGCCGTACTCCGCACCTCACCGCCCGCCGCGCCGGCCCCGCCGGGGCCTTCCGGCGCACCGGAGCCGCCCGGCGAACCGGGTCCGGCCGCCGTGCCGGCGGGGCCGGACGGGCCGCCGGGGCCGCCCGGTCCGGTGGTGCCGCAGGCGGACAGGGGCAGCAGCGCGAGCAGCAGCGTCGCGGCGAGGAGGCGGTGGGGGCTTCGCTGGACGGGCGGCATGTCGGGCCTTTCGGGGCGGTCGGTGCGCGGTCTCCCCATCAGGGGTCCCACGCCGGGCCACGGCCGGAACGCCCCACCCCCCAGATCGCCCCCGTACGCACGACCGGGCCACCGCCCGACGGCCCTCCGACGGCCGTCCCGAGGGCCCGCCCGGCAGCCCTTCCGCCGGCCCCGAGGGCCACCCGGCGCTCCGGCCGCCCCGGCCACCCCGGCGACCACCCGGCGGCCCCGCCGGCGGCGGGTACGGGAAGGGCCCCGAAACCGGTCGATCGGTTCCGGGGCCCTCGCCCACGCCCGTGCCTGCCGGGCTACATCCGTCCTACTTGTCGGCCGCGGGCTTGCGCAGCGCGATGTTCAGCTCGCGCAGCCGGGCCTCGTCCAGCACGGTCGGGGCGCCCATCATCAGATCCTGGGCGTTGCCGTTGAGCGGGAAGGCGATCGTCTCGCGGATGTTCGGCTCGTCGGCGAGCAGCATGACGATGCGGTCCACGCCCGGGGCGATGCCGCCGTGCGGCGGGGCGCCGAAGCGGAACGCGCGCAGCATGCCCGCGAACTCCTCCTCGACGGTCTCCCGCTCGTACCCGGCGATCTCGAACGCCTTCAGCATGATCTCGGGCTCGTGGTTCCGGATCGCGCCGGAGGACAGCTCGACGCCGTTGCAGACGATGTCGTACTGCCAGGCGAGGATGTCGAGCGGGTCCTTCTCCTCCAGGTCCTTCATGCCGCCCTGGGGCATGGAGAACGGGTTGTGGGAGAAGTCGATCTTGCCGGTCTCCTCGTCCTTCTCGTACATCGGGAAGTCGACGATCCAGCAGAAGCGGAAGACGTCCTCCTCGAAGTGGCCGGCGCGCCTGGCGGCCTCGACGCGGACCGCGCCCATGATCTTGGAGACCTCGTCGAAGTCGCCCGCGCCGAAGAAGACCGCGTGGCCGGGCTTCAGGCCGAGGCGGTCGACCAGCGTCTTGACGTTCTCCTCGGTGAGGAACTTCGCGATGGGGCCGGTGAAGGCCATGTCCTCACCGACGCGGATCCAGGCGAGGCCCTTGGCCCCCTGCTCCACGGCGAAGTCGCCCATCGAGTCGAAGAACTTGCGCGGCTGGTCCTGCACGGCCGGGACCGGCAGGGCGCGGACATGCTTGCCCGCGAACGCCTTGAACTCGGAGTCCGCGAAGACGTCCGTGATGTCGACCAGTTCGAGCCGGGCGCGCAGGTCCGGCTTGTCGGAGCCGTACTTCAGCATCGCCTCGCGGAACGGGATGCGCGGGAACGGCGAGGTGACGTGGCGGCCGCCGCCGAACTCCTCGAACAGCTCGGTCATGAGCTTCTCGATCGGCTGGAAGACGTCCTCCTGCTCGACGAAGGACATCTCCACGTCGAGCTGGTAGAACTCGCCCGGCGAGCGGTCGGCGCGGGCGTCCTCGTCGCGGAAGCAGGGCGCGATCTGGAAGTAGCGGTCGAAGCCGGAGACCATCAGGAGCTGCTTGAACTGCTGCGGCGCCTGCGGGAGGGCGTAGAACTTGCCCGGGTTGAGGCGGGAGGGCACCACGAAGTCGCGGGCGCCCTCGGGCGAGGTCGCGGTGAGGATGGGCGTGGCCATCTCGTTGAAGCCGAGGGCGACCATCTTGTGCCGGATCGCGGAGATCACGGCCGTGCGCAGCATGATGTTGCGGTGCATGCGCTCGCGGCGCAGGTCGAGGAAGCGGTACTCCAGGCGCCGCTCCTCGTTGACGCCGTCGTCCGCGTTGATGGTGAAGGGCAGCGGGCCGGCGGCGCCGAGCACCTCGACCTCGGAGACCTCGACCTCGACCTCGCCGGTGGGCAGGTCCGCGTTGACGTTCTCGGCGCCACGCGAGACGACCTTGCCGTCGACGCGGACGACGGACTCCTTGGTCTGCTTGTCGAGGGCCTCGTACGCGGGGGTGCCGGGCCGGGCGACGAGCTGCGTGATGCCGTAGTGATCGCGCAGATCGATGAAGAGGATGCCGCCCAGGTCGCGCCGATTGTGCAGCCAGCCGCTCAGCCGGACGTCGGTGCCGACGTCAGAAGCGCGGAGCTCGCCGCAGGTGTGGGACCTGTACCGATGCATCGTGGTTCATCCAGTCTTCGCGGATCGGGGTCTGTGGTGCGTGGTGCTGTCGTGCACGGCTTCACGGACGCGTGGTTTCACGTGAAACACAGACCAGGGTACCGGGCGGCGGGTTCCGGGCTTTCGCACACTGGCGTCGCCTCCACCCATCTCCATAAAGTGGGGCAATGCACACCGAGGACGTCCTTGCCGCGATCCTGACCGGTCTGTGGCGGTGGGACAACGCGACCGAGGTCGTCCAGCTCGACGCCGAGGCCGCCCGTCTGCTGGGGCTGCCCGCCGAGCCCGTGGAACTGTCGGAGGGCGCCGTGCGCTCCCGCCTCCACCCGGTCGACTGGAACGAGATCGACGGCGTGGTGAACCTCGCGTTCGCCGAGGGCACGCTCGCCGAGTCGCTGCTGCGGGTGATGGACGAGAACGGCCGGGTCCTGCGCACGGTGCGGTCGCGGGCGAAGCCGATGGCCTCCGAGGGGGGCGTCGGGCTGCGGCTGGTCGGCACGTTGCAGGAGGTGTCCGAGCAGGAGCCGGGGCGGGCGGCGCGGCAGCCGGTGACAGGTGACTGGCGGCGGTCGCGGGAGGCGTTCCTGCTGGACGCGGGCCGGGCGCTGGCGGAGGCGCGGTCCACGGCGGAGGTGCTGCGGGTGGCGGCGTCGCTGTCGATGCCGGGGTTCTCGCCGGACGGGCTCGCGGTGTTCGGCACGGCGGGAGACCGGCTGACGATCATCGGGCAGCACGGGCACAGCGCGGGGGACGAGGGGCCTTTCGCGGACATGCCGCTGGACACGGACTACCCGGCGGCGGAGGTGGTCCGCACCGGGCGGGCGATCTACCTCTCCACGCCCGACGAGTACCGCGGGCGGTTCCCCGCGACCTGGCCGCTGGCGCGGCGGTTCGGCCGGGAGTCGTGGGCGTTCCTGCCGCTGATCGTCGCGGGCCGGACGATCGGCGCGTGGATGGCGGCGTTCGCGCACCGGGTGGGGTTCACTCCGGACGAGCGGTCGGTGCTGACCACGGTGGCGCGGATGCTGGCGCAGGCGCTGGCCCGTGCGGGGGTCGCGGAGACGGAGCGGGAGCTGTCGCTGGGGCTCCAGCGGACGATGCTGCCGGTGCTGGGTCCGGCGATCCCGGGCATGGAGGTGGCCGCGCGGTATGTGCCGACGGGCGGCGGGCTCCAGGTGGGCGGCGACTGGTACGACATGATCCCGCTGCCCGGCGGGCGGGTGGCGTTCGTCATCGGGGACGTGCAGGGGCACGACGTGCGGGCGGCGGGCCTGATGGGGCAGCTGCGGATCGCGCTGCGGGCGTACGCGTCGGAGGGGCACCGGCCGGACGCGGTGCTGTCGCGGGCGTCGCGGTTCCTGTACGGGATCACCGAGGGCGCCCACGGGGTGGACGGCCGCGCCCCGGCGGCGGTGTCCGACGACGGGGACGGCACGCGGTTCGCGACCTGCCTCTACCTGGAGGTGGACCCGGCGACGGGCACGCTGGACATCGCGCGGGCCGGCCACGTGGACCCGGCGCTGCTGCTGGCGGACGGCACGGTGATGATGCGGCCCACCGACGGCGGGCTGCCGCTGGGGATCGTCCCGGACACGGACTACCCGACGACGCGGATGACGCTGGAGCCGGGCGAGACGCTGATGCTGTGCACGGACGGCCTGCTGGAGACCGGCGGGCACGACATGGAGACGGGCTGGCTGCGGGTCCGCAAGCTGCTGGAGGAGTACGAGCCGCGCCGGGAGTCGCTGGAGGTGCTGGCGGACTCGCTGGTGCAGGCGGTGCACGGGCCGGGTTCCCACCACACGGTGGGCCCGCTCGCGGACCGGCGCGAGGACGACATCGCGGTACTGCTGCTCTCCCGTACGGGCGAGCCTGCCGGGCGGACGGCCCCGCGCCGTACGGTGATGACGGTCGCGCAGGCGGAGCCGGAGCGGATCGCGGGCGTGCGGCGGCATGTGCGGGACCTGCTGCACGACTGGGCGGACGAGGACCAGGTCGACTCCGCGGTGCTGATGGTGTCGGAGATGGTCACGAACGTGCTCGTCCACACCGACGGGGACGCGCTGCTGGTCGCGGAGGCGCGCGGGGAGCTGGGCGCGCGGCGGCTGCGGGTGGAGGTCGCGGACTCCGGCGACGAGCTGCCGCACCGCAGGCGGCCCGGTGAGATGGCGTCGTCGGGGCGCGGGCTGATGCTGATGGAGATGCTGGCGCACGCGTGGGGCGTGGACCCGCGCGGCGAGGGCAAGTCGATCTGGTTCGAGCTCTACGAGGGCGGGACGTCCGCGGCCGGCGGTTGACCGTAGTGCCGCCGCACCTCCTCCACCGCGCCGAACACGGCGGCGGTGAAGGGCACGGCGAGCAGGATGCCGAGGATGCCCGCGACGGCCGCCCCGGCGGCGAGCGCCAGCAGGACGACCGCGGGGTGGAGCTGGACGGTGCGGCTCTGGACGACCGGCTGGAGGATGTTGCCCTCCAGCACCTGCACGGCCAGTACCACTCCGAGCGCCCACAGGGCGATGACCAGCCCCCGGTCGGCGAAGGCGACGAGCACGGCTACGGCCCCGGACAGGAAGGCGCCGAGGTACGGGATGTAGGCGCCGACGAAGACGAGCGCGCCCAGCCCGACGGCACCCGGCACGCGCAGCACCAGCAGCCCGGCCGTGATGAGCACGGCGTCGATCAGGGCGATGAGGGTGGTGCCCCGCATGAACCCCTCGACGGACTGGAACGCCCGGCGCGCCATGGCCTCCACCAGGTCGCCGGTCGTGGCGGGCGCGAGCGACCGCAGCGCGGCCACGGCCCGCCCGGAGTCGCGCAGGAAGAAGAAGACCAGGAACAGGGCGAGCACGGCCATGGCCGCGACCTCGACGACGAGCCCGAGTCCGCTGATCACCCCGGTCGCGGCGGTGGAGCCGAAGCGGGTGACGAGGTTCCTGGCGTTGGCGGCGAGGTCGTCCAGGGAGGTCCCCTCGACGCCGATCCGCCCCGCGAGGTCCTCGGCGGCGCGGCGCAGGGAGGAGACGATCTGGTCGCCGTTGTCGATGAGCGCGGCGACCACGATGTAGGCGGCGCCCCCGAAGACCGCGACGATCGCCGCGCAGGTCAGCCCGGCGGCGAGGGACCGGTGGACGCCGACCGCGACGAGGCGGCGGTGGAGCGGCCCGAGAAGGGCGGTGCCGAGCAGCGCGAGGAGGAGCGGGGTGACCGCCGTCCGGAAGGTGACGACCAGCCAGACGGCGACGGCCGCGGCGCCCGTGACGAGGAGGCCGACGGCGCACCAGGCGGCGAGGCGGCGGACGGGTTCGGGCAGCAGCGGTGGCGGCGCGGGCGACGGCACGCCCTCAGCCGACCACGCCGGCGCGGGCCCCGCCCCTCGGCGGGGCCCGCACGGGTGATGCCCCGTCAGGCAGCCGTGGCGGTCGGCCCTGACCCCCTGCCCCGGACGTCCGGGGAGCGGTCGGCGGCCGCGGCCGGCGGCCGCCGCGCGTGGCCAGGCAGCGGTTGACGGTGATCCGGCGCATTCGGATTGCGCGTGGTGCGGATCACACCCCACACTCGTGGTGAGCGACATGTCCGATATGCCCACATCCTTTGACGGGTGCCACACCAGTGTCCAACCGATCGAGGCGAGGCGACCGCGATGACGGACGACAACACCAGCACAGGCAACCGGCCCGAGACGGGCAAGAGCGCCCTGCAGGGCCGTACGGGGGCCGGGGCTCCGGCCGAGAGGAGGGGTAAGACCACCATCGCGGACGGCGTGGTGGCCAAGATCGCCGGCATGGCGGCCCGCGAGGTACCGGGCGTCTACAGCCTGGGAGCGGGCATGGCCCGCGCCTTCGGCGCCGTACGGGAACGCGTCCCCGGCGGCGGCAGCGGGGCCGTCACACGGGGGGTGAAGGTCGAGGTCGGTGAGCGTCAGGCCGCCGTGGACCTGGACATCGTCGTCGAGTACGGCGTGCCCATCGTCGACGTCGCCGGGGGCGTGCGCACCAACGTCATCGGCGCCGTGGAGCGGATGACGGGCCTGGAGGTCGTCGAGGTGAACATCGCCGTCGACGACGTCCACCTCCCCGACGAGGAGGACGAGGCGGAACCGGAAGAGGGCCGCGTGAGGTGATCCACCGCCGCCCCCTGACGGACACGCGTGACCACGCGCACGGTGACGTGCCTGCGCGAGACGGGTGAGTGCGAGATGAACACAGCGACGACGGGGCTCGCGGCCGGAATGGCCCTGGGTTTCGCCGGATACTTCGGCGGCTTCTGGGCGTTCCTGCTGGTGCTGGTCCTGGGCGCGGCGGGTCTTGTCGCCGGCCTCGCCCTCCAGGGCGACCTCGACCTCCGGACCCGGAGGCAGCGGTGAGGACCAGGTCCGCTCCCCCGGACGAGGGGCCGGACCCGGCGGCCCCGGCCGCCGGGCTTCCGCCCCCGGCCGAGCGGGGCGCCACCGTGATCCCCGACAGGGTGGTCGCGCGCATCGCCGCCCGGGCCGCCCGGACGGCCCAGTCCCGGCGCGCCGCCGTACCGCCGGACCGGGGCCGGCCGGAGGCGCCCCACGCCTCCGCCACCGTCCGTGCCGGATCGGTGCGCCTGCACCTGGCCATGGACCTGCCCTACCCCACCGACATCCCCCGCGTCTGCGAGCGGATCCAGCGGGACGTCGCCGAACGCGTCGCCCAGCTGACCGGTCTGCGGGTGGGGGAGGTCCTGCTCACCGTCCGGCGGCTGATGACCGCCGCCGACGTCGGCCGGGGGCGGGTCCGGTGAGCGGCCGCGCGGCCCGGACCACCGGGCACACCGCGGCGGAAGGGCGAACGCGATGACACCCGACACCGGTTCCCCCGGCCGCGGCTCCGCGTCGTCCGCGCACGGCGACACCGCGGCGCCCGCGTCCCGCGCCACCGGGCCGTCGGCGAAGGAAGCCGGCCCGCCTGGACACGGCCCGTCCGCTCCGGACCGCGCGGCCGCCGGAACCGGCGATGAGCGCGGCGGGGGGCACCGGACGCACCGGAAGTGGTCCGCGCGCCGCGTCACGTCGGCCGTGGTCGCCGCGGTGATCCTGGTGGCCGCCGTCGCGGCGCTGGTCGACGTCATCGCCGTACGGGCCGGGCGTCCGGCGGCGGCCTGGCGGCGGCACCTCGCCGACGAACTGGCCACCCGTCCGGTGGACGACGTGTGGATGCTGACGGGAGCCGCCGTGGCCGCCGCCCTCGGCGTCTGGCTGATCATCCTGGCCCTCACCCCCGGCCAGCGCCGCTGGCTGCCCATGCGCTCCCCCGCCGACTGTCCCCGGCTGCGGGCGTTCCTGGACCGCGACGGCGCCGCCGACCTGCTGCGCAACGCCGCCATGAGGGTTCCCGGAGTCAGCGCGGCGCACGTCCGGGTGCGCCGCCACCGCATCAGGGCCCGCGCCGACGTCCGCTTCCGCGACGCCCGGCAGGTGAGGGACGACCTCACCGCCGTCCTGGACGAGGAGCGGGACCGGCTGGCCCTCGCCCGGCCTCCCCGCGTCGTCGTACGGGTGCGGCGACGACCCGACTGACCGAAGCCCCTCAGGAAGAAGACCCTCGGCCCCGGAGCCCGCCATGACACCGCGACCCGCACTCAACCGCAGCCTGCTGGCCCTCGCCGGGCTGGTGCTGCTCGGCGGCGGACTGCTGGTCCTCTTCGCCGGGCTCGACCTCTACCGGCGACGTGATCTGGTCCCGCCCGCCGGCTGGCCCCTGACCACGCCGGACGACGTCCTGCTCGCCGCCTCCGACCGCGAACGCTGGAGCGATCAGGGCTGGTGGTGGTGGCCGGCGGTCATCGCCGCCCTCTCCCTCGTCGCCCTGCTCGCGCTGTGGTGGCTGCTCGCCCAGCCGAGCCGGCTCCGCCCCGGCACCCTGCCCGTCGGCGGCACACCGCCGCAGGAGGGCGTCGCACTGCGCGACCGCGCACTCGGCGACGCCATCGCGGCCGAGGCCGGCGCCCTGCCGGCCGTCGACCACGCGTCCGTACGCATCACCGGTCGGCCGACCCGCCACCGCGCCCGCGTCGCACTCGCCCTCACGCCCGAGGGCGCACCCGGCGCCGCCCTCGGCGCCCTCTGCGAAGGCCCCCTGGGCACCGCTCGGCGGTCCACCGGCCTCCCCGACCCGCCCACCGAGGTGCGCCTGCAGGTCACCCGCCACGGACCGACCCGCGTGGAGTGAGGAGGAGACCGGCCGCTTCAGCCCCCCGCGCCTCGCGGATCACCGCGGTCCGCGGCAGGGGCACTTCCCACCGAAGGAGGAATCATGCTCATCCTGGGCGTCATCCTGCTCGTCATCGGCCTCATCACCGGCGTATCCATCCTGTGGACCATCGGGCTCATCCTGGCGGTCATCGGGGCCGTCCTCTGGATCCTCGGCGCCACGGGACACGCCGTCGCCGGCCGACGCCACTACTGGTGATCGGCCCCCGGAGACCGGGGTCCCCGGACTCCGCAAGACCACGGCCGCCCGCCCGCGGACCACCGAACGGGAGCGGCGGCCGGGAGCGGCGGCCGGGAGCGGCGGCCGGGTCCGGGGGCGGACGGGCCCCGTCCGCCCCCGGACCGGGCCCGTCCGCGCGGTCCGGCCGCGCCGGCCCCTACAGCCCGCCCTCGGACATCCCGTGCACCGCGGGGACCGTCCCGAGCCGCCCCTTCTGGAAGTCCTCGAACGCCTGCTGGAGTTCGTCGCGCGTGTTCATGACGAACGGGCCGTAGTGGGCCATCGGCTCACGGATGGGCCGCCCGCCGAGGAGGACGACTTCGAGGTCCGGTGTGGAGGAGTCCTGGTTCTCGTCCGCGCGGACGGTCAGCGAGGACCCGGCCCCGAAGACGGCGGTCTGCCCGAGGCGGACCGGCCGGCGCTCGGTGCCGACGGTACCGCGCCCGGCGAGGACGTACGCGAGGCCGTTGAAGTCCTCGCGCCAGGGCAGCGTGACCTCCGCCCCCGGCGCCACCGTCGCGTGGACCATCGTGATCGGCGTGTGCGTGATGCCGGGGCCCGCGTGCCCGCCCAGCTCGCCGGCGATGACGCGCAGCAGCGCGCCCCCGTCGGGCGTGGTCAGCAGTTGGACGCTGCCGCCGCGGATGTCCTGGTAGCGCGGCGCCATCATCTTGTCCCTGGCGGGGAGGTTCACCCACAGCTGCAGACCGTGGAAGAGGCCGCCCGAGACGACCAGGTGCTCCGGCGGCGCCTCGATGTGCAGCAGGCCCGAGCCCGCCGTCATCCACTGGGTGTCCCCGTTGGTGATGGTGCCGCCACCGCCGTGGGAGTCCTGGTGGTCGAAGATCCCGTCGATGATGTAGGTGACGGTCTCGAAGCCCCGGTGCGGGTGCCACGGGGTCCCCTTCGGCTCTCCGGGCTGGTACTCCACCTCGCCCATCTGGTCCATCATGATGAACGGGTCGAGGTGGCGGTAGTTGATGCCCGCGAACGCGCGGCGGACCGGGAAGCCCTCCCCTTCGAAGCCGCTGGGCGCGGTGACCACGGTGAGGACCTTGCGGGCCCGGCTGTCGGCCGGTGCGGCGACGCGGGGCAGGGTGAGCGGGTTCTCGACGGTGACGGCGGGCATCGGAGCCTCCGGGTGGTGGGTCGGCGTACGGCCAGTTTAGTTGAACCGTGAACTTCTTGCCAGGGCAACGCGCCGCCCGGCTCGCGCATTCCCCACCCCGGCGGGCCCGCCCCACCCAGCGACCGACCCGCGCCGCCGCTCTCAGCGGCGCCCCGCCACGGTGCCCGCGACCAGCCGCACCAGCTCCACGTCCCACGTGGTGAGCAGCACCTCGGCGGGCACCCCGCCGCCACCCGCCGGGACGGCCGTGCACGACAGGGACGTACCGCCGCGCCCGCCGCCCGACACCGCCGACACGGGCCCGGCCAGCCGCGCGCCCGCCGACTCCGCACCGGTCCGGAGAACGGCGCCGGACCGGCTCAGGGTGAGGGTGCCCCGCCGCATGGCGGGGGCCTGCGCGCCCAGCCGGTAGCGGCAGCGCAACCGGACCGCCTCACCCCGCCGGAACGCGTCGACGCGGCGGGCGGAGAGGCGCCGGTCCAGGGCCTTCCCGCCGACCCACACCCCCAGGTCCGTCAGAAAGTGGGCGGCGAGTTCCAGCAGGAGCAGCATGGCGGCGGTCGGCCTCTCGTTCGGTGGATTCGGGTACGGGCGGGCAGGTGCCACGGGCCGGGCGGCCGTATGGGCGGCAGGGCGCACAGGGAGCGGTCGTACAGGAAGGGACGGACTCGGTACAGGCGGTACGGGTGGTACGGGTGGTACGGGTGGTACGGGCGGTACGGGCGGGTCCCGGTCAGCGGCTCTGCAGGGCGTCGAGCCCGACGGCCATGCAGAGCGCGAGCACGGGGTCGAGCTCCGGGTCCCGGACGTGCACGACGTACCGGTCGCGCAGCCCCCACAGCCGCTCGACCGTCAGGACGGGCTCGCCGTCGCGCACGAAGTCGAAGTGGTAGACGAACGGCATCGGCGGCACCGGCACGGGCAGGAACGTGTCGACGAGCTGCCACCCGCGCCGGGCGACGGCCACGGGGAGGCTGCGCTCCCGGCCCACGGCGGGCGGTCGACCCGGGGGACGAGGTGCCAGGTGGAGCGCAGCAGGGAGGCCCTGGCGTCCTTCCTGAAGAAGCCGAGCGGCCGCCCGTCCGGGCCGGTCACGTCGTACGCGGCGCTGAGGTCGAGCACCTTGAGCGCCTTGAACCCGCCGAGCCGCCGCGCCCGGTCCTCCCCGGACCAGAAGGTCAGCTCCTCCTTGAGGGCGAAGCGTTTCTGCTCGGCGAACGCCAGCACGTCCCCGCCGTCCGGCGCCGTGACGACGTACCGGTTGACGAGCGGGGCGATCCGCTGGGTCAGGAGATAGGCACCGAGCTGTTCCACACTCGAACAGTAGGCAGCGCCCGAGCCCCCTCCCCTCCGCCTCAGGGGGGATTGGGCCCCCCGCCGACCGGAGGGGGACAAACCGCCACCGGAGGGGTTGCGCTGCGGCGGCTCAGCGGTGCACAGCGGCGGCGCGGCGTTCGCGGCCGGGCCGCCGGGTCACCGGGTCACCGGGCGGCCGGGCCGCCGGAGGACGTGCGGCTAGCCGTACATGCGGCGCATCGCGAAGTCGACCATCTCCTCGACGGCCTTCGCGTCGAAGACGATCCGGTGGTCGCCCTCCATGTCCAGCACGAAGCCGTACCCGGTCGGGAGGAGGTCCAGGACCTCGGCGCCGGTGATCACGAAGTACTTCGACTCCTTGCCGGCGTAGCGGCGGAGCTGCTTCAGGGAGGTGAACATCGGGATGACCGGCTGCTGCGTGTTGTGCAGCGCGAGGAAGCCCGGATTGTCGCCGCGCGGGCAGTACACCTTCGACGTGGCGAAGATCTGCTGGAAGTCCTCGGCGGCGAGGGAGCCCGTGGTGAACGCGCGCACCGCGTCGGCGAGGGACGGCGGGGACGGCTCCGGGTACAGCGGCGGCTGCTGCTGCCCGTACCCCTGCTGGGGCGGGGCGTACTGCTGCTGGGCGCCCGGGTTCTGCTCGTAGCCGTACATGCACGCAAGGGTACTGAGTACGGGCCGCGCCCGTGACGCGTGCCCGGCGGTACGCGGACGCCTCCGGGGCCTACAGGGCGCTCGCCGCGATCAGCGCCGCCGTGGGCGCCAGGGTCGCCGCCGCTCCTACCGACCAGTACAGCCCGCCGCCGCCCTCGTCGCGGCGGCGCAGGGGCCGGTTCACGGCCCACCAGGCGAGCCCGGAGAGCACGACCACCGGCCCGGCCACGACGAACCACGGCCACACGCCGTCGTTCTCGGTCGGCTCCGCCTGCGTCCAACCCAGCGCGGCGAGCGGCCAGTTGGACAGCAGGTACCAGACCATCCAGATCGGTACGACCGCGGGAACGCCGAGCACCAGGTTCGTCCCCGCCCCCACCATCAGCCACTTTCGCATCGGTCCAGTCTGTCAGTGGCACGACCTACGCTCACCCGTATGAGCGCAGACATCTGGGCAGGGGTACGCGAACGGGTCCTCGCGCTGGCGAAGTCCCCCGGCGCCGCGGAGGTGTTCGGCTTCCCGCGCGGCGAACGGGTGCTGGAGGATCCGCTGACGGAGGCGGAGTTGGCCGACCTGGAGCGCTTCTGCGGGGTGCGGCTGCCGGAGGAGTACCGCGACTTCCTGCTGCACGTGGGCGCGGGCGGCGCGGGCCCGGCGTACGGGGTGTTCCCGGTCCGCCGGGGCGACGACGGGACCTGGGCGTGGCACGGCGACGGCGGGGACATGACGCTGGCGCGGCGCCTCGCGGAGCCGTTCGGGCAGCGGATGACCCCGGAGGAGGTCGAGGCCCTGCTGGCGGACCAGCCGGACGAGGAGTCCTACGAGGACATGGACGCCTTCGACCTGGCCTACGAGGCGTGGGAGAAGCGGCTCCTCGCCACCCTGTGGTCCTACGAGCACACGGCCGGCGCGATATGCCTCTGCGACCTCGGGTGCGCCCAGCGGCAGTGGCTGGCCGTCTCCGGCCCGGAGCGCGGCCGCATGTGGGACGACGCCCGCTGCGACCACATGGACCTGGAACCGCTCGGCGTCACCTTCGCCCGGTGGTACCTGGAGTGGCTGGAGGAGGCCGAACGCACGGCGGGAGCGGTCAGCCCTTCAGCGACTCGATGAACGGCGCCCACGCCCGCGCGGACACCACGACCACGCCCCCGTCCGGCACCTTGGAGTCCCGGACGGGCACGAAGCCGGGGAAATGGTCGGCGACTTCGAGGCAGTTGCCGCCAGAGCCGTTGCTGTGGCTGCTCTTCCGCCACGCGGCTGCGCCGAGGAAGCCCTCGGCCACCTGGACGCAGTCACCGCCCGACGCGTTGCTGTAGCTGCTACGCCGCCAGACGGCGGCACTCAGTTCAACGCTCCTGCTTGCCATTTCGGAAGTCCTCGGCCGCTGATTCGATCATGGCGAGGGACGCCTCCGGCGGTAGCGCGGCGGCCCTCAGCAGATCGTACGACCTTTGGTAGTCCGCCACGAGGGCCGGATCGTCGATCGTGTGCCCCGTGTGCAGCGACTCGGTGTAGACGAGCGGCGGAGCGTCGGTGAAGGTCATGATCATGGCACTGCCGACCATGAAAGGGTGCCCTCCAGCGCTCCACGGGAGGACCTGCGTAAAGACGCGTCGCCGCCTCACCAGATGGACGATGCAGTCGAGTTGCTCCGCCATACCCTGAGGCCGCAGCACTGGCTGACGCAGCAGGGACTCGTGCAGTACCACCCAGTACTGGGGCGTCTTGTGGTCGTCCTCGAAGAGGCATGCCCGTGACAGTCGCCCTTCGACCTTGCCCCTCGTCTCTTCCTCGGTCTCCAGAGGATGCGTGGCCCGCACCACGGCCCGGGCGTACGCCTCGGTCTGGAGCAGCCCCGGAAAGACCGTCGGGCACCACTCCTCGATGGTCAGCGCGTGCTTCTCCGCCTCCAGAATGCGCTCGAAGTACGCCGCGTGGCCCCGCCGTCGCGCCCGCCGCACGTCCTCGCAGCACCGTTCGAAGTAGCCGTCCGTGCCCAGCACCCGGTCCACGTGGCGGGCCAGGTCCGGCGGCATGCGGCGCTGGGCGCGCTCGATCTCGCTCAGGTAGGTCGCCCCGTAGAAGCTGCCCTCCACCAGTTGCTCCAGCGTGAGGCCCGCCCGCTCGCGCTGGAAGCGCAGCTCCTTGCCGTAGAAGCTCGGGACGCTCTCCGAGCCGTCGATCTCCACCCGCTGCCCTCGCGCCATCCGCGATCCCCTTTCACATCCGGCCTCGTGGTGCCGAAACGGCTTCCACGCTAGGCAGCCCCGCGCCAGAGTGTGACCAGTACGTCACAGCACGCACGGAAAGGGTGAAGGAATGACCATCGGATACGACGCGGAGGCCGACCGGGAGGCCCGCAGCACGGTGAACGAGCTGCGGATCGTCCTCGGGTCGCACGGGATCAAGCTGCCGTCACTCGGGAGGGACTACGGCGACCCGCCGCTGATCACGCTCGGGAACTGCAATCTCGCGACCGCCCGCGCCCTGGTGGACGTGTTGCGCAGGGCGTGAGGGAGGGGCGTGACGCGTCACAGTCGGGCGCCAGGGGTTGCCCTTATTACCCGTGGGTAGCATCATCGTAGCTACCAGCTGGTAGATGCACGAGGAACCTGCCTCCCGATCCCTTACGGAGCCGTCGCCATGGGGCACTACAAGTCGAATCTCCGCGACATCGAGTTCAACCTCTTCGAGGTCCTCGGGCGCGACAAGGTGTACGGCACCGGTCCGTTCGAGGAGATGGACGTCGAGACCGCCAAGAGCGTCCTGGACGAGCTGTGCCGTCTCGCGGAGAACGAGTTCGCCGACTCCTTCGCCGACGCGGACCGCAACCCGCCGGTCTTCGACCCGCAGACCAACACCGCTCCCGTACCGGAGTCCTTCAAGAAGTCCTACAAGGCGTTCATGGACTCCGAGTACTGGCGGCTCGGCCTGCCCGAGGAGATCGGCGGCACCACGTCGCCGCGCTCGCTGATCTGGGCGTACGCGGAGCTGATCCTCGGCTCGAACCCGGCCGTGTGGATGTACTCCTCCGGCCCCGCCTTCGCCGGCGTCCTCTTCGAAGAGGGCAACGAGGTCCAGAAGAAGATCGCCGAGATCGCCGTCGAGCGCCAGTGGGGCTCCACCATGGTGCTGACCGAGCCGGACGCGGGCTCCGACGTGGGCGCCGGCCGCACGAAGGCCGTCCAGCAGGAGGACGGCTCGTGGCACATCGAGGGCGTGAAGCGCTTCATCACCTCCGGTGAGCACGACATGTCGGAGAACATCCTCCACTACGTCCTCGCCCGCCCCGAGGGTGCCGGTCCGGGCACCAAGGGCCTGTCGCTCTTCCTCGTCCCGAAGTACCACTTCGACTGGGAGACCGGCGAGCTGGGCGAGCGCAACGGCGTCTACGCGACGAACGTCGAGCACAAGATGGGCCTCAAGGCGTCCAACACGTGCGAGATGACCTTCGGCGACCAGCACCCCGCCAAGGGCTGGCTCATCGGCGACAAGCACGACGGCATCCGCCAGATGTTCCGCATCATCGAGTTCGCCCGCATGATGGTCGGCACGAAGGCCATCGCCACCCTGTCGACGGGCTACCTCAACGCGCTGGAGTACGCCAAGGAGCGCGTGCAGGGCCCCGACCTGGCGAACTTCATGGACAAGACCGCGCCGAAGGTCACCATCACGCACCACCCCGACGTGCGCCGCTCACTCATGACGCAGAAGGCGTACGCGGAGGGCATGCGCGCCCTCGTCATGTACACCGCCGCGGTCCAGGACGCGATCCAGGTCAAGGAGGCGGCGGGCGAGGACGCCAAGGCGCTGCACGGCCTGAACGACCTGCTGCTGCCGATCGTGAAGGGCTACGGCTCCGAGAAGTCCTACGAGCAGCTCGCGCAGTCGCTCCAGACGTTCGGCGGCTCCGGCTACCTCCAGGAGTACCCGGTCGAGCAGTACATCCGGGACGCCAAGATCGACACCCTCTACGAGGGCACCACGGCCATCCAGGGCCAGGACTACTTCTTCCGCAAGATCGTCCGCGACCAGGGCGCCTCGCTGAACACCCTCTCCGAGGAGATCAAGAAGTTCCTGGCGGTCGGCACCGGCGGCGACGAGCTGGCCCCGGCCCGCGAGGCGCTCGCCAAGGCGGCCGTCGACCTGGAGGCCATCGTCGGCAAGATGCTCACCGACCTCACCGCGACCGGCGAGGACGTCAAGAACATCTACAAGGTCGGCCTGAACACCACGCGCCTGCTCATGGCGTCGGGTGACGTCGTCGTCGGCTACCTGCTGCTGCGCGGTGCCGCCGTCGCCGCCGAGAAGCTGGCCGCCGGCGCCTCCTCGAAGGACGTGCCCTTCTACCAGGGCAAGATCGCGGCGGCGAAGTTCTTCGCGGCCAACGTCCTGCCGGGCGTCGCCACCGAGCGCCTCATCGCCGAGGGCGTCGACAACTCCCTGATGGAGCTGGACGAGGCCGCCTTCTGACGGGCGCGCCGGCCACGGCGCCCCGCCCCTGAGGCCCAGGCCCCACGACGGCCCGCTTCCCCCGGATGGTCCGGTCCGGGGAGGCGGGCCGTCCGCGTACCCGGAGGGCGGCGGCCCGGGGCCGGACGACCCCGGAGCCGGGCGACCTCAGAGCCGCGCGACCTCGGAGCCGCGCGGCTTGCCGGAAGCCGGACCGCCACCCGGAGCCGGACCGCCCACCCGGAGCCGCGCGGCCCGAAGGCGGACCGGCCGCCCTCAGGCCGTCAGCCGGCCGGGGGCCGGGTCGGCGTGCCGCCCTCGCGGCGGCGGTATCCGCACGGCACCCCGCTCGAACGCGCGCAGGGCGGCGGCCGTCACCGGGAGCACGTCCCCGAGGCGTACCGGATCGCGGTCCACCGCACCCTCCCCCGAGCCCCCCGAACCCCCCGAGCCCCCCGCGCCCGCACGCCGGCCCGCGCCCCACGAGCCCTCCGTGTCCGCACCGGCCCCCGAGCCGGCTCCCGTCCCCGTCCGTGTGCACACCGGGCACAACGGCATCCTGAGCGGGACGCTCCACCGCGCGCCGGGCACCCCGCACACCGAGCAGGCAGGCCCCGTCACCGACCCGGCGGGCCGCCCCGCCGGCCGTACCGGAGACACCGACCGGACCGGGGCCGCGGCCCCACCGGGCCCCGCCGACCCGACCCGCCCCACCGACCCGACCCGCGCCACCGGCCTGCCGGGTGCCACCGACCCACCGGGCCCCGCCGACCCGTCCGGCACCGACCCGACCGGCGCCACCGGCCGGACCGGAACCACCGGCCGGGCGGCCCCCTCCCGCCACGCCGTGGTCTCCGGCCGGAGCGGCGGACCACCCGACCGGGCGGACGGCCCCTCCCCGCCGGGCGCCGGACGCCGGACCGGCCCCGCCGGCCGGGCCCCCGGCGCCGGCGGGCCGCCCGGAGCCGCCCCGGGGCCCGGGGCCGCCGCCCGGCAGGCGCGCAGGGCGGCGCGGACGGCCGCCGCCCCCCGGACGGGCGCGGCGCCGCGCGGGCCGTCCGCGGTCCTCGTCGTCTCCACCAGTGCACCTCCGGTCACGCGTCGGTCAACGGTGTGTCATCCCCACCGATACTCCCAGCCACCACTGACAACGCCCCGCCCGAACCCCTGCGCCCGCCCGCGGGGCCGCCCGTATGGTGTGGGCATGAGCAGCTCTGCCACCCGCTTCGACCGCGGCCACACCGACGACCTGATCACGTTCCTCACCGCCTCGCCGACCCCGTACCACGCCGTGGCGACCGCCGCCGGGCGGCTGGAGGAGGCCGGTTTCCGCCAGGTCGAGGAAACCGCCGCGTGGGACGGGACGACGGGCGGCAAGTACGTGGTCCGGGGCGGCGCCATCGTCGCCTGGTACGTCCCCGAGGGCGCCTCGGCCCACACCCCGTACCGGATCGTCGGCGCCCACACCGACTCGCCGACCCTGCGCGTCAAGCCGCAGCCCGACAGCGGGGCGCACGGCTGGCGGCAGGTCGCCGTCGAGATCTACGGCGGCCCCCTGCTGAACTCCTGGCTCGACCGCGACCTCGGCATCGCGGGCCGGCTCTCCCTCCGCGACGGCACGCACCGCCTCGTGAACGTCGACCGGCCGCTGCTGCGCGTGCCGCAGCTCGCGATCCACCTCGACCGGGGCGCCAACGACGGGCTGAAGCTGGACCGGCAGCGCCACATGCAGCCCGTCTGGGGCCTGGGCGACGACGTCCGCGCGGGCGACCTGATCCGCTTCCTCGCCGACGAGGCCGGGCTCGACGCCGAGGACGTCACCGGCTGGGACCTCATGGTCCACCCCGTGGAGCCGCCCGCCTACCTGGGCCGCGACCGCGAACTGCTCGCCGCCCCGCGCCTGGACAACCTGCTCTCCGTGCACGCCTGCACCGCCGCGCTCACCGCCGTCGCCACCGCCGGGCGGCCCCCCGCGTACATCCCCGTCATGGCGGCCTTCGACCACGAGGAGAACGGCTCCGAGTCGGACACCGGCGCCCAGGGCCCCCTGCTCGGCACGGTGCTGGAACGGTCCGTCTACGCGCGCGGGGGCACCTACGAGGACCGCGCCCGCGCCTTCGCCGGCACGGTCTGCCTCTCCTCCGACGTGGGCCACGCCGTGCACCCCAACTACGCGGAGCGGCACGACCCGACGCACCACCCGCGCCCCAACGGCGGCCCCATCCTCAAGGTGAACGTCAACCAGCGGTACGCCACCGACGGCACCGGGCGCGCGGTCTTCGCCGCCGCGTGCGAGGAGGCCGGGGTGCCCTGGCAGTCCTTCGTCTCCAACAACGACATGCCGTGCGGCACGACGATCGGCCCGATCACCGCCGCCCGGCACGGCATCCGCACCGTCGACATCGGCGTGGCCTGCCTGTCCATGCACAGCGCCCGCGAGCTGTGCGGCGCGCACGACCCGTACCTGCTGGCCAACGCCCTGGTGGCCTTCCTGAAGTGACGCCTCCTCAAGTGAAGCCGTTCCCGGAGGCGTCGGCAGGGCCGCAGGGGGTACCCGAAGGTCTCCGGGACGAGTTCACACACGGAGGAGGCACACCATGGGCCTGGGCGGATGCCTGCTGCTCATCGCGGGAGGCGCGATCCTCACGTTCGCGACCGACTGGGAAGTCAGCGGCTTCAATCTGGACGTCGCCGGACTGATCATGATGGCGGTGGGGCTGATCGGCGTCGCCGCGTACACGAGCCTCGCACGCCGGCGCAGGGCGGTCGTCCCGCCCGTCGCACCGGTCGTGGAGCCCGACCCGCTCCGCGACGACGGCCGCATGCTCTGACGCCCCCGGCGGCCCCGCCCGCCGGGACCGGCGCCCCCACCGGGGCCGGCGCACCCGCACCCCGGCACGCCCCGCCGAGGGCGGCCCCACCCGTAGGCGGTACGCCACACCCCCCACGGCCCCGCCGCACCGCGGCGGTCCGACGCCCCACGGGCGGCCGCCCCGCCACCCCCGCGGCCCGGGCGCCCACCGCACGGCGGGCACCCGGCCGTCCGGCCCGGTGCGCGGGGCGCACCTCGAAGCCACCAGCCGAAGGCGCCGGGGGCCCCTCGGGCCCCGCGAGCAGCCCGAAGCCGCGGGCCCCTGGCCCAGGGCCCTTCCCTCCGGGCCCGCGGGTCCGGCGCCCTACCCCTCGTCGAGACCCGCCAGGATGAGCGGGAGCCGCGCCGCCCCGCCGTCCTCGACGCGCACCGGAACGCCCCAGTCCTGCTGGTGGACGTGGCACGCCGGGTACTCGATCTCCGGGTCGTCGTCGCAGGACGCGGCCATCGCGGAGACGTGCAGGACGCCCTCCGTGACCGACGGGTCCAGCTTCACCTCGCGGAGCAGGTCCGTCCCGCTGCCCGCCCCGTCCGCCAGCAGCTCCGGCGGCGTGGACGACACCAGCAGCCGCGTCGACGGCCCGTAGCGCTCGTCCAGCTTCTGCCCGGCCGGGGCACGGAAGACCACGTCGATGCGGAGCGAGCCGGGCGCCACCGCCGTGGCCTCCCGCTGCGTGCGGTGCGCGACCGCCGCCACCTGCACGGCCTCCTCCGGCAGCCGCAGCCGGGTCAGCCGGTGCCGCGCCGACTCCACCACCACCAGGTCGTCGCCGACGAGGACGGCGTCGCTCGGCTCCCGCAGGTCGGTCGCCAGGGTGGTGACCTCCCCGGTCGCGGGGTCGTAGCGGCGCAGCGCGTGGTTGTACGTGTCGCAGACCGCGACCGAGCCGTCCGGCAGGGCGGTGACGGCCAGCGGGTGCTGGAACAGGGCCTGCTCCGCGGCGCCGTCCCGGTGCCCGAAGTCGAACAGGCCGGTGCCGACCGCGGTGTGGACGGCGCCCTCGGCGTCGACCCAGCGGACGGCGCTCGTCTCCGAGTCGGCGACCCACAGGCGGTCGCCGGCCGCCGCGAGCCCGGACGGCTGCGCGAACCACGCCTCGGCGCCGGGGCCGTCCACCAGGCCCTCGTTGGTCGTGCCGGCGGCGACCTCCACGGTCCCGGCCTCCGGGTCGTACGTCCACAGCTGGTGGACGCCCGCCATCGCGATCCACACGCGGCCCCGCCACCACGCCACGTCCCACGGCGACGACAGCGCCACCTCGCGGGCCGGCCCCGACGTCGGGGAGCCCTGCATCCACTGGGCGCCGGTCCCCGCCAGCGTGGTCACCTCGCCGGTCGCCGGGTCCAGGGCGCGCAGCGCGTGGTTGACGGTGTCCGCGACGACGATCCGGCCGTCCGGCAGGACGCACATGCCCTGCGGCTCGCTGAACCGGGCCGCGTCGGCGGGCCCGTCGACCAGGCCGCGCCGCCCGTCGCCGTGGCGGCGCACCACGGTCTCGCCGTCGGCGGCCACCTCGACGAGCTGGTGGCGGGTGGTGTCGGAGACGAGGAGGTGGCCCGACTCCAGCAGCAGCGCCTTGCCGGGGAAGCGCAGATGGGTGGCGACCGGCTCCGGCGGAACGTACGGCCCGTCACCGCGCCGCAGGGTGCCCTTCGCCTCGTGCTCGGCCTCCAGCTCGGCGACGAGGGCCTCGATCGCCTTGGCGTGGCCCTCGCCCGCGTGCTGGGCGACGACGTACCCCTCCGGGTCGATGACGACGAGCGTCGGCCAGGCCCGCACGGCGTACTGCTTCCAGGTGGCCAGCTCCGGGTCGTCCAGGACGGGGTGCTCGACGCCGTACCGCTCCACCGCGTCCACCACGGCCTGGTGGTCGGCCTCGTGCACGAACTTCGGCGAGTGCACGCCGACGATCACGACGGTGTCGCGGTGCCGCTCCTCCAGCTCCCGCAGCTCGTCGAGGACGTGCAGGCAGTTGATGCAGCAGAAGGTCCAGAAATCGAGGATCACCACGCGACCCCGGAGGTCGGCGAGGTTCAGGTCCTTCCCGCCCGTGTTGAGCCAGCCGCCCTTGCCGATCAGCTCGGGGGCACGGACACGGGCACGGGGGCGGGGCGCGGGGGTGGGCGCCGGGGCTGCGTCGTTCATCCCTCAAGCTTGCCATTCGCGGGGAGGGGCGCCGTCAGGCCCGGTACGCGGTCCTTCAGGGCGGGGAACGACGCCCTGGTCTCGGCCACCTTCGCGGGGTCGAGGGTCACGGTCAGGACCTCCTCCGTGCGGCCGGCCTCCGCCAGGACCTCGCCCCACGGGTCCACGACCACGCTGTGCCCGGCCTGCTCCACGCCCGCGTGCGCCCCGGCCGTGCCGCAGGCCAGTACGTACGCCTGGTTCTCCACCGCCCGCGCGCGGGCCAGCAGCGACCAGTGCCCGCGGCGCCGCTCCGGCCATCCCGCCGGGATGACGAAGGCCGCCGCGCCCGCGTCCACCAGGCCCCGGAACAGCTCGGGGAAGCGCAGGTCGTAGCAGGTGGCGAGGCCGAAGGGCAGCCGCGGGTGCGGGACGACGGCCAGCTCGCGGCCGGCCGACATCAGGACGGCCTCGCCCTGGTCGAAGCCGAACCGGTGGATCTTGCGGTACGACCGGGCCAGCTCGCCGTCCGGGGAGAAGACCAGCGACGTGTTGTACAGGGCGTCGCCGTCGCGCTCCACGAACGACCCGGCGTGCAGCCACACCCGCGCGTCCGCCGCCGCCGCGGACATCGCCTCGTAGGTCGGGCCCCGCAGCGGCTCCGCGTCCGTCGTGAACGCCTCGTAGGCGAACGCGCCGACCGGCCACAGCTCCGGCAGGACCACCAGGTCCGCCGCGGACTCGTCCCGGACGAGCGCCGCCGCCCGCCGTCGCCGGGCGTCCACCGATTCGTCCGGGTTGACCGCAATCTGGATCAGAGAGGCGCGCACACTACCACCGTCCTGGCGTTGAAGCCGTCAATACGGGCCTACGATCGTCACACGAAAGCACTGCCGAGGGGCTTGGGAGGAGCGTACTGTTCTCTCCTGGGGGGATCTTCCCTCCCGAGGACCGCGTCCAGGGGGGACCCCCGGGGCTCCCCGGCAGCCGCCACTGCACCCAGCCCGCGTACCAAGCCGCACGAGGGGTCCCGTGACCGTCCATCCCAGCCTCCAGACTTACGCCGACGCCTGGACCCACTCCATCGAGGCCATATCCGAGCTGGTGACGCCGCTCGTCGAGGGCGAGTGGAACCGCGCCACCCCGTGTCCCGGCTGGTCCGTCCGGGACATCGTCTCGCACGTCATCGGCCTGGAGTGCGAGATGCTGGGCGACCCGCGGCCCATTCACTCGCTGCCCCGCGACCTCTACCACGTGCGCAGTGACTTCGCGCGCTACATGGAGATGCAGGTCGATGTGCGGCGGCACCACACCGCGCCGGAGATGACGGCCGAGCTGGAGTACGTCCTGATCCGCCGCGCCCGCATGCTGCGCAACGAGAGCCGCTCCCCCGACACCCTGGTGCGCGCCCCGCTCGGCGCCGAGCAGAGCCTCGAAGTGGCCTACCGGATGCGGGCCTTCGACGTGTGGGTGCACGAGCAGGACCTGCGCACGGCGCTCGACCGTCCGGGCAACCTCGACTCGCCCGGTGCGTACGTGGTGCGCGACAACCTGCTCGCGGTGCTGCCGAAGGTGGTCGCCAAGGACGCGGGCGCCCCGCCGAACACGGCCGTCGTGTTCGACGTGACCGGCCCCGTGGAGTTCCTGCGCACGGTCCGCGTCGACGCCGAGGGGCGCGGCACGATCGACGGTGCCCCGTCGCTGGGCCCGGCGGTGACGCTGGCGCTGGACTGGGAGACGTACGTGCGCCTCGCCTGCGGGCGGGTGCGGCCGGCCGCCGTCGCCGACCGGGTGAAGATCGAGGGCGACGAGGACCTGGCGCGGGCGATCCTCGCCCACTTCGCCGTCACGCCGTAGGCGACGCGGGGGCTCCACCCGCCGGGCGCCCGGCAGGGCCGGTGCGCCGCCACCGGGGCCGCGCCGGTCCGGCGCGCCGCCCCGGGTGCCGCTCGCGGGCGCCGGGTGCCGCGCGGGCGCCGGGTGCCGCGCGGACGCCGGGGTCACGCGGGTGCCGGGGTCACGCGGACGCCGGGGTCACGCCGGGACGCGGACCGCCTCGGCGCGGGCGGCGGCCAGCCGTTCCCGCTCCACCCGGGCCGTCCGGGCGCGCAGCCGCACGATCTGGGCCACGCCCAGCGCCTGGAGGACGAACACCGACGAGAACGCCACCCGGTAGCTGCCGCCGGTCGCGTCCAGCAGGACGCCGACGGCGAGGAGGGTCGTCATCGACGCGGTGAACCCGCCGATGTTGACGATGCCGGCGGCCGTGCCCTGCCGCTCCGGCGGGTTGGCGGGGCGTGCGAAGTCGAAGCCGATCATCGACGCGGGGCCGCAGGCGCCGAGCACCACGCACAGGGTGACGAGCAGCCACATGGGGGCGCGGTCGCCGGGGTACGCGACGGTGCCCGCCCACACCAGGGCCGTCGCACCTATGGTGCCCAGCGCCAGGGGCGCCCGCGCCGCGTGCCGGCGGGCGATCAGATGCCCGTACACGGGGCCGACGACCATGTTGGAGAGCACCACCACGGTGAGCAGTCCACCGGCCCGCCCGCGCGAGAGGCCCTGCGCCTCCACCAGGAACGGCATCCCCCACAGCAGCAGGAAGACCATGCCGGGGAACTGCGTGGTGAAGTGCACCCACATGCCCAGCCGGGTGCCGGGCTCCCGCCAGGCGCGGGCGATCTGGTGGCGCACGTACGCGCGGCCCGCGTGCGGGACGGGCTCCGGGGCGAAGCCCTCGGGGTGGTCCTTGAGGAACGCGACGACCAGGACGAGGACGACCAGGCCGGCCAGCGAGCTGCCCGCGAACGTCGCCGTCCAGCCCAGCGAGTCCAGCGTCCGCGCCAGCACGATCGTGGAGAGCAGGTTCCCGACGACGCCGAACAGCCCGGCGATCTGCACGACCACCGGCCCGCGCCGCGCGGGGAACCAGCGGCTGCCCAGCCGCAGCACGGAGATGAACGTCATCGCGTCGCCGCAGCCCAGCAGGGCCCGCGACAGCAGCGCCATGCCGTACGTGGGGGACAGCGCGAAGCCCAGCTGCCCGACGGTGAACAGCACGATGCCGAGCGTCAGGACCCGCCGGGTGCCCCACCGGTCCACGAGCAGGCCGACGGGTATCTGCATGCCCGCGTAGACGAGGAGCTGGAGGATCGAGAACGCCGACAGCGCCGAGGCGTTGACGTGGAAGCGGTCGGCCGCGTCCAGTCCGGCCACGCCGAGGGACGTGCGGAAGACGACCGCGACGAGGTACACGCTGACGCCGACGCCCCACACGCACACCGCCCGCCGGCCACCGGGCGGGTCGAGGGGGAGGGCGGGCGAGGCGGGGGAGGCGGCAGGGCCAGGGGAGGGTGAGGGGGTGGAGGAGGCAGAGGATGCGGAGGAGGTTGGGGAGGCGGGGGAGGTTGGGGACGCGGAAGGGTCCGGGGTGGCGGGGGTGTTCACCGGGTCTCACCCCGGACCAGGTCCTTCACGCGGCCGACATGGGCGCGCACGCAGCGGGCCGCGAGCTCCGCGTCGCCGTCGCGCAGGGCCTGGAGGACCTCGGCGTGTTCGGCGATGTTCTTCGTGACGCGGTCGGGATGCGCCTCCATGACCGCGACGCCCATGCGCAGCTGACGGTCCCTGAGCTGGTCGTACAGGCGGGCCAGGATCTGGTTCCCGGCGTGGCGCACGATCGCGGCGTGGAAGCCGCGGTCCGCCGCGGCGACCGCCCGCAGGTCGCCCTCACGCGCGTGGTGCCGCTGTTCGGCGAGGAGTTCCTCCAGCCGGGCCTGGAGCCGCGCGGAGAGCGGTACGGCCTTGCGCACCGCGAACTCCTCGACCAGCAGGCGCGTTTCCACCACGTCCGCGATCTCCTGCGCGGAGACGGCCAGGACCAGGGCGCCCTTCTTGGGGTAGAGCTTGAGCAGCCCCTCCATCTCCAGCCTGAGCAGCGCCTCCCGGACCGGTGTGCGGGAGACCCCGACGGCCTGGGCCAACTCGCCCTCCGTGAGCAGCGTTCCGCCCTCGATGCGGCGGTCGAGCACCGCCTGCTTGACGTGGGCGTAGACCCGCTCGGCGGCGGGCTGGGGCGGCGGGGTCGGCTGGGGCGCGAGGGACGACATGCGCACAGGATAGATACAACAGGGGTGCATCCGGGGGCCGGTCCGGGATGCGGACGGCCACGGGGCCGCGGGCGCGGAGGCCGCGAAGGCCCCGCGGTACGGCCGAGGGCCCGGACGCCGGGTGGCGTCCGGGCCCTCGGGAGGCGCCGGGCCGGTGGAGGCGGGCTCGCACCGGGCCCGGTGTCACGCCCAGGTGATCAGGCGCTTGGGCTGCTCGAGTACGGCCGCGATGTCGGCCAGCACCTTCGAGCCCAGCTCTCCGTCGACCAGCCGGTGGTCGAAGGAGAGCGCCAGCGTCGTGACGTGGCGCGGCTTGACCTTGCCCTTGTGGACCCACGGCTGGAGCTTGATCGCGCCGACCGCGAGGATCGCCGACTCGCCGGGGTTCAGTATCGGCGTGCCGGTGTCGACGCCGAAGACGCCGACGTTGGTGATGGTGACCGTGCCGCCCTGCATGGCCGCCGGGGTCGTCCTGCCCTCGCGGGCGGTGGCGACCAGCTCGCCGAGGGCCCGCGCCAGTTCGGGCAGGGTCTTGGCGTGGGCGTCCTTGATGTTCGGCACGATCAGGCCGCGCGGGGTGGCGGCGGCGATGCCCAAGTTGACGTAGTGCTTGAGCACGATCTCCTGGGCGGCCTCGTCCCAGGACGCGTTGACGTCCGGGTTGCGCCGGATGGCGACGAGCAGGGCCTTGGCGATGAGCAGCAGCGGGTTGACCCGCAGCCCCGCCATGTCCTTGTCGCCCTTCAGCTCCTCGACCAGGCGCATGGTGCGGGTGACGTCGACCGTGACGAACTCGGTGACGTGCGGCGCGGTGAACGCCGATCCGACCATGGCCGCCGCCGTGGCCTTGCGGACGCCCTTGATGGGGACGCGGGTCTCCCGGACGCCGGCCGCGAGCGGCTCGGGCGCCGGGGCGGCGGCCGTCCCGGCGGACGGGGCCGCGGCGGTGGACGGGGCCTGCGGGGCGGCGGGTGCCTCGGGCCGCGCCGGGGCGGCGGCCGGGGCCTGCGCGGCCTGGGCCTGCGCGGGCGCCGCCGCCTGGTGGACGTCGTCCCGCGTGATGATCCCGTCCGGGCCGGACGGGGTCACGGTGGCCAGGTCCACGCCCAAGTCCTTGGCGAGCTTGCGCACGGGCGGCTTGGCCAGCGGACGGGCCTGCGGCGCGGGGGCCGCCGGGGCGGGGGCGTTGCCGTTCAGCTCGCTCTGGACCGCCGCGAGGGCGGCCGGGGCGGCGCCGGTGGCCGTCGCCTGCTTGCGGGGGCGGCGCTTGGTGGACGACGCGGCCACGCCGTACCCGACCAGGACCGGCTGGCGGCCCTGCGGCTCGGCCTCCGCCTCCGCGGCCGGGGCGGGGGCCGCCACCGGGGCCGGGGCGGCCTCGGCGGCCGGGGCCTGCGGTGTGGCGGCCGGGGCCTCGGGGGCGGCGGCCGGCTCGTCGCCGCCCACGTTCACCGAGATGATGACCTCGCCGACGTCGACCGTCGTGCCCTCGGGGAAGCGCAGCTCGTGCACCACCCCGTCGAACGGGCAGGGCAGCTCCACGGCCGCCTTCGCGGTCTCGACCTCGCACACGACCTGGCCGTCGGTGACGGTGTCGCCGGGCTGGACGTACCACTTGAGGATCTCGGCCTCGGTGAGCCCCTCACCGACGTCCGGCATCTTGAACTCGCGGATCACGGGGTGTTCCTCCTAGTACGCCAGCGCGCGGTCGACGGAGTCGAGCACCCGGTCCAGACCCGGCAGGTACTCCTCCTCCAGCCTGGCCGGCGGGTACGGCGCGTGGTACCCGCCCACACGCAGCACCGGGGCCTCCAGGTGGTAGAAGCACCGCTCGGTGATCCGGGCGGCGATCTCGGCGCCGGAGCCGAAGAACACCGGGGCCTCGTGCACGACGACCAGGCGGCGGGTCTTCTCGACGGACGCCTGGATCGTGTCGAAGTCGATCGGGGAGATCGAGCGCAGGTCCACGACCTCGACCGACTTGCCCTCCTCGGCGGCGGCCGCGGCCGCCTCCAGGCAGGTCTTCACCATCGGGCCGTAGGCGAGGAGGGTGAGGTCGGTGCCCTCGCGGGCGACCCGGGCCTTGTGCAGCTCGCCGGGGATGGCCTCGGTGTCGACCTCGCCCTTGTCCCAGTAGCGGCGCTTGGGCTCGAAGAAGATCACCGGGTCGTCGCTCTGGATCGCCTGCTGGAGCATCCAGTAGCCGTCGGACGGGGTCGCCGGGGTGACCACCTTGAGGCCCGCGACGTGCGCGAAGAGCGCCTCGGGCGACTCGGAGTGGTGCTCGACGGCGCCGATGCCGCCGCCGTACGGGATGCGGATGACGACCGGCACCTTCACCGTGCCGAGCGAGCGGGCCCGCATCTTCGCGAGCTGCGTGACGATCTGGTCGTACGCCGGGAAGACGAAGCCGTCGAACTGGATCTCTACGACCGGCCGGTAGCCGCGCAGCGCGAGGCCGATCGCGGTGCCCACGATGCCGGACTCGGCGAGCGGGGTGTCGACGACCCGGTGCTCCCCGAAGTCCTTCTGCAGGCCGTCGGTGATCCGGAAGACGCCGCCGAGCTTGCCGACGTCCAGGCCCATGACGACGACCTTGGGGTCGTTCTCCAGGGCCTTGCGCAGCGACTCGTTGAGCGCCTTGGCGAGGGGAAGCTTCTGCACAGCCATGATTACTCGGCCTCTCCGTTCGCGAAGGACGCCTGGTAGGCGGCGAACTGCGCGCGCTCCTCGTCGACGAGCGCGTGCCCGTCCGCGTACACGTTGTCGAACATCGCCATGTGCTCCGGAACGGGCATGGCGCGGACGACCTCGCGGACGTGCTTGCCGAGGGCCTCGCTCTCCACCTCCAGCTCCTCGAACCAGGACGCGTCGGCGTGGCCCTGGGCCTCCAGGTGACGGCGCAGGCGCAGGATCGGGTCCTTCGCCTCCCAGGCGGCCCGCTCCTCGTCGTGCCGGTAGCGGGTCGGGTCGTCGGAGGTGGTGTGGGCGGCCATGCGGTAGGTGAACGCCTCGATGAGCGTCGGGCCCTCGCCGCGGCGGGCGCGCTCCAGCGCCCAGCGGGTCACGGCCAGGCAGGCGAGGACGTCGTTGCCGTCGACGCGGACGCCGGGGAAGCCGAAGCCCTGCGCGCGCTGGTACAGCGGGACGCGGGTCTGCTTCTCGGTGGGCTCGGAGATGGCCCACTGGTTGTTCTGGCAGAAGAACACGACCGGGGCGTTGTAGACCGCGGAGAAGACGAACGACTCGTTGACGTCGCCCTGGCTGGAGGCGCCGTCGCCGAAGTACGCGAGCACGGCGGAGTCCGCGCCGTCCCTGGTGACGCCCATGGCGTAGCCGGTGGCGTGCAGGGTCTGCGAGCCGAGGACGATCGTGTACAGGTGGAAATTGTTGCTGTTGGGGTCCCAGCCGCCGTTGTTCACCCCGCGGAACATGCCGAGGAGGTTCGTCGGGTCGACCCCGCGGCACCAGGCCACGCCGTGCTCGCGGTAGGTCGGGAAGACGTAGTCGTCGTCGCGCAGCGCCCGGCCGGAGCCGATCTGCGCCGCCTCCTGGCCGAGCAGCGAGGCCCACAGGCCCAGCTCGCCCTGGCGCTGGAGCGCGGTGGCCTCGCCGTCGAAGCGGCGGGTCATCACCATGTCGCGGTAGAGGCCGCGCAGCTCCTCGGGGGTCAGGTCGACGTCGTAGTCGGGGTGCTGGACGCGCTCGCCCTCGGGCGTCAGCAGCTGTACGAGCGGCGGCTCGGAGCTGGAACTCCGGGGCTTCTTCGCGCGCGCGGCGCGCTTGGTGGCACCGCCGGCGGCTTTGGTGCCACTGCTGCTGGTGCCGCCGCGTCGCGGCTGGCGCGCGGCAGTGCTGTCCACGGTCACGTGCGTGCTCCTCCGTCTGTCCGGGCTCCCGGGGTCCGCCGGGTCGCCTGGGGTTCCCCCTCGCTCCTCGGGAGCGGGTCGCTCCTCGGAGCCGGGGGGAAGCGGCTCGCCTGGTCCGTACGCGATGCACGGGGTGGGTGCCCTCGGCCGGAGACAGGCGTGACAGGTGCCCCGGCGAGCGCCCTGTGATAGGCACGTTACCCAGTGCGCAGCGATCCTGCGAAACCCCTCTGACCTGCGATTTTGCTTGGATATCCAAGTAAATCGAGGAGGGCGGGGACAACGCCTGGTCACGCCGCTGGTACGACTGGGACAACACACGGATAACAGCCTCGCAGGCCGCCGGAACACCGGCACGTTATCCCGCGCACCCCGCCGTCGGGAAGAGTTCCCAGGACGGTGATGTGACGCGGGTCATCCCATAGTGATCTAACATCTGACAAGTGCCGCGCTCATCTGTAACGGCTCCGCCCGCCGATTCCGACGTGTTCCACGTCCCCCGGCCGCGCCCCGCCCACCCCGCGCCGGCCGCGCCCTCCCCGCGTGCGGCCGCGTTACCCGCGCCCGCGGCCGCGTTCCCCGCGCGGGTGGTCGCGTCCGGTTCCTCCTCCGGGGCGTACGGGGTGCCCGGGGCGTACGGGGTGTCCGCGTCCTGCACGTCCGGTGCGGGCCGCACGTCCGGTACGTCATCCGGTACGTCATCCGGTACGGCGTCCGGTACGGCGTCGGCCGGGGCGGGGGCGTCCGGGGCCGGGGCGGGCGCCGGCGCACAGGCCGGGGTGGGCGAGCCGGCCGGGGCCGGCGCCGAGTGCCGGTCGGGCGAGCCGCCCGTCGCCGCGCTGCTGCGCCGCTACCCCGCGTACGGCGAGCCGCTCTCCTGCGTCCGCGTCACCCAGGGCCTGCTGAACCGCGGCTACCGGCTGTCCACCACGCGCGGCACGTTCTTCCTCAAGCAGCACCTCGACGCCACCACCTCCCACCACGCCGTCGTCGCCCGCCAGCACCGCGCCACCGAGCGGCTGCACGCCCTGGGCGTCCCCGTCGCGCCCGCCCTGCCGGACGCCGAGGGCCGCACGGTCGCCCAGCTCGGCGGCGACTGCTACGCCCTGCACCCGTGGGTGGAGGGCCGCCACCGGGACGGCGCGCAGCTCACCGCGGCCGGGTCGCGGCGGCTCGGCGCGCTGCTCGGGTACGTCCACACCTGCCTGGAGCGGGTCCTCGGGGTGGCCGGGGTGCACCCGGCCGCCCGCGCGTACGGCAGCGCCGACCCGGACGACACCTTCCGGCTCATCGACGACCTGCTGGCGCTGGCCAGGGCCCGCCGGCGCCGGGCCGCCTTCGACGAGCTGGCCGAGCACCGGCTGCTGGAGCGCCGCCGCCTGCTGGCCGCCCACGCGCACCGGCGCCCGGCCGCGGCGGCGCCCTCGGCGGGCGGCTGGGTGCACGGGGACTTCCACCCCCTGAACCTGCTGTACCGGGGCGCCGAGCCCGCCGCCATCGTCGACTGGGACCGGCTCGGCCTCCAGCCGCGCGCCGAGGAGGCGGTGCGGGCCGCCATGATCTTCTACGTGCAGCCGACGGGACGCCTGGACCTCGCCAAGGTGCGGGCCTACGCGCGCGCGTACCGGCGGGCCGCCGGGCTGGGCGCGGCGGAGCTGGCCGCCGCCGTGCACCGCGTGTGGTGGGAACGGCTGAACGACTTCTGGATACTGCGGTGGCACTACCAGCTCCACGACCGGAGGGCCGACCCGCAGTTCCCCGCGGTGTCGGCCCTGGCGGTGTGGTGGACGCGCGAGTACGACGCCGTACGCGACGCCTTCACGGGCTGAGCCCCGCTCCGAGGCCGGGCCCGTCAGCCGGCGGTCGTGCCGGTCCCGGTCGTGGTGCCCGTGCTCGTACCGCCCTGCTGGCCGCCCGAGGTCGCCGTACCGCCCGAGGTGTCCGTGCCGCCCGCGTCGGCGGACCCGGTCGTCCCGCCGCCCTCGGTGGTGCCGCCGCTGCTCGTACCGCCGTCGGCCGAACCCTCGCTCGTGCCGTCGGTGCCGCCGTCCTGGCCGCCGTCGGTGGTGCCGTCGGTGGTGCCGCCCTGGTCGGTGGAGCCGTCCGTGGCGCCCGTGCCGCCCGTACCGCCGCCGCCCGTGGTGGGCGCGGGGTCCTGGCTGTAGGAGGGCGACTTCTGCGGCCACGACGGGCGGTCCCAGCCGCCGCCGCCCCCGCCGCCCGACGTGCTGGGCTCCTCCTGCTCCTCCTCGGACTGCGAGGGGGACGGCGAGGGGCTGGTGCTCGGCGAGACGGACGGCGACGGGCTGGTGACCGGCCGCGGGTCGGCGCCGGCCGGCTTGTCGCTCATCTTCACCGCGTACACGACACCCGCCACGATCGCGACCAGCGCGAGCGCGACGAACAGCAGCACCCTGCCCCGGCCGCCCCCGCCGCCCCCGTTGTCGTACGCCGCCGCGTAGGCGCCGTCGTCCTGGTTGAGCGGCGGCAGGATCGGCCCCTGCGAGGTGTCGCCGTGCACCGGCATCGGCCGGGGCGGTGTCGCCGGGCCGTTGCCCAGGCCCGTCGCGGCGCCCATCACGGCGGTCGCCGCGACGCCGCCGTGCGCGGTGTGGCCGCCGTCGTGCGCGCCGGCCGGACCGGTGTTCCACACGCCGGTGTGGCCGCCCTGCTCCTGGAGCATGCGCAGCGCGTACTGGATCAGCCCGCGCATCTCCTCGGCGCTCTGGAAGCGGTCGTCCGGGTCCTTCGCCAGCGCCCGCATGGCCAGCCCGTCCAGCTCCGGCGGCGCGACGCCGTCCGACACCTGGGACGGCGGCACCGGGATGTCCTGCACGTGCTGGTAGACGACCGACAGCGGCGTCTCGCCGACGAAGGGGGGCCGCAGGGCGAGCAGTTCGTAGAGCAGGCAGCCGGTGGCGTACAGGTCGGAGCGGTGGTCGACGGCCTTGCCGAGCGCCTGCTCCGGCGACAGGTACTGGGGCGTGCCCATGACCATGCCGGTCTGCGTCATCGTCGTGGACGCGCCGTGCAGGGCGCGGGCGATGCCGAAGTCCATCACCTTGACGGCGCCGGCGTGCGTGATGATCACGTTCGCCGGCTTGATGTCGCGGTGCACGATGCCGTGCTGGTGCGAGTAGGCGAGCGCCTCCAGCACGCCCGACACGATGATCAGCGCCTGCTCCGGCGGCGGCGCCTCCGCGCTGACCAGCAGCTCGCGGATGGTGCGGCCCTCGACCAGCTCCATGACGATGTACGGCACGGCCTGGCCGTTGACCTGGTCCTCGCCGGAGTCGTACACCGCCACGATCGCGTGGTGGTTGAGCCCCGCGACGGACTGCGCCTCGCGGGTGAAGCGGGCCTTGGAGACCGGGTCCTCGGCGAGGTCGGCGCGGAGCAGCTTCACGGCGACCGTGCGGCCCAGCCGTACGTCCTCCGCCGCGAAGACCTCCGCCATGCCGCCGCGGCCGAGACGGTGGGTCAGCCGGTAGCGGCCGTCGCCGACCATCCCTCCGGCACCGAACTCGACGGCGTCCCCGCGCCCCGACGCTCCGTCATCCGACACTCCGCCGCCACCTGCTTCGGATCCGGGTGCCATCGTCCTCGCCGTCATTTCCGTTGCTGTCCGCGCGCTGTGCCCGCGAGCGGTGTGCCGCCGTCTTTCCAGGGGTACTTCGCCACGTCACGCTACAGCCTCCGCGCGACGCGCCGGTTCGGGATGGACCGGCCATCCAATCGGTTCCCCGTACACCTGTGCAAATCCGGCAGCCGCCACGTAACACTTCCGAGACGCTTCCGGCGCGTACGGTCACGGAACGGGCGCCCGGCTTGACGTGTCGGTGGCCTGGGGCAGACTTGGCGCGTAAATCCGGATCACCGCGGCGCCACGCGCGGGCGTAGGGGGAAGCACGATGAGCCAGGACGGCGCACACGGCCGCTACGCGGGCGGTTCGGTGGCGAACGGCCGGTACCAGCTCCGCGCCCTGATCGGCGAGGGCGGCATGGCCTCCGTCTACCTGGCCTACGACAGCGCCCTGGACCGGCAGGTCGCCATCAAGACCCTCCACACGGAACTCGGCCGGGAACAGTCGTTCCGCGAGCGGTTCCGGCGCGAGGCGCAGGCCGTCGCGAAGCTCCAGCACACCAACATCGTGTCCGTCTTCGACACCGGCGAGGACAAGGTCGTCTACAGCGACCCGTCGGCGGGCGACGGCGGCGTCATGCCGTACATCGTCATGGAGTACGTGGAGGGCCGGCCGCTCGGCTCCGTGCTCGCCGCCGACATCCGGCAGTACGGGGCGATGCCGGCCGACAAGGCCCTGAAGGTCACCGCCGACGTGCTGGCGGCGCTGGAGGCCAGCCACGAGATGGGCCTGGTCCACCGGGACATCAAGCCGGGCAACGTGATGATGACCAAGCGCGATGTGGTCAAGGTCATGGACTTCGGCATCGCACGGGCCATGCAGTCCGGCGTCACCTCCATGACGCAGACCGGCATGGTCGTCGGCACGCCCCAGTACCTGTCGCCGGAGCAGGCCCTCGGGCGGGGCGTGGACGCCCGCTCCGACCTGTACTCGGTCGGCATCATGCTCTTCCAGCTCCTGACCGGCCGCCTGCCCTTCGACGCCGACTCGCCGCTGGCCATCGCGTACGCCCACGTCCAGGAGGAGCCCCCGGCCCCGTCCTCGGTCAACCGGGCGGTCACCCCGGCGATGGACGCGCTGGTCGCCCGCGCGCTGCGGAAGAACCCGAACGAGCGGTTCCCGAGCGCCGCCGCCATGCGCGACGAGTGCCTGCGGGTGCTGTCCGCCGGGCAGGCCGGCGCGCCGGTGATCGTGCCGGGCGCCCCCGCGAACAGCGGCTCGGGGGTCGGGTCCGCGGTCTTCCCGCCGCTGGACCCGTCCCAGGCGGGCGCGGGCCACGCGCCGCAGGGCGTCCACACGCCCTACGCGCCGGCGCCCCACCACGGCTACGGGCCGCCGACCCCCGCCCCGGCGCCGACCCCGACCCCGGCGCCGGCGCCGGCGCACGGCCCGGGTCACGGCCCGGCCGGGTACGGCTACCCGCACCAGGCGGCACCCGCGCCCGTGTACCAGACGCCCGCCCCGTCCCCGTACCAGCCGGCGGCGTCCGGCGGCGGGACCGGCGGCGGCCGGCGCATGCCGCTGCTGGTGGGCGCGATCGCCGTGGCTCTGATCGCCGTCGCGGGCGCCGTCACCGCGGTCGTGGTCAACCGGGACGACGACCCGGGCACCCCGACGGCGGGGGGCTCGCAGTCCGCCCCGGCGGCGGGAGGGGACGCGGCGGGTACCGACTACAAGGGCCCCGACCTGGCGCGGACGATCGACACCAAGAAGTGCACCGAGCCGCGCGAGGGGCAGGACCCGGAGAAGTTCGAGGCGCCGAACTTCACCTACAAGAACATCAACTCCGTGAAGGCGTGCATCCAGGCGGCCGGCTGGAAGATCATCAAGGAGGTCCGGGTCGACGAGAACACGTACGGCGACGGGACGGTCCTCACCCAGTTCCCGCGGCAGGGTACGGAGATCGACGAGGAAGCGGCCGAGTTCACCCTGGAGATCTCGACCGGCAACAAGCCGCAGTAGCCACCGCGCGCGAGGCCGTGCGGCCTGCGGGGTCCTGCCGCCGCCCGCCGGCTGGGGCCCGCGGGGTCCGTGGAGCCTGGGGCCGGGGCCCGGGGGGCCTGGGGCCTGCGAGGTCCGTGGGACCTGAGGGGCCCTGGGGCCTGCGAGGTCGTGGGAACTGAGGAGTCCTGGGGCCTGCGAGGTCCGTGGGGCGTTGCTCCCGGCCCGGTCGGGCGCGGCACCGCGGGGGCGACCGTCGTGGCGTCCGCACGCCGTTCGCGCCGCGTCCACCCGCCCGCACTCCTCCATTCGGCTGCTCCGGGAGGCCCCCGCGGGGGGCCGTGTGTGATCGTAGGCGGGAACGAGCACCCGCCGCGCGAAAGGGAGTCGCCCATGGCTCCACGTCCTCCCTCCCGCCGCGCGGTCGCGCCGGCCACCGCCCTGCTGGCCGCCGTGATCCTGGGCGCCGGTCCGGTGCCCGCGGCGTACGCGGACGGCGGAAGCGGGGCCCCCCGGGCACCCCGCGTGAGCGCGGCGGCCGGAGCCGCCGACGCGGCTCCCCCGGCCCCGGCGTCCACGGCACCCGCGCCCCCCGGCACCGGGTCGCCCACGACGCCCACCGCCCCCGGTACGGGCCCTGGCCCTGGCTCCGGTCCTGGCTCCGGTCCTGGCTCCGTCACGCCCTCCGGCTCGGCCGCCGCCCCCTCCCCCACCGGCTCCCCCGCCGGGCCGGCGGCCTCCGGCTCCCCGCCCGCCGGCGGCGCGAGCGGACCCGAGGCCGCGCCGCCGTCGCCCCGGCCCCGCGGCGACGGTTCGAGCCCGTCGCTCGCCGGGCGCCCCGCCGGCGCCGGGAAGAGCCGCCCCGGCCGGTCGGTGCCGCCGGCTCCGAGCGCCCCCGCCGCCGAGCCGTCGGCCGACCCGCCAGACGCCGCGGACGGGCAAGCGCGTACCGGGACGGCAACAGACCGACGCCGCTTCGACGGGTACGGGCCGGACCCGGAGGCCGTCCCCGAGGAGGAGGCCCCGGTCGGCGCGATCCCGTCCGGGAGCCCCACCGCCGCCGCCTGGGAGCCGCGCGGCCGGGCCGCCGAGACCGGCGCCGACCGGCGCGTTCCCGTCCTGACACTCGGCGTGGGGCTGACGATGATGGGCCTCGGACTCGGCTTCCTCGGCATGCGGATCCGCCGCTCCTGACGCTCCCCGTCCCCCCTGAGAGGGACCCGCGCCGTCCGTCGGAGGACGGTTGCCCCCCTGGGCATACTCGGTATACATACTGAGTATGTCGATCCGCCACGGGCTTCTGGCCCTCCTCGAACGCGGCCCTCGCTACGGCTCCCAGCTCCGCACGGAGTTCGAGTCCCGCACCGGCTCCACCTGGCCGCTCAACGTCGGCCAGGTGTACACGACGCTCAGCCGACTGGAGCGGGACGGCATGGTCGCGCAGGACGGCGCGGACGAGGCGGGCCACCCGCTGTACGTCATCACCGCGGCCGGGCGGGAGGAACTGCGCACCTGGTTCGAGCGGCCCGTCGACCGCGCCAGCCCCGCCCGCGACGAGTTGGCCATCAAGCTCGCCATGGCCGTCGGGGCGCCCGGCGTGGACATCCGCGCCGTCATCCAGTCCCAGCGCCGCCACACGATCAAGGCGATGCAGGACTACACGCGGCTGAAGGCGCGGGCGCTGGCCGCCCTGGAGAGCGGTTCGGAGCAGCGCCGCGACGACGTGGCGTGGCTCCTCGTACTGGAGCAGCTCATCTTCCGTACGGAGGCCGAGGCGCGGTGGCTGGACCACTGCGAGGCACGGCTGATCCGCCTCTCGGCCGTCGCCCCGCAGGAGCCGGCCCCGCCCGAGGCGGCCCCGGCGCCACCCGGGGCCCGCCCTGAGGCCCGCCCCGAGCGCGCCGCCCGGCACCACTGACGCCGGCGTCCACTCCGGCGCGCCGCCGCCCGGCACCCGGCACCCGGCTCACCGGCCGGGTGCCGGGGAGTCCGGGAGGTCCGGAGTGGCCCGGGAGTGGCCCGGGGCCGGGCGCCGGGCCAGGGGCGAGCCGGGAGCGGGAGTGAGCCTGGGCCAGAGCCCGCAGCCCGAAGCCGCAGCCCGAAGCCGTAGCCCGCGGCCCGCGGCCCGCGGCCCGCGACCCGCAACCCCGCAAGCCGCAGCCCGCAGCCCGCAGCCCGCAGCCCGCAGCGAAGACCGAAACGACCGTTCCGTGCGCCCGGCCCACCGTGGCCCGCGCACGCCCAAGGGGGGACCCCTCCATGTCAACACCGACGCCACAGCCGTCCCAGCAGCCCGTGCTGCGACTCCAGCAGCTCACCCGCGTCCACGGCACGGGCGCCACCGAGGTCCACGCCCTGCGCGGCGTGGACCTCGACGTCCACCCGGGCGAGCTGGTCGCCGTCATGGGCCCCTCCGGCTCCGGCAAGTCCACGCTGCTGACCATCGCGGGCGGCCTCGACCTCCCCACCTCCGGACGGGTCGTGGTCGAGGGCACCGACATCACCACGGCCGACCGGCGTGCGCTCGCCGCGCTGCGCCGCCGCAGCATCGGCTACGTCTTCCAGGACTACAACCTGATCCCGGCGCTCACCGCCGCCGAGAACATCGCCCTGCCGCGCGAGCTGGACGGCACGTCCGCCCGCAAGGCGCGCACCGAGGCCCTCGCCGCGCTGGAGGAGATGAACCTCGCCCACCTCGCCGACCGGTTCCCCGACGAGATGTCGGGCGGCCAGCAGCAGCGCGTGGCGATCGCCCGCGCCCTGGTCGGCGACCGCCGCCTCGTCCTGGCCGACGAGCCGACCGGCGCCCTCGACTCGGAGACCGGCGAGTCCGTCCTGGCCCTGCTGCGCTCCCGCTGCGACGCGGGCGCCGCCGCGGTGCTCGTCACCCACGAGCCCCGGTTCGCCGCGTGGGCCGACCGCGTCGTCTTCCTCCGCGACGGCGCGGTCGTCGACCAGACCGTGCGCGCGGGCGCCGAGTCCCTTCTGTCGAACCAGGGGGGAGCGGCGTGACCGGCTGGCTCCACTCCTGGCGCGCCGCCGTGCGGATCGCCCGCCGCGACGCCTGGCGCTCCAAGGGCCGCAGCTTCCTGGTCCTCGCGATGATCGCGCTGCCCATCCTCGGGGTGAGCGCCGCCGACGTGACCCTGCGCACCTCCAAGCCCTCCGCCGCCGAGCAGGCCACGCGCCTCATGGGCGCCGCCGACGCCCGGGTGTCCGACCCCGAGTACGGCGGCGTGGCCGTGCAGCAGTCGCCGAGCGGCGACATGAGCACCCCGGCGGACAAGAAGTACGACGACCAGCCGCCGCCCGAGGGCCGCACCGACCTGCGCAAGGCGCTCCCCGCCGGGGCGACCCTGCTGGAGGACAGCACGGGCAGCGGCAAGCTCCGCACCGCCCACGGCCTGCTGCACACCAACATCCGGGAGCTGAAGGCCGCCGACCCGCTCGCGAAGGGCATCCTGACCCCGCTGGACGGCCGTTTCCCGGAGCGCCCCGACGAGGTCTCCGCCTCCGCGCGCTTCCTCGAGGAGAGCGGGCTGCGGATCGGCGACACCCTCACCGCGCGCGGCCTGGACCGCGAGTACCGGATCACCGGTTCGTACGAGGTTCCCGACGATCTCAAGTCGGTGCAGGTCAACGCCCTGCCCGGAGCCTTCCTGGAGCCGCTGCGCAAGGCCCTCGACGGGACCGGAGCGGCCACGCCCCACATCTCCACCGCCCATCTGCTGAGGCTTCCGGCCGACAGCGGGCGTGGTTTCACGTGGAACATGGTGAAGGAGGCCAATGCCAAGGGCGCCGTCGTCGTCGGGCGGGCGGTCCTCCTCGACCCGCCCCCGGACTCCGACGTGCCGCTGTTCCAGCGCGAGGGGTACGGCTCCTTCCGGCTCAGCCCCGGCGCCGACCGGGAACTGCTGATCGCCACGGTCACCGTCGTCAGCCTCGCGATGCTGGAGATCTGCCTGCTCGCGGGGCCGGCGTTCGCGGTCGGCGCCCGCCGCTCGCGCCGCCAGCTCGGCCTGGTCGGCGCCAACGGCGGCGACCGCCGGCACATCCGCTCGATCGTGCTGGCGGGCGGCCTGGTGATCGGTGTCGCCGCTGCGGTCGTGGGCACGGTGCTGGGACTGGTCCTCGCCTTCGTGCTCCAGCCGTGGCTGGAGGAGCTCTTCGGGGCGCGCTTCGGCGCCTTCGACGTCCGGCCGCTGGAGCTGCTGGCGATCGCGGCGGTGGCCGTGCTCACCGGTCTGCTCGCCGCGATCGTGCCCGCCGTCACCGCCTCACGGGAGACGGTCCTCGCCTCGCTGACCGGCCGCCGCGGAGTGCGCCGGAGCAACCGCGTCCTGCCCCTCGTCGGCCTCGGCGCCACGCTGCTGGGCGCCTCCATCGCCCTGTACGGGTCGCTGGTCTCCGAGCACTTCGTCCTGGTGGCGGGCGGCAGCGCCCTCGCGGAGCTGGGCATCGTGGCGATGACCCCCGCCCTGGTGGGCCTCTTCGGACGGGTCGGCCGCCTGCTGCCGCTGTCGCCGCGCCTCGCGCTGCGCGACTCGGTGCGCAACCGGGGGCGCACGGCCCCCGCCGTCGCGGCGGTGCTGGCCGCCGTCGCCGGCACGGTCGCCGTCGCCACGTACGCGACCAGCGACGACGCCCAGCGGCGCGCCGAGTACGTCTCCCAACTCCCGCACGGCGCGGTGTCGACCCTCCTCACCGAGGACGGCGGGCGCGACGTCCCGGCCGTCCGCGAGGCCGTGCAGCGGCATCTGCCCATCGAACTGCGCGCCGACGTCGCCCGCATCGCGATCGGGCGGCCGGGCTGCGCCCCGTACTCCAGCGAAGCCGGATGCGGCCGGACCGAGCTGATCGTGCCGCCCGCCAACGAGTGCCCGCTGTGGGTGGAGACGGAGGAGGGCGAGGACCCGGCGTCCCGGTTCTCCCCGGAGCAGCGCCGCAAGCTGGCCGACGACTGGCGCTGCCAGCACGGTGACGACGGATACGTCCCCACGGACGACGGGCTGCTCGTCGCCGACGCGACCCTGCTGAAGGTGCTCGGCGTCGACGACCCGGGCGCGGAGAAGGCCCTCGCCGAGGGCCGGGTCGTCTCCCTGCGGAAGCGCCACGTCGACGCGAACGGCGCCCTCTCCCTGCGGGTGATCCCGGACGCCAAGGCGGCCGAGGAGGCGTACGAGGCGAAGAAGCCCGTCCCCGGCACGGTCAAGACCCTCCCGGCGTACCAGGTCCGCGACGGCATCCGCTCGTACGGCGTCGCAGGCGTGCTCACCCCGGCCGCGGCCGAGGCCGCCGGGCTCACCACCGCCCCCATGGGCTCGTACTACACGACGGACCAGCCGCCCACCAGCGAGCAGCGGCAGCGCCTCGACGCCGACCTCGCCAAGCTGGGGGGAGACGTCGTGCTCCAGGTGGAGGCGGGCTACGAGAGCGAGAACAGCATCACGCTCCTGGCCCTGACCGTCTTCGCCGGGCTGATCACGATCGGGGCCGCGGGCATCGCCACCGGTCTCGCCCAGGCCGACGCCGAGGCGGACCTGAAGACCCTCGCCGCCGTCGGGGCACCGCCGCGGGTACGCCGCACCCTCAGCGGTCTCCAGTGCGGGGTGGTCGCCGTGATGGGGGTCGTGCTCGGCACGGTGGCGGGGTTGCTCCCCGCGCTGGGGCTGCGGCTGACCGAGCGCCGGGAGCGGCTGCGGTGGTTCGAGGAGAACCGCGACGCCGGCTACGCGACCACGGCTGATCTGCCGCACGTGCCGATCGTCATCCCGTGGGAGACCTTCGGTGTGCTGCTGGTCGCCGTGCCGCTGGGCGCGGCGCTGCTCGCCGCCCTGCTGACCCGCTCCCGCGCCGCCGTGGCACGCCGCGCCGCGACGTAGCCGGGTCACGGTCACCGGCCGCACCGGCCGCACCGGCCGCACCGGCCGCACCGGCCGCACCGGCCGCACCGGCGATCGTGCCCCGCGCGCAGTGCTCCACCGCGCGCGGGGCACACCCGTTTCCGGCGCCCCGTCGGCCACCGGGAACGGAAGCGGGGGCACACCCCTTCTCCTGCACGTCCGTACGAGACAATGACCGCATGGAGATGCCGAGGAATGAACGGTCGCAGGAGACCCCGCAGGTCCTCATCGTCGGGCAGGACGGGATGGCGCTCGGCGGCGGTGGCGGCGACGGTGACGACGAGTCGCGTGAGACCCCGGTGACGGAGATGGTCGAGCAGCCCGCCAAGGTCATGCGGATCGGCAGCATGATCAAGCAGCTGCTGGAGGAGGTGCGCGCGGCACCTCTCGACGAGGCGAGCCGTGTCCGGCTGAAGAAGATCCACCACAGTTCGGTGAAGGAGCTGGAGGAGGGGCTGGCCCCGGAGCTGATCGAGGAGCTGGAGCGGCTCTCGCTCCCGTTCACCGACGAGGCCATCCCGTCCGAGGCGGAGCTGCGGATCGCCCAGGCCCAGCTGGTCGGATGGCTGGAGGGCCTCTTCCACGGCATCCAGACCGCGCTGTTCGCCCAGCAGATGGCGGCCCGCGCCCAGCTGGAGCAGATGCGCCGGGCCCTGCCTCCGGGCATGGCCCTGCAGGACGACGAGGAGCAGGGGCGGGCCCGCGGCAGGACGGGCGGCCCGTACCTGTGACCCCCCGGCCGGGCCCCGCACCCCCCGGCCCGTACACCGTTCCGCCCCGACGAACGGCCGACGACGGCCCGGCACACGCGGTGTGCCGGGCCGTCCTGCGCCGTCACGCGCCGGCAGCCGCGCCCGTGGTGAGCAGCACCTTGCCGACGTGGGTGCTGTCCTCCAGCACCTGGTGTGCCTCCGCGGCCCGCTCCATGGGGAGCGTGCGGTGCACGACGGGGCGGACCGTGCCCGCCTCGATCAGCGGCCAGACGTGCTGCCGTACGGCGGCGACGATGGCGGCCTTCTCCTCCGGCGGGCGCTGGCGCAGCGAGGTCGCCGTCACGGCGGCCCGCTTGGCGAGCAGCGCGCCGAGGTTCAGCTCGGCCTTGACGCCGCCCTGCAGGCCGATGACGGCGAGGCGTCCGTTCACCGCGAGGGCCCGGACGTTCCGCTCCAGGTACTTGGCGCCCATGATGTCGAGGATGACGTCCGCGCCCGCCCCGTCCGTGGCCCGGCGCACCTCCTCCACGAAGTCCTGGGTGCGGTAGTCGACCAGGATGTCCGCGCCGAGTGCGGCGCAGCGCTCCAGCTTCTCCGGGCCGCCCGCGGTCACCGCGACCCGCGCGCCGACCGCCTTGCCGAGCTGGATCGCCATGGTGCCGATGCCGCTGGCGCCGCCGTGGACCAGCAGGGTCTCGCCCGGCCGCAGATGGGCCACCATGAAGACGTTGGACCAGACGGTGGCGGTGACCTCGGGCAGCGCGGCGGCGGTCACCACGTCGAGACCCTTCGGGACGGGCAGCAGCTGCCCGGCGGGGACGGCGGCCTTCTCGGCGTAGCCGCCGCCGGAGAGCAGGGCGCACACCTCGTCGCCGACGGCCCAGCCGGAGACGTCGGGGCCGAGTGCGGAGATCCGGCCGGAGCACTCGAGGCCCGGGTACGGGGAGGCGCCCGGCGGCGGGTCGTAGAAGCCGCGCCGCTGGAGCAGGTCGGCGCGGTTGACGGCGCCCGCCGCCACGTCGACGAGCACCTCCCCCTCGCCGGGTACGGGATCGGGCACCTCGGACCAGACGAGCGCCTCGGGACCACCGGGTTCGGGAATCGTGATCGCACGCATGGCGGCGAGGCTACTCCGCCGGGAAGCCCGGCGCGGTGCCGTTGCGGTGCGGCTTCAGCGCGTTCCCGGCACCGTTGGGGCCGGGCGACCGCTTGATGGTGATGACCCGGTCGGTGAGCTGGAGGGGGCTGGCCTCGGGGTCGTCGTAGCCGATCAGCCGGTGGCCGCGCAGCACGCTCACCACCAGGTCGTCGGTGTCCCGGACACTGCGGCCCGCCTCGGCCTTGGTGACCGGCCGCTCCACGAGGTCCAGGCCGGTGCCCTGGTGGATCAGGTCCTCCAGCACCGTGCCGGCGCTGGGACTGAGCACGGACAGGCCGAGGAGCCGTCCGGCGGCGCTGGCGCTGGTGATGACGGCGTCGGCGCCGGACTGGCGCAGCAGCGGTGCGTTCTCCTCCTCGCGGACCGCGGCGATGATCTTGACGCCGCGGTTGAGCTGGCGGGCGGTGAGGGTGACGAGGACGGCGGTGTCGTCGCGCTGGGTGGCGACGATGATCTGGCGGGCCCGCTGCGCCTCGGCGCGCAGCAGCACGTCGCTGCGGGTGCCGTCGCCGACGACGCCGGTCAGACCCTCCGCGTTGACCATCTCGATCACCTTGTTGCTCGGGTCGACCACCACGACCTGCTGCTTCTTCAGGCCCGTGGCCATCAGGGTCTCCAGTGCGGAGCGCCCCTTCGTGCCGAAGCCGACGACGACGGTGTGGTCGCGCAAGGCCAACCTCCAACGCTTCTGGCGCCACTCCTCGCGGGTGCGCTCGGCGAGCACCTCGAGGGTGGTGCCGACCAGGATGATCAGGAACAGCACGCGCAGCGGGGTCACGACCAGCACGTTGACCAGGCGCGCGCTGTCGCTGGCCGGGACGATGTCGCCGTAGCCGGTCGTGGAGAGCGTGACGGTCGCGTAGTAGAGGGCGTCGAGCACGCTGACGTCTCCGTCGACCCCGTCCTTGTACCCCTCGCGGTCGATCACGACGATCACCACGGTGGTGAGCAGGACGAGCAGGGCGAGGAGGAGCCTTTTGCCGACCTGGCGGAGCGGGTGCTCGACGGTGGGCCGGGGCAGGCTGACCCGGCCGGTGCCCAGGTGGTCCTCTATCGCCTGCTCTCGGACCGCGCGGCCGCGGGGTTTCACGTGAAACACCGCCCCTGGGCGGGCGTCGGCCGCGCGGTCGAGGCCGGGGTGTCCGAGGGCCGGGGCGCCAGGGCCGGCGGCGCCGCGGCGAAGGCCGTCCACGGCAGGTCGAGGACCTCGACCTCGTCGCCGGGCCGCGCGCCGCCGGGCGGCACGACGGCGAGCCCGTCGGCGGCGGCGAGCCCGCGCAGCATGGCGGGGCCGGCGAAGTGCAGGGGGACGACCCGCCCGGCCCGGTGGACGACCGGCACGAGGCGGGTGTCGTCGGGGTGGCCCTGCACGGCGTCGCGCAGCGGGGCGCGGTACGGCTCGGGGGCGCGGCGCCCGGCGAGACCGCGCAGCAGCGGTTCGGCGAGGGTGAGGAGGCCCGACACGGCCGCGAGCGGGTTGCCGGGCAGCCCGACGAGGTGGCGGGAGGCGGTGAGGCGGGCCAGCAGCATGGGGTGTCCGGGCCGGACCCGTACGCCGTCCACGAGGAGGTCGGCGCCCGCCGCGCGCAGCACCGGGTGCACATGGTCGACGGGCCCCGCGGCGGTGCCCCCGGTCGTGACGACGAGGTCGGCTCCGCTGCCGGTGACGGCCCGGCGCAGCGCCTCGGCGTCGTCGCCCATGCGCCGGACGGCGGTGACCTCGGCACCGAGGGCGCGCAGCCAGGGGCCGAGCATCGGGCCGAGCGCGTCGCGGATGAGGCCGTCGTGCGGGACTCCGGAGGTGAGGAGTTCGTCGCCGAGGACGAGTACCTCGACGCGGGGCGGCTCGACGACGGTGAGCTCGTCGTACCCGGCCGCGGCGGCGAGGCCGAGGACGGCCGGGGTGACCGCGGTGCCGGCGGGCACGAGCTCGTCGCCGGTGCGGCACTCCTGACCGCGCGGGCGGATGTCCTGCCCGGGGACGACCTCGCGCCGGGCGTGCAGATGGCCGCCGCCCTGATCCGCACCGGGGCGTCCCGCGCGGCCCGGTTCCGCACGGGCGTGCTCGGAGCGGATGACGGCGGTCGTCTCGGCGGGCACGCGGGCGCCGGTCGCGATGCGCACGGCGACGCCGTCCGGCAGGGCGGGCAGTTCGGCGTGGCCGGCGAGGACGGAGTCCCCGGCGCGGATCTCCCAGGGGCCCGGTCCGGCGACGGCCCAGCCGTCCATGGCGGAGGTGTCGAACGGCGGCAGGTCGGTGAGGGCGGTCAGCGGCTCGGCGAGGACCTGTCCGACCGCCTGGCCGAGCGCCACGCGGCGGGTACGGGCGGCGGTGGCGCGGCCCGCCCGTGCCGCCGTGGCGCGCGCCCGCTCCCAGGGCGTGTCGCGGTGCCCGGGCGGGTGGGACGCGGCGCGGCCGGCCGGGGGCGGGCCGACCAGGGCGAGGGCTTCGTCGACTCCGTCGACGTCCTGCTCGGTCATTCCGGCCCGGCCTCGCGCGCCCAGCGGTCGGCGAGCGCCGCCGCCTTGCGGCTCGCCTCGGCCACGGCCTGCGGGCCGTCGCCCTCCGCCTTGGCCGCCGCGTATCCCACGAGGAACGTGGTGAGCGGCGCGGCGGGGCGGGCGACGCCGTGCGCGGCGTCGCGGGCGAGGTCGAGCAGCAGCGACGTGTCGACGTCGAGTTCGATGCCCAGTTCGGCCTTCACAGCGGTGATCCATTCGTCCAGCACGGTCCCATGCTCCCTGATGCGGGCCCGGGCCGCGGCGAGGTCGTCCCAGGTGTCGCAGTCGAAGGAGGCGAGCGGCTGGGCGTGGACCCGGGCGAGGTCCAGTTCCCGCGTCAGCAGACGCAGGGGCAACCCGGAGAGCGGGCCGTGCTCGGCGGCCAGGAGGGCGATCTCGCGGCGCAGCGGCTCCGTGCGGTACGCGGCGACGAGCGGCTGCTCGCGGCCGTCCGCGTCGACGGCCAGCGCCGCCTCGGCGGACGACGAGCCGAGCGTGTCGACGAGCCGGCGCACGGCGGCGCGGTCCAGGAACGGCAGGTCGCCGCCGAGGACGACGACCGTGTCGGCCTCGACGTGCCGCACCCCGGCGTCCAGCGCGGCGACGGGGCCGCCTCCGGGCGGTTCCTCCCGCGCCCAGACGACGGGCCGGGCGGTCGGCCGCCGGCCGCCGACGACCACGGCGCGTCCGGCATCGCGGCAGGCGTGCAGCACCCTGTCGAGCAGGGTCCGCCCGCCGACGCTCAGTCCGGGCTTGTCCGCACCGCCGAGGCGCCTCGCGGCGCCCCCTGCGAGCACGACGGCGTCGAATCGGGTCACGCGCCCAGTATGGTCGCCGCCGTCGCCGGCCGGACGGCGGCCCTGCCTCCCAAGGGACGGGGCGCCGGATCCCGGCGTGACTCGGCACCGCCTTCCGACGCGACGGCGCCGCTGCCTTCCGACACGACGGCGGCGCTTCGCGCCCGGAAGAGGCCCGGCCCCGGGGAGTGGGGCCGGGGCCCCGGCTACAGGGTGCGCAGCAGCACGGCGGGCTGCTCGACGCAGTCGGCGACGTACCGCAGGAACCCGCCCGCCGTACCGCCGTCGCACACCCGGTGGTCGAACGTCAGGGAGAGCTGGACGACCTGGCGGACCGCCAGCTCCCCGCCGTGCACCCACGGCTTGGGGATGATCCGGCCGACACCGAGCATCGCCGCCTCGGGGTGGTTGATGATCGGCGTGGAGCCGTCGACGCCGAACACGCCGTAGTTGTTCAGCGTGAACGTGCCGCCCGTCAGGTCCGCCGGGGTCAGCGCCCCGGCGCGGGCCACCTCGGTGAGGCGGGCGAACTCGGCCGTGAGGTCCTCGGCGGAGCGGCCGTGCGCGTCGCGGACGACCGGCACGACGAGCCCGCGGTCGGTCTGGGCGGCGAAGCCCAGGTGCACCTCGGGCAACCGGACGATCTCGCGGGCCTCCAGGTCCACGCGGGAGTTCAGCTCCGGATAGCGGGCGAGCGCCGCGGTGCAGATCCGGGCGAACAGCGCCAGGACGGAGATCTTCGGACCTCCGGCGGCGTTCATCGCGGCGCGGGCCGCCATGAGCTCCGTCGCGTCGGCGTCGACCCAGCACGTGGCGTCCGGGATCTCCCGGCGGCTGCGGGTCAGCTTGTCGGCGACCGCACCGCGCACCCCGCGCAGCGGCACCCGCTCCACGGCGGCGCCCGCCGGCGCGGCGGCCGGTACGGCGGGGGCCGGGGCCGTCTCCGCCGGGGCCTGCGCCGTCGAGGCGTGCTCGACGTCCACCCGCAGGATCAGCCCGTCGGGGCCGGATCCGCGCACCTGCCGCAGGTCGATCCCGCGCTCCCGCGCGAGCTTCCGCACGAGCGGCGAGATCACCGGCACCGGTCCTTCCACCGGTGCGGCGGGCGCCCGCGCGGCCGTCGGCGCCGCGGGCGCGGCCGGCGCGGCGGCCCGCGGCGCGGCGGGGGCGCTCGGCGCCGCCGGGCGGACGCGCCGCCTGCGCGCCGTGGACGTACTCGTGCCGTAGCCGACCAGCACGTTCCCGGAGCCCTCGTCGGCGGGCTCGGAGGAGCCGCCCGCGGCGGGTCCGGCCGCAGCCCCGGCGCCACCGGAGGCGGCGGGCGCCTCCTCCTCGGCACCGACGGCGACGGTCAGCAGCGGGGCGCCGACGGGCAGCTCCTCGCCCTCCTCGCCGAAGCGGGCGGTGACGACGCCGCCGTAGGGGCAGGGCACCTCCACCATCGCCTTGGCGGTCTCGACCTCCACCACGGGCTGGTCGATGGCGACGACGTCGCCGACCGACACGAGCCAGCGCACGATCTCGGCCTCGGTGAGCCCCTCACCGAGGTCCGGCAGCTTGAACTCCAGCACCCGGGCCATCAGCTCTGCGCCTCCCACTGGAGCCGGGCGACCGCGTCGAGGATCCGGTCGACTCCCGGCAGGTGGTGCCGCTCCAGCATGGGCGGCGGGTACGGGATGTCGAACCCGGTCACCCGCAGCACCGGCGCCTCCAGGTGGTGGAAGCACCGCTCGGTGACCCGCGCGGCGATCTCCGCACCGGGCCCGGCGAAGCCGGTGGCCTCGTGGACCACGACCGCGCGGCCCGTGCGCCGCACCGACGCGCAGACCGTCTCGTCGTCGAACGGCACCAGCGAGCGCAGGTCGACGACCTCCAGGTCCCAGCCCTCGGCGCGGGCCGCCTCGGCGGCTTCCAGGCAGACCGGCACGGACGGGCCGTAGGAGATCAGCGTGGCGCTGCGTCCGCCGCGGCGCACCACGGCGCGGCCGATCGGCTCCACCGCCGCCGGGTTCTCCGGCGACCAGTCGGACTTCGACCAGTACAGCCGCTTGGGCTCCAGGAAGACGACCGGGTCGTCGGAGGCGATGGCGGCGCGCAGCAGCCCGTAGGCGTCCTCGACCGTCGCCGGGGTGACGACGTGGAGCCCCGGGGTCGCCATGTAGTAGACCTCGGACGAGTCGCTGTGGTGCTCGACGCCGCCGATGCCGCCGCCGTACGGCACGCGGACGACCAGCGGCATCGGCATGGCGCCCCGCGTGCGGTTGCGCATCCGGGAGACATGGCTGACGAGCTGCTCGAACGCCGGGTAGGCGAAGGCGTCGAACTGCATCTCGACGACCGGCCGCAGCCCGTACATCGCCATGCCGACGGCCGTGCCGAGGATGCCCGCCTCGGCGAGCGGGGTGTCCGTGCAGCGGTCCTCGCCGAACTCCTTGGCCAGGCCGTCGGTGACGCGGAAGACGCCGCCGAGCGTGCCCACGTCCTCCCCCATCACGTGGACGGTGGGGTCCTCGGCCATCGCGTCGCGCATGGCCCGGTTGAGGGCCTGCGCCATGGTGGCGGGCTTGGCCGCCGTCCTGGCCGCCGCCCTGGTCGCCACGGTGGTCATCGGTCGTCGCCTTCCGCTTCGGCGTCCAGTTCGGCCCGCAGCTGCGCGGCCTGCTCCCGCAGCTGCGCGGTCTGCTCCGCGTAGACGTGGGTGAACAGGTCCATCGGGTCGAGTACGGCGTCGGCGTTCATCCGCTCACGCAGCCGCGCCGCCATGTCCTCGGCCTGGTCGGCCGCCTCCCGGATCCCGTCCTCGTCGATGAGCCCACGCTCCGTCAGCTCGCGCTCCAGAAGCTTCACCGGGTCGTGCCGCCGCCACGCCTCGACCTCGTCGTCCACCCGGTAGCGGGTCGCGTCGTCGGCGTTGGTGTGGGCGTCGATCCGGTACGTGACCGCCTCGACGAGGGTGGGGCCGCCGCCGCGCCGGGCGCGGGCCACCGCCTCGGAGAGCACCTGGTGCACGGCCGCGGCGTCGTTGCCGTCGACCAGCCGGCCGGGCATGCCGTAACCGACGGCCTTGTGGGCGAGCGAGGGGGCCGCGGTCTGCTTCGCGAGCGGCACGGAGATCGCGAATCCGTTGTTCTGCACGAGGAAGACGACGGGCGCCTGCCACACGGCGGCGAAGTTCAGCGCCTCGTGGAAGTCGCCCTCGCTGGTGCCGCCGTCGCCGATCATCGCCAGCGCCACGACGTCGTCGCCCCGCAGGCGCGCCGCGTGGGCCAGGCCCACGGCGTGCGGGAGCTGTGTGGCGAGCGGGGTGGACAGGGGGGCGATACGGTGCTCGCGCGGGTCGTACCCGGTGTGCCAGTCGCCCCGCAGCAGGGTCAGCGCCTCGACGGGGTCGAGTCCGCGCGCCACGGCCGCCAGCGTGTCCCGGTACGACGGGAACAGCCAGTCCCGCTCCTCCAGGACGAGTGCCGCCGCCACCTCGCAGGCCTCCTGGCCCGTGCTGGACGGGTACACGGCGAGCCGGCCCTGCTTGGTCAGCGCCGTCGCCTGCGTGTTGTACCGGCGGCCGCGCACCAGCTCGGCGTAGAGCCGGCGCAGCACGTCGGGGGCGAAGCCGCCCGCCGCCTCCGTGCCCAGCACCCGGTACGGCTCGGGGTCCGGGAGCAGCGGCGCGGGGTCCGTACGCGGCTTCCACGCCGGCGGCGGAACGGGTCGGTAAGAGGCCGCGCCGGGCAGCTCTTGGACCGTCATGACAGCACCTCCTCGTGGGAGTGGGCACAAGACCCGAGGGGCGGCGCGAATGTGGCGCGCCTCACCTACCGATTGTTCGGTCGTGGAGCCAATTTGGCTACAGGCGCCCCGAGCCTGTGGACAAACGGTTTTGCACAGCCTGGGATAGGGGCAGGTCGTCCACGAGAGAGAGGCGGGGGGACATGGGAGCTGAACAAATGGCCGACGGCGGGGAACAGGTGCCGCCGGACGGCGACCGCGCCGCGCCGCCGCGCCCGCTCGACGCCATCGACCGCGACATCCTGCGGATCCTCCAGACGGATGGCCGGGCGTCCATACGGTCGGTCGCCGAGCGGGTCCACGTGTCGCGCGCGAACGCGTACGCACGGATCAACCGGCTCATCGACGACGGGGTGATCCGCGGCTTCAGCGCCCGCGTGAACCACGAGCGGGCGGGGCAGGGGGCGTCCGCGTACATCACGCTGAAGATCGTCCAGAATTCCTGGCGCACGGTGCGCGAGCAGCTGCGGGCGCTGCCGGGGGCGGCGCACATCGCCCTGGTCAGCGGGGACTTCGACGTACTGCTGCTGGTGCACACCCCGGACAACCGCACGCTGCGGGAGCTGGTGCTGACCAGGCTCCAGGCGATCCCGGAGGTGCTGTCCACGCGCACGCTGCTGGTGTTCGAGGAGACCGACCTCAACCGCCCGCCGGCGGTGGACGAGGTGTGAGGCGCCCGCGGTGCGGGCCGCGCCGGGCACACCGGGGCGGGCTCCACGCGACGGGGGAGGACGGGGCCAGGGCCAGGGTCGGGGCCGGGCGCCGGACCGGCGGCAGCGGGCGCGGCAGGCGGCCGGGGAGGGAACGGCCGGCACGGGGCCGGCCCCGGCCACACGGGAGGCGGCCGCACCGGGGGCGGCCGGGGCGGCCGGGGCGGCCCGGCGGGAAGAGCCTGGGCACCCCGGCGCAAGGAGCCGGGGCATCCGGGTGGGAGAAGCCGGACCGACGGAGGGGGCCGGCCCGGGACGGCCCCGGGCGGGGCGTCAGTGGCCGGTGCGGAGTCCGTCGAAGGCCAGGCGTACCACCGTGTCCGCCACCTGCCGGCGGCCGGCGTCGTCGCCGGGCTGCGGCCGGTACCACTCGACCAGCGAGTTGACCATGCCGAACAGCAGCCTGGTGGCGATCTTTATGTCCACGTCGGAGCGCAGGTCCCCGTCGGCCGCCGCGGCCTTCATCAGCTCGGCGACCCGGTGGTCGAACTCGCGGCGCCGCTCCAGCGCCCACCGCTCCGTCCGGGTGTTGCCGCGCACCCTCAGCAGCAGCGTCACGTACGGCAGTTCGTCCACCAGCACCTCGACCGTGCGGCGCGTGACGTACTCGACGCGCTCGACCGCCCTGCCCCGCCCGGCGGGCGGCTCGTCCAGGACGGCGAACAGCCCGTCCAGGGCCCGGCTCACGGCCCGCCGCAGCAGCTCCTCCTTGCCCGCCACGTGGTGGTAGATCGAGGACTTGGAGATCCCGGCGGCCTTGGAGAGGTGCTCCATGGACGTGCCGTCGTAGCCGCGCTCGTTGAAGACCCGGACGGCGACGGAGAGCAGCGTCTCCGGCGTGTACGTGTCACGCCTGGCGGTGGTCATCGCCCGTCCTCCCGCCGCTCGCCCGCGGTGCCCGCCGGGTCGGCGGTGTCGGGCGCTCCGCCGGCCGCGTCCGGCGCACCGGCCCCGTCCTCGGCGTAGGAGTGGCGGTACAGCGCGAGGGACGGCGCGTACCGGCCGGAGGGGTCGCGCCGGTGCATCTCCTCCAGGACCTCGTACGCCCAGCCCCGGCCGAGCCTGCGGCCCCACTCGATCGGCCCCAGCGGGTAGTTGACGCCGAGCCGCATCGCGGTGTCCACGTCCTCCTCGGAGGCGACGCCCTTGGCGACCGCCTCGCGCGCGAGGTCGACGAGGCGCGCCACGGTCCGCGCGACGATCATGCCGGGCACGTCGCCGATGACGCTGACCTTCTTGCCGAGCGCCTGGAACAGGCCGGTCGCCTGGGCGAGCGTCTCCGGGGACGTGTCGGGCCCGGCGGCCAGGGCGATGCGGGTCGCCTCGCGGTAGTCGAGGGCGAGGTCGAAGTAGACGACGTCGCTGAACTCGACGGAGGTCTGGCCGTCGGCCGGGGCGAGCTGGCCGCCGCTCGGCAGCTCCAGGCGCGTGCCGCCGTCCTCCTCCTGCTGCCGGAGGGGCACACCGGACGCGCGGATCATGTCGAGCAGCTCACCGAAGGGCGCGAGGTCCCCCTCGACCACGACGTACGCGGGCGGGTCGGCCGGCTCCGCCGTGTGCGGCTCGGGTCGCTGGACGCCCTGGTCGTCGTACGCGTACCAGCCCCGCCCGGTCTTGCGGCCGAGCATCCCCGCCTCGACCAGGCGCCGCTGGGCGAGCGAGGGGCGGAACCGGGGGTCCTGGAAGAACGCCTCCCACACCGAGGTGGTGACGGCCTCGTTGACGTCCTGGCCGATGAGGTCGGTCAGCTCGAACGCGCCCATGCGGAAGCCGCCGGACTCGCGCAGCACGGCGTCGATGGTGGCCGGGTCCGCGGCCCGCTCCTCGTACACCGCGAACGCCTCGGCGTAGAAGGGGCGGGCGAGGCGGTTGACGATGAAGCCGGGGGTGTCGGCGCAGGCCACGGGGGTCTTGCCCCAGGCGCGGGCCGTCTCGTACGCGCGCGTGGCGCAGGCGGTGTCCGTGGCGAAGCCGCTGACGACCTCGACGAGCGGCAGCAGCGGCGCCGGGTTGAAGAAGTGCATGCCCACGAAGCGGCCGGGCAGGCGCAGCGCCCCGCCGATCGCGGTGACGGAGAGCGAGGAGGTGTTGGTGGCCAGGAGGCAGTCGTCGCCCACCACCTTCTCCAGGGCCTTGAACAGCTCCTGCTTGACGTCGAGGCGCTCCACGACCGCCTCCACGACGAGGGCGGCGTCGGCCAGCTCGTCCAGGCCCGCGGCCGGGTGGAGGCGCGCGGCGGCGGCGTCCCGCTCCTCGGGGGCCATCCGGCCCTTGGCGACCAGCCGGTCCAGCCGACCGGCGACGGCCCGCGCGGCCTGCTCGGCTCGGCCGGGTGCGGCGTCGTAGAGGCGTACGGGATGGCCGGCGACCAGCGCGACCTGCGCGATCCCCTGGCCCATGGTCCCCGCCCCGACGACGGCGACGGTCCGGTCGGGTGCGACGGCGGCCCCGGCCGCCCGTGTGGTGGCGCCTGTGTCGGTCATGTCAGTGATCCTCCCCGATGCGTTTTCCACAGGTTCGAGAGACCCCCTTGTCCCGACCGATCGTTCGGTTACTCTAGCTCTGTCCGCCTGTCCCTGCCCAGCTCACCGAGGAGTTGGTCCGCCATGGCCGCCGCGCAGCTGACCCCCGCCCACCTGTCCGAGAGGCACCGGCCCACGCTCGACCAGGCGCTGGAGGCGATCCGTACGCGCGCCTACTGGTCGCCGCACCCGGAGCACCCGAAGGCGTACGGGGAGAACGGCTCGCTGAGCGCCGCCGAGGGCCTGGCGGCCCACCAGGCGGTCCTGGGCTCACGCTTCGAGCTGGACCAGCCCGGCACGGACGGCTGGACGGGCGGCGAGGTCTCCCCGTACGGCCCGGCGCTCGGCGTCGAGTACCCGCACGCGGACATGGACGTGCTCCTGCCGGCGATGCGTGCCGCGATGGGCGCCTGGCGCGAGGCGGGCGCGGAGACGCGCGCGCTGGTCTGCCTGGAGGTCCTGGCCCGCGTCAGCGCCCGTACGCACGAGTTCGCCCACGCGGTGATGCACACCAGCGGACAGGCGTTCATGATGGCCTTCCAGGCGGGCGGCCCCCACGCGCAGGACCGGGGCCTGGAGGCGGTGGCGTACGCGTACGCGGAGCAGACGCGCACGCCGCGGGACGCCGAGTGGTCCAAGCCCCAGGGCAAGCGGGACCCGCTGGAGCTGCGCAAGACGTTCACCCCGGTCGGCCGCGGCATCGCCCTGATGATCGGCTGCAACACCTTCCCGACGTGGAACGGCTACCCGGGCCTGTTCGCCTCCCTGGCCACGGGCAACGCCGTCCTGGTCAAGCCCCACCCGCGCGCGGTCCTGCCGCTCGCCCTGACCGTCCGGATCGCGCGGGAGGTGCTGGCCGAGGCGGGCTTCGACCCGAACCTGGTGGCACTGGCCGCCGAGCGCCCCGGCGAGGGCATCGCCAAGTCGCTGGCCGTGCGCCCCGAGGTCCGGATCATCGACTACACGGGCTCCACCGAGTTCGGCGACTGGCTGGAGACCCACGCCCGGCAGGCCCAGGTCTACACGGAGAAGGCCGGCGTCAACACGGTCGTCGTGGACTCGACGGACGACTACAAGGGCATGCTGGCGAACCTCGCCTTCTCGCTGTCCCTCTACAGCGGCCAGATGTGCACCACCCCGCAGAACCTGCTGATCCCCCGCGACGGCATCGCCACGGACGCCGGCCACAGGTCGTACGACGAGGTGGTGAGCGATCTGGCCGCCGCCGTGGACGGCCTGCTCGGCGACGACGCCCGGGCGAACGGCCTGCTGGGCGCCCTGGTCAACGCGGACGTGAAGGCCCGCCTGGAGGCCGCGGCCGGACTGGGCGAGGTGGCCCTGGCGTCCCGCGAGGTCGCCAACCCTGACTTCCCGGACGCCGTGGTGCGCACGCCGCTGATGGTGAAGCTGGACGGCGCCAAGCCGGACGACGAGGCCGCGTACATGGCGGAGTGCTTCGGCCCCGTGTCCTTCGCCGTGGCCGTGGACTCCACCGCCGACGCGCTGGAGCTGCTGCGGCGCACGGTCCGTGAGAAGGGCGCGATGACCGTCGGCGCGTACACGACCTCGCCGGACGTGGAGCGCGCCGTCGAGGAGGTCTGCCTGGAGGAGTCGGCGCAGCTGTCGCTGAACCTGACGGGCGGCGTGTACGTCAACCAGACCGCCGCCTTCTCCGACTTCCACGGCTCGGGCGGCAACCCGGCCGCGAACGCCGCGCTGTGCGACGGCGCCTTCGTCGCCAACCGCTTCCGGGTGGTGGAGGTCCGCCGCCCGGCGTGACGCCCCGGCGCAAGGCCCCCGGTCGCCCCGCCGGCGGTGGCCGGGGGCCTTCCCCTTGCCGCCACGGCGGCCGGTCTCGGCGGGCGGGGCCCGGCTCGGCCCCCGCCCCCGACCCCGCTCAGGCGGGGGAGTCGCCGATCTCCGCGTACCGCTGGACCCAGGCGTGCATGGCGATGGCCGCCGCCGCCCCGGCGTTGATGGACCGCGTCGAGCCGAACTGCGCGATGGAGCACACCATCGCCGCGTGCTCGCGGGCCTCCTCCGTGAGGCCAGGCCCCTCCTGACCGAAGAGCAGCACACAGCGGCGCGGCAGGACCGTCCGCTCCAGCGGGACCGCTCCCGGCAGGTTGTCGATGCCGATGACCGGCAGCCCCTCCGCCGCCGCCCAGGACGTCAGCGACCCGGTGTCCGGGTGGTGGCGGACGTGCTGGTACCGGTCGGTCACCATGGCGCCGCGCCGGTTCCAGCGGCGGCGGCCGACGATGTGGACCTCCTTCGCCAGGAAGGCGTTGGCGGTCCGCACGACGGACCCGATGTTGAAGTCGTGGCCCCAGTTCTCCACCGCCACGTGGAAGTCGTGGCGGCGGGTGTCCAGGTCGGCGACGATCGCCTCGCGCGTCCAGTACCGGTAGCGGTCGACCACGTTGCGCCGGTCGCCCTCGGCGAGCAGCTGGGGGTCGTACCGCCCGTCCTCAGGCCAGGGCAGCGGGTGCGGCCCGACGCCGACCCCGGGGCCGTAGCCGTCGTCGTACTGGAGGGGGGTGTCGTCCGTCCGCGTCTCGCTGCTCACCCGACGAGGGTACGGGGCGCGGGGTCGCCGGGCGCCGGGCCCCGCGCCACCTCGCCGGCCCCGCCCGCGGGCGACCCCTCGGACGCGCCCGTCGGCCCGTCCGCGCCCCGCCGGGGCCGCAGCCGCCGCCCGGCCCGGCGGACCCGGCGCTCCAGCCACACCAGGAAGACCGTCGGCAGGAAGACCGCGTCGGCGGTGATCATGGCGAGGGAGAAGGCCGGCAGGCCCAGCAGCAGGGCGATCCCGGCGTGCTCCATCATCATCACCGCGAGCAGCACGTTCTTGACGCGGCGGTTGAAGAGGGTGAAGGGGAAGGCCACCTGCACGATCACCGTGCCGTACGTGATGAGCATGACCACCACGCTGGCGCCGGCGAGGAGGTCGGACACGGCGGGCCAGGGACTGAAGTAGTCCAGCTGCAGCGGGTAGTACAGGGCGGTGCCGTCCTGCCAGCGCGAGCCCTGGATCTTGTACCAGCCGGCGGTCGCGTAGATCAGGCAGACCTCCGCCATGATCACCGCGAGGGTGGCGTTGTGCAGCAGGTTGGCCATGACGTCGAGCAGGATGCGCGGCTGGCCGGGGGCGAAGCGGCACACCAGCCACCACGCGCCCTGAGCGAGCCACAGCAGCCACAGCAGCACCACGATCCACGGCTCGCCGCTCCGGTCGCGGAACAGCAGCACGGCCACGAGCCCGAGGCCCAGGACGGCCCAGAGCGCGACTCCCGCCGGGTCGGACGGCCGCGCCCCGGCGGGGTGGCGGGCCTGCCGGGTCCTTCGGCGGGCGTCCAGCGACCAGACGCGCCCGCACCGGGTGAGGACGAGGTAGATCGCCATGAGGTGGATGACGTTGTCGCCGCCGTCGCCCATGAAGACGGAGCGATTCTGCAGCGACAGGACGCCCACCATGAACAGCGCGGAGGTCGCGCGGGTGCGCCAGCCGACCAGCAGCAGCGCGCTGGAGAGGACGGCGAGTGCGTAGACGGCCTCGAACCACACCACCGAGTCCGACCACATCAGGGCGGTGAAGGAGCGGTTGTCCGCGATGAGCTCCCGCGCCATCTGCCAGCCCCACGGGCCGTCGGGGCCGTAGAGCTCGTGGCGGTGCGGGAACTCGCGGAGGAGGAAGATCAGCCAGGTCGCGGCGAACCCGATCCGCACCACCGCGCTCTGGTACGGGCCGAGGACGGAGCCGGTGACGCGCTGGACGGCCCCGGCGAGGCGCCGGTCGGCGCCGGGACGGCCGGCGGCCGGGGGCTCGGGACGCGCCGAGGGTGCGGAGTGCGCGGGGGACGGCGTTTCGGAGGCGGGCGCCGGGGCGGGGGCGGGGACGCGGGGGCTCTGCTTCACCGTGCCTCCTCCGGGGTGCGGCCGACGGTCACGCCGCCCGCCAGGTCGGCGGCGGTCACGGTCCACCAGGGCAGCATCCGGTAGTACGGACGGGTGTCGTTCTTCTCGCGGCTCCACGGCGGGGCGGCGACGCCCGTGGTCGAGGAGCGCACCTGTATCCGCTCGACCCTGCCGCCCAGGTCGTGGTGGTCCAGCCGCATGAGGGCGATGCGGCGTATGTAGCGCTCGGAGAGGCCGGCGCGCAGGCTGCCCGCCCGGTCGTCGTCGCCGTGCTGGTTGGCGTAGAAGTCCCAGGCCCGCCGCAGCTCGTTCTGCTGCACATGGCTGGGGAAGGGGTTGCCGCGGATCGCGGCGGCGTCCTCGGCGGTCAGGTCGATCCACGGGGTGACACGGCGGGTGCCCTCGGCGGACACCTCGGCACGGACCTGGACGGCGACGTTCTGCTGGAGGGGGTTGGGCGCGAAGAGCTTCCAGTTCTGCTCGAACTCCGGCATCACCCAGGCGTCGACGGTCTCGCCGTGCTGCTTGCTCAGCGTGTTCGACGGCGCGACGTGCAGGAAGACCATCCCGACGTGGAAGCAGGCGACGAGTCCGACCACCGCGAGGGCGAGCGCACCGGCCACCTGGTAGGGGAGGGAGAGCGCCGCCAGGCCGCCGCGCTCCAGCGTCCTGCCGGGGTCTTCGGGGCCCTGCTCGCCGACCGCGTGTCCGGCGCGTCCGCGCTGTCCGTCGTACGACTCCATCCCGCCCCGTTCCCCGTCTGGCCGCCCCGGTTATCCACAGGGTTGACACCATACGGGCCGCCGACTCACCATTGAAGTCATTCAACCGAACGATCGGTCGGTAGGGGGCCCGATGACGGCAGTGACTGCGGACTCGCAGGAGGCGTACGAAGCGGTGTTCAACGCCGCCGTGGCCGCCGACGAGCGCATCGAACCGCGCGACTGGATGCCGGAGGCCTATCGCGCCACGCTCATCCGGCAGATCGCCCAGCACGCGCACTCCGAGATCATCGGCATGCAGCCCGAGGCGAACTGGATCACCCGCGCTCCCTCCCTGCGGCGCAAGGCGATCCTGATGGCCAAGGTGCAGGACGAGGCGGGCCACGGGCTGTACCTCTACAGCGCCGCCGAGACCCTGGGCGTCAGCCGCGACGAGCTGCTCGACAAGCTCCACTCCGGCCGCCAGAAGTACTCCTCCATCTTCAACTACCCCACGCTGACCTGGGCCGACGTCGGCGCCATCGGCTGGCTCGTGGACGGCGCCGCGATCACCAACCAGGTGCCGCTGTGCCGCTGCTCCTACGGGCCGTACGCCCGCGCGATGGTCCGCGTCTGCAAGGAGGAGTCCTTCCACCAGCGGCAGGGCTACGAGGCGCTGCTCGCCCTCTCGAAGGGCACCCCCGCCCAGCACGCGATGGCCCAGGACGCCGTCGACCGCTGGTGGTGGCCGTCCCTGATGATGTTCGGCCCGCCCGACGACGAGTCGGCGCACTCCGCGCAGTCCATGGCCTGGAAGATCAAGCGCCACTCGAACGACGAGCTGCGCCAGCGCTTCGTCGACATCTGCGTCCCGCAGGCCGAGTCCCTGGGCCTGACCCTCCCCGACCCGGACCTCCGGTGGAACGAGGAGCGGGGCCACTACGACTTCGGCGCCATCGACTGGTCGGAGTTCCGCGAGGTCCTCAAGGGCAACGGCCCGTGCAACGAGCAGCGGATCACGCAGCGCCGCCGCGCCCACGAGGAGGGCGCGTGGGTCAGGGAGGCCGCGGCGGCGTACGCCGCAAGGCACAGCGATCGGAAGACGGGCGACGAGACCCGCGAGACCGGGGAGGCGACGGCATGACGACCAGCGACTGGCCGCTGTGGGAGGTATTCGTGCGCTCGCGCCGCGGACTGTCCCACACCCACGCGGGGAGCCTGCACGCCCCGGACGCCCAGATGGCCCTGCGCAACGCCCGCGACCTGTACACCCGGCGCAACGAGGGCGTGTCCATCTGGGTCGTCCCCGCCACCGCGATCACCGCCTCGTCGCCGGACGAGAAGGACCCGTTCTTCGAGCCGTCCGCCGACAAGCCCTACCGCCACCCGACGTTCTACGAGATCCCCGAGGGGGTGCAGCACCTGTGACGACCACCCTGAACGCGGCGGCCCTCGCCCTCGGCGACGACGCGCTGGTGCTCTCCCACCGGCTGGGGGAGTGGGCCGGCCACGCGCCCGTGCTGGAGGAGGAGGTCGCCCTCGCCAACATCGCGCTGGACCTGCTCGGGCAGGCCCGCGTCCTGCTCTCCCTCGTGGGCGACGAGGACGAGCTGGCGTACCTCCGCGAGGAGCGGGCGTTCCGCAACGTCCAGCTGGTCGAGCAGCCCAACGGCGACTTCGCCCACACGATCGCCCGCCAGCTCTACTTCTCCACCTACCAGCGCCTGCTGTACGGGCGCCTCGCCGCCGCCGCGCCCCGCCCCGGCGACGCGTCCGGCGAGGCCCTGCGGGGCCTGGCCGCGAAGGCGGTCAAGGAGGTGGCCTACCACCAGGACCACGCCGAGCAGTGGACGCTGCGGCTCGGCGACGGCACCCCCGAGAGCCACGACCGGATGCAGCGGGCCTGCGACGCGCTGTGGCGCCTCACCGGCGAGCTGTTCCAGCCCGTCGAGGGCGTGGACGTCGACTGGCGGGAGATGGAGGACGACTGGCTGGCGTCGGTCTCCGCCGTGCTCGCCCGGGCGACCCTGACCCTCCCCGAGGGGCCGAGGAACACGGCCTGGAGCGCGGGCGCCGGACGCCAGGGCGTGCACACCGAGCCGTTCGGGCGGATGCTCGCGGAGATGCAGCACCTGCACCGCAGCCATCCGGGGGCGTCGTGGTGACCATGACACCGCTCGAGGAGGAGCTGAGCCGGCTGGCCGGTTCGGTCCCCGACCCCGAGATGCCCGTGCTCACCCTGGAGGAGCTGGGCGTCATCAGGGGCGTGCGGGTGGAGGACCAGGGCAGGGTGACGGTCGAGCTGACCCCCACCTACACCGGATGCCCCGCCATCGAGGCGATGTCCTCGGACATCGAGCGGGTCCTGCACGACCGGGGCGTCGAGGACGTCGCCGTCGTCACGGTCCTCTCCCCCGCCTGGTCCACGGACGACATCAGCGACGAGGGCCGCCGCAAGCTCGCCGAGTTCGGCATAGCCCCGCCCCGGACGCAGCGGCAGCGGTCCGGGGACCCCGTGCCGCTGACGCTCGCCATCCGCTGCCCGCACTGCGGCTCCACCGACACCGAGCTGCTGAGCAGGTTCTCCTCGACCGCGTGCAAGTCGCTGCGCCGCTGCGCCACCTGCCGCGAACCCTTCGACCACTTCAAGGAGTTGTAGATGTTCCATCCGCTCCGGGTGACCGAGGTCGAACGGCTCACGGACGACTCGGTGGCCGTCACCCTCGCGGTGCCGCCAGAGCTCCGGGAGGCGTTCCGCCACACCCCCGGCCAGCACCTGACGATGCGCCGGACCTCCGCCGCCGGCGAGGAGATCCGCCGTACGTACTCGATCTGCTCCCCGGCCGCCGGTCCGGGCGAGGACCCGGTGCTGCGCGTGGGCATCCGGCTGGTCGAGGGCGGAGAGTTCTCCACGTACGCGCTGAAGGAGCTGTCCGCCGGGGACACGGTGGAGGTCATGGAGCCGATGGGCCGGTTCGTCCTGCCGCCCCGGCCGGGCCACTTCGCCGCGGTCGTCGGCGGCAGCGGGATCACCCCCGTGCTGTCCATCGCCTCGTCGCTGCTGGCGCGCGAGCCGAAGGCCCGCTTCTGCCTGATCCGCAGCGACCGGACGGCCGCCTCCACCATGTTCCTCGACGAGGTCGCCGACCTGAAGGACCGCTACCCGGACCGCTTCCAGCTGGTCACGGTGCTGTCGCGGGAGGAGCAGCAGACCGGGCTGCCGTCCGGCCGGCTGGACGAGGAGCGGCTGACCGGCCTCCTCCCGGCGCTGCTCGCCGTGGACGACGTGGACGGCTGGTTCCTGTGCGGGCCGTTCGGGCTGGTCCAGGGTGCCGAGCGGGCGCTGCGGGGCCTGGGCGTACCGAAGAGCCGGGTCCACCAGGAGATCTTCCACGTGGACGACGGCTCCGCCACGGCCCGCCGCCCCGCGCCGGGCGAGGTCGCCGCGGCGACGCTGACGGCGACGCTGGACGGGCGGTCCGGGTCGTGGCCGGTCCAGGACGGGGAGTCCCTGCTGGAGACGGTGCTGCGCGGCCGGTCGGACGCGCCGTACGCCTGCAAGGGAGGGGTGTGCGGCACATGCCGGGCCTTCCTCGTCTCCGGGGAGGTGCGAATGGACCGCAACTACGCCCTGGAGACCGAGGAGACGGAAGCCGGCTACGTCCTGGCGTGCCAGTCGCACGCGATGACCCCCGAGGTCGAGCTCGACTTCGACCGCTGACGGCACCGCGATCACCCACAGGTCCGCCCTGGGCCCGGCCCCGTTCGCGGGGCCGGGCCCACTCGCGGAACGGGTCCGCGTACGCATCGGGCCCGCGCACGGGCCGGGCTGAGACATCGGCGCCGGGTCGGCCCTGCCGCCCAGCCCGCCGCCCGGCGAGCGCGGCGCCATCCGGTACCGGAAGCGCCGGGAGCCGTTCCCTATCCGGTACTGGAAGCGCCGGGAGACCGTCCCTCCAGGTACCCGACGCGCCGAGGCCCGAGCCCTCCGGGCACCGGCGTTCCGCACCCCTCAAGGCCCGTCGCAGGACCCCGGAGCGGGGCCCGGCAGGAGCCCTGCCGGGCGTCGCTCAGGCGACGGCCGCGGGGCCTCCGTGCTCGCTGACCATGGGACGGCCGGCGCTCTCCCAGGCGAGCATGCCGCCGTCCACGTTCACCGCGTCGATGCCCTGCTGCACCAGGTACTGGGTGACCTGCGCGGACCGGCCGCCGACCCGGCACATCACATAGGCGCGCCGCCCGTCGGCCACCGCCTCCGTCACCTCGCCGAACCGGGCGACGAAGTCGCTCATCGGCACGTGCAGGGCGCCCTCGACGTGCCCGGCGGCCCACTCGTCGTCCTCACGCACATCCAGGACCAGGGCGTCCCCCGGTACGGAGGCGGCGTCCACGGTGGGCAGCGTTGCGAAGTTCATCGGGGTCATTCCCTTTCCTGGGGCGGGTACGGGGACGCCGTCAGCGAAGCCAGCTCCGCCTCGCGCTCGGACGTCCGGGCCAGCAGCTGCTCGGCGACCTCGTCGAGGAGGCGGTCCGGGTCGTCGGGCGCCATGCGCAGCATCGCACCGATCGCGCTGTCCTCCAGCTCCCGCGCGACGGCCGTCAGCATGTCCTTGCGCTGGGCCAGCCACTCCAGGCGCGCGTACAGCTCGTCGGCCGCCCCGAGCGCGGGCTCGGCGGGCGCGGGCCCGGCCTCCCACTCCTCGGAGAGCTGCCGCAGCCGCGCCTCGTCACCGCGGGCGTAGGCGGCGTTGACGCGGGTGAGGAAGTCCTCGCGCCGCTGCCGCTCCGCCTCCTCCGCGGTGAGGTCCGGATGGGCCTTGCGCACCAGCTCCCGGTACAGCTTGCGCGCCTCGTCGCTCGGCCGTACCCGGCGCGGTGCCTGCACCGGCTGCTCGTTCAGCATGGCCGCCGCCTCCGGCGACAGGCCGTCGGAGTCGATCCAGTCGTGGAAGAGCTCGTCCACCCCCGGCATCGGCATCACCAGGGCGCGGGCCTCCCGCGCCAGGCGCAGGTCCTCCGGGTCACCGGTGTGCGCGGCACGGGCCTCGGCGATCAGCGCGTCCAGCTCGTCGAGACGGGCGTACATCGGGCCGAGCCGCTGATGGTGCAGGCGGGAGAAGTTCTCCACCTCGACGCGGAAGGTCTCCACCGCGATCTCGAACTCGATCAGCGCCTGCTCGGCCGCCCGGACGGCACGCGCCAGCCGCGCCTCAGGCGCCTCAGCCCCCTCCCCGGCCCCGTCGTCACCGGCCGCACCGGAAGGGCCGGAAGGGCCCTCCGCGGCCGTCTCCGTGCCGGTCGCCCCCGCGGGGTCGCCGGGCGCCCCGCCGGCCTCGGGCGCGGCGGGTCGCGGGAGCCGCTCGGCAGCGGGCGTGGCGGCGGCCTCGTCCGCGGAGGCGCCGGTCAGGTCGTCGCTCGGGATCGTCACACGACCAGACTACGGGCGACCGGCACCCCTCCCGTCACACTCCCAGCTCGGCGGCGACCCGCCCGGACCGCACGGCCGCGACCAGATCGGCGTGGTCGGCCTCGGTACGGTCCGCGTACGCCACGGCAAACGCGGCGACGGCGGCGTCGAAGGCGTCGCTCTTGCCGCAGTACGCCGCCACCACCCGCGGATCGGCGCTGTGCGCGTGCGCCCGCGCCAGCAGGGCGCCGGTCATCCGCCCGTAGTCGTCCACCTGGTCCGCCGGCAGCACCGCCGGGTCGACGCTGCCCTTCCGGTTGCGGAACTGCCGCACCTGGTACGGCCGCCCCTCCACCGTCGTCCAGCCCAGCAGGCTGTCGCTGACGACCTGCATCCGCTTCTGGCCCAGCACGACGCGGCGTCCCTCGTGCCCGGCGTCCTCGGCGTCGAACCCGGCTTCCGGCAGGTACGGCAGGAGCACCGAGGGTCGCGCCTCCTTCACCTGGAGCACCAGCGGCTCGCCCCGGTGGTCCAGGAGCAGCACCACGTACGACCGGGTGCCCACGCTCCCCGTGCCGACGACCCGGAACGCCACGTCCTGGATGGCGTACCGGGCGAGCAGCGGCAGCCGGTCCGGCGGCAGCGTCGCCAGGTACGGGCCCAGCGCCGAGGCGACGGCGGCGGCCTCGGCGTCGGACACGCGCGACAGCACGGGCGGGGCGTCCACGAACCGCCGCGAGCCGTTCTCGCACAGCTCCGTCGCCTTCGCGGCGAAGCGGGCGCTCGTGTTCCGCCGGGCCTTCTCCGACACCCGCTCCAGCGTGCCGAGCAGGTCCCGCGCGTCCGTGTGCGAGACGAGCTCCTCGTCGGCGATCGCGTTCCACGCGTCCAGCACCGGCATCCGCGCCAGCAGCCGCATGGTCCGCCGGTAGGCGCCCACGGCGTCGTAGGCGGCCGCGCGGCACACGTCCTCGTCCGCCCCGGTCTCCCGCCCGGCCAGCACCAGGGAGGTCGCCAGCCGCTTGACGTCCCACTCCCAGGGGCCGAAGACGGTCTCGTCGAAGTCGTTCAGGTCGATGACCAGCCGGCCGCTCGCGTCCCCGTACAGGCCGAAGTTGGCCGCGTGGGCGTCCCCGCATATCTGCGCGCCCACGCCCGTCACCGGCGTGCCCGCCAGGTCGTGCGCCATCAGCCCGGCGGCCCCGCGCAGGAACGCGAACGGCGTCGCCGCCATGCGGCCCACCCGTATCGGCGCCAGTGCGGGCACCCGGCCCCTGCTGGACTCCTCCACGGCGCGCACCGCGTCCGGGCGCCCGGCGCGCAGCGCCACCATGTCGTGGGAGGCGCGCGGCACCCGCTCGCGCAGCGCCTTGCCGTGCGCCTTGGGCCCCCCGGCGCCGCCGGGTCCGGACGACACCGCGGGGTGCCGTGCGAAGCCCGGCACCACCGGGATCCGCACCCCGGCCGGCACCGGACCGCCACCCTCACCCGTACGCTGCGCGGGCACCGCGGCCCGGAACTCGTCCATACGCCCCCCATCACACGATCTCGACCAGATGTGCGACGACCGTACCCTTCCGCCCCCCACCCGTCTCCCCCTGTGGACGACCGCCACGGCCCCGCCGCACCACGCGTGCCGGAGCTCCGTCGGTACCGGGGCGTCATGGCCGGAACGCCCAACGCCCCCGCGCCTGCGGGCTGCTGGACCGGGCGGCGGCCGTCCCGCCGGGAGCCGGACGACGAACACGTCGGCCGCGTCAGGCACGTGAGGCGTACCGGGGCAACCGAGGAAGGTCGAGAAAGCGGAGAAGACGCTCGGCGGAAGACCACCCACGGGTCGGCCACTCCACGAGAAAGGGCCCCCACCTGGACTTCCGTCCTGGTGGAGACCCTGTCTCCTGTGGTGCGCGAGGGGGGAGTTGAACCCCCACGCCCTTGCGGGCACTGGAACCTGAATCCAGCGCGTCTGCCTATTCCGCCACCCGCGCATTTGGGTGTTGCCACCTCGGGCCCCACCTTCTCGGTGCGACCGCCTGGCGACATCAGAAGATTAGCACGTCGCGGGGGGTGGGTTCACATCCGTTGTTTCGGGGGCCCTCCGGGCGAACAAGGGACGGGGAGGGACACCCCCGAGACACCTCCGACCGCCCCAGGCCCCCGACCGCCCCGCCCACCCCCACCGAGCAGCCCCGCACCGCGCACCCCGCACACCCCACACGCCCCGTGCACATCACCGAAGTGGCACCGGATCGCCGGAACCCCCGCGCACCCGGGCACGGGGAAAGGGCCCGCGGCCACGACGGCAGAGGAACACAGGGACACAGGGACACAGGGGCACAGGGGCACAGGGGCACAGGGGCACGAGAGGACAGGAGATGCACGCACGTGGACGGAAGGGCCGCCGAAGGGAGATCGACGGAAGCACCGCGATGTCACCGGGGAGGCCCCGGGGGAGCACCAGGACCGCTCGGGAGGCATCGCGCCGCGGGGCAGCGGGCATGGACCGGCACGGAACGCACGCCGCGGCCCCGCTCGCCCGGGCCGCGACCCCCGGCCGCCGCCCCCACTCGCCCCGGCCGTGCCCCGAGTGCGGGACACTGTCCACAGGGCGCCTCTACGATCCGTACGGGAGATGTGAGAGGTGACACTTATCCACAGGGCAGAGAAGGGGAACCAGCCGATTTCCCGACGCGTGGATACGATCAGTAAGCAGTACCAGGACGGCAACGACGGAGGAGGTGCCCCATGGGAGTCCTGAAGCGGTTCGAGCAGCGTCTCGAAGGCCTGGTCAACGGCACCTTCGCCAAGGTCTTCAAGTCCGAGGTCCAGCCTGTCGAGATCGCCGGGGCCCTCCAGCGGGAGTGCGACAACAACGCGACGATCTGGAACCGCGAGCGGACCGTCGTCCCCAACGACTTCATCGTCGAGCTGAGCGCACCCGACTACGAGCGCCTCAGCCCGTACTCGGGCCAGCTCGGCGACGAGTTGGCCGGCCTGGTGCGGGACTACGCCAAGCAGCAGCGGTACACCTTCATGGGTCCCATCAAGGTCCACCTGGAGAAGGCCGAGGACCTCGACACCGGCCTGTACCGGGTCCGCAGCCGCACGCTCGCCTCCAGTTCCTCGCAGTCGGCCCAGCCCGTCGACGGCGCCCCGCCGGCCGGCCCGCCGCACGGAGCGGGCGGCCGCCCCGGAGGGTACGGGTACCCCCCGGCCGGCGCCCCGCCCATGCCCGCCGCCCCGCCGCCGGGCGGCGCCCCCGGCGCGCACCGCGCGGGTGCGGGCCCCGCCGCGCACCGCCCGCCGGGCGCCTCCGGCCACATGCCGGGCGCCGGCCAGGTGCGGCGCTGGATCGAGATCAACGGCACGCGCCACCAGATCTCCCGCCCCACCCTCGTGCTGGGCCGCAGCACCGACGCCGACGTGCGGATCGACGACCCCGGCGTATCGCGCCGCCACTGCGAGATCCGGACCGGAACGCCCTCGACGATCCAGGATCTCGGGTCTACCAACGGCATCGTGGTGGACGGGCAGCACACCACCCGCGCTACGCTCCGCGACGGCTCGCGGATCGTCGTGGGCAGCACCACCATCGTTTACCGGCAAGCCGAAGGGTGAAGCGGGGGCAATGTCAGAGCTGACCCTCACGGTCATGCGGTTGGGTTTCCTCGCCGTACTGTGGCTGTTCGTCATCGTGGCCGTCCAGGTCATCCGCAGCGACCTGTTCGGCACGCGGGTCACGCAGCGCGGTTCGCGCCGCGAGGGCGGGCGTGCCCAGCAGGGCGGCCGACAGGCGGCGGCACCGCCGCAGCAGCGCCAGCGCCGCGGCGCCCCGACCAAGCTGGTCGTGTCCGAGGGGACGCTGACCGGCACCACGGTCGCGCTCCAGGGGCAGACCATCACCCTGGGCCGGGCCCACGACTCGACCATCGTGCTGGACGACGACTACGCCTCCAGCAGGCATGCCAGGATCTACCCGGACCGTGACGGCCAGTGGATCGTCGAGGATCTCGGGTCCACGAACGGCACCTATCTCGACCGGACCCGACTCACCACCCCGACCCCGATTCCGCTGGGCGCGCCGATCCGCATCGGCAAGACCGTCATCGAGCTGCGGAAGTAGTACGACAATGAGCGAGCGGAGCGAGCGAGCCGCAGCGGTCCCAGGGGACCGGGGAGGGCTCCCGACCGGAGGGTGGGCAGTGTGGCTCGAGACCGGCTTTACCCCGGGGCAGAGTCGACGGGGCAGGTGCGCATGAGCCTGTCACTGCGCTTCGCCGCCGGGTCGCACAAAGGGATGATCCGCGAGGGCAACGAGGACTCCGGATACGCCGGCCCCCGCCTGCTCGCGATCGCCGACGGCATGGGCGGCCAGGCCGCGGGCGAGGTCGCGTCCTCCGAGGTCATCTCCGCGCTCGTCACGCTCGACGACGACGTCCCCGGCTCCGACATCCTCACCTCGCTCGGCACGGCGGTGCAGCGCGCCAACGACCAGCTCCGGATGATGGTCGAGGAGGACCCCCAGCTCGAGGGCATGGGGACCACCCTGACCGCGCTGCTGTGGACCGGCCAGCGGCTCGGCCTCGTCCACGTCGGCGACTCCCGCGCGTACCTCCTGCGCGACGGCGTCCTCACTCAGATCACCCAGGACCACACCTGGGTCCAGCGGCTGGTCGACGAGGGCCGGATCACCGAGGAGGAGGCCACCACCCACCCGCAGCGCTCCCTGCTGATGCGCGCGCTCGGCAGCGGCGACCACGTCGAGCCGGACCTGTCGATCCGCGAGGTCCGCGCCGGCGACCGGTACCTGATCTGCTCCGACGGCCTGTCCGGCGTGGTCTCCCACCAGACGATGGAGGAGACGCTCGCCGCCTACCAGGAGCCGCAGCAGACCGTGCAGGAGCTGATCCAGCTCGCCCTGCGCGGCGGCGGCCCCGACAACATCACGGTGATCGTCGCGGATGTCCTCGACGTCGACGGCGGCGACGGTCCGGCCGGGCGGCTCAGCGACACCCCGGTCGTCGTGGGCGCGGTGGCCGAGAGCCAGCCGCTGCTCAACGACGGCGGTGCCATGCAGACCCCGGCGGGCCGCGCGTCCGGCCTGGGCCGCTCCGGGCAGCCCCCGGCGGGCGGCTTCGGCCCGCCCGGCAGCGGCGACGACCTCGGCTACGGCGGCATGCCCCCCGAGGACGGCGGCTACGGCACGTACAGCGAGCGGGACCTCAGAAAGCCGCGCGGCGCCGGGCGCAGATGGTTCAAGCGGATCTTCTTCACCCTGCTGGTGCTCGCCCTCGTCGGCGCCGGCGCGTACGGCGGCTGGCGCTGGACGCAGACCCAGTACTTCGTCGGGGCGAACGACGGCCATGTCGCGCTGTACCGCGGCATCAGCCAGGACCTGGCCTGGGTCTCGCTGTCGAAGGTCGAGAAGGACCACCCCGACATCGAACTCAAGTACCTCCCCTCCTACCAGCAGAGGCAGGTCGAGGAGACCATCGCCGGCAGCAGCCTCGCCAAGGCGGAGGCCAAGATCAGGGAGCTGGGCGCCCAGGCGACCGCCTGCCGCAAGCAGGAGGAGGCCCGCGCGGCCGCCGCCGCCCGCCCGTCGGCGCCGCCCAGCGAGGAGCAGGCGGGCGGCACCGCCGGCTCCACCAAGCCCAAGCCCACGCCCACCACAGCCGTTCCCTCCCCGGGCCCCACCCTCACGGAGGACGAGAAGAGGCTGGCCTCGAACTGCGGCAAGCAGTAAGCACCCGTAGGGGGGCCTTTCCACCACCATGAGCGTTGTCACCAACACGACCACGATCGGCGCGATCGACGCGCCGAGCCGCCGCAACACCGAGCTGATGCTGCTCGGGTTCGCCGTGGCGATCCCGGTCTTCGCGTATCTGAACGTGGGCCTCGCCCTCGACGGCGAGATCCCGGCGGGCATGCTCGGCTACGGCCTGGGCCTCGCCCTCCTCGCGGGCATCGCGCACCTGCTGGTGCGCCGGTTCGCCAAGTACGCCGACCCGCTGCTGCTGCCGCTGGCGACGCTGCTGAACGGCCTGGGCCTGGTGCTGATCTGGCGCCTGGACCAGTCGCCGCGGCTGATCGCCGACTCGATGCGCCGCTACGGCACCCACAGCGGCGACGCCCCGCAGCAGCTGATGTACTCCGCGATCGGCGTGGCCCTGTTCCTGCTGGTGCTGGTGTTCCTCAAGGACCACCGCGTGCTCCAGCGCTACACGTACATCTCCATGGTCGTGGCGATCGTGCTGCTGCTGCTGCCGCTCGTTCCGGGGCTCGGCGCGGACGTCTTCGGCGCCAAGATCTGGATCCGGGTCGGCCCGTTCTCCATCCAGCCCGGTGAGTTCGCCAAGATCGTCCTGGCGGTGTTCTTCGCCGGGTACCTGATGGTCAAGCGCGACGCGCTCGCCCTGGCCAGCCGCCGCTTCATGGGCCTCTACCTGCCCCGCGGGCGGGACCTCGGCCCGATCCTCACCATCTGGGCGCTGAGCCTCGCCATCCTGGTCCTGGAGAACGACCTCGGCACCTCGCTGCTGTTCTTCGGCATGTTCGTCATCCTGCTCTACGTGGCGACGGAGCGGACGAGCTGGATCGTCATGGGCCTGCTGATGGCCGTCGGCGGCGCGGTGGCGGTCGGCTCCTTCGCCACGCACGTGCAGTCCCGTGTGGCCGCCTGGCTCGACCCGTTCGAGTGCCTGAAGACGGCTCCCCCGGACACCAACATGGCGTGGGCCTGCGACCAGATGACCCAGGTCCTCATGTCGTTCGGCTCCGGCGGCACGGTCGGCACCGGCCTCGGGCAGGGCAACTCCGACCTGATCAACTTCGCCGTCAACTCCGACTTCATCTTCGCCACCGTCGGCGAGGAGCTCGGGCTGGCCGGCGCCATGGCCTTCATCCTCGTGTACGGCCTGATCGTCGAGCGCGGCCTGCGCACGGCCCTCGCGGCGCGCGACCCCTTCGGCAAGCTGCTCGCGTGCGGTCTGTCCGGGGCCTTCGCGCTCCAGGTCTTCGTCGTCGCCGGCGGTGTGATGGGCCTCATCCCGCTGACCGGTATGACGATGCCGTTCCTCGCGTACGGCGGTTCGTCGGTGATCGCCAACTGGGCCCTGATCGCCATCCTGCTGCGGATCAGCGACACCGCGCGCCGCCCGGCGCCCGCCCCCGCCCCCAGCCCCGACGCCGAGATGACCCAGGTGGTCCGCCCGTGAACAAGCCCCTGCGCCATATCGCGATCTTCTGCGGCCTGCTCGTCTTCGCCCTGCTCCTGAGGGACAACTGGCTGCAGTTCGTCCGCGCCGACGAGCTGAACACCCACGAGCGCAACAGGCGCGTGACGATCGAGCGGTACGCCTCCGTCCGCGGCGACATCATCGTGGACGGCAAGCCGATCACCGGCTCCGTCGACTCGAAGGACCCGCTGTACCAGTACAAGCGGACCTACGTCGACGGCCCCATGTGGGCCCCGGTCACCGGGTACGCCTCCCAGGCGTACGGCTCGAACCAGCTCGAGAAGCTCAACGACTCGATACTCACCGGCAACGACGACCGGCTGTTCTTCGACCGCACGCTCTCGATGTTCACCGGCGAGCAGAAGAAGGGCGGCGACGTCGTCACCACCCTCAACGGCGCCGCGCAGAAGGCCGCCTTCGAGGGCCTCGGCAAGAAGAAGGGCGCCGTCGCGGCGATCGACCCGCAGACCGGCAGGATCCTCGCACTGGCCTCCACCCCCTCGTACGACCCGAGCAGCTTCGCCGGCTACTCCGGCAAGGACGAGAAGGCCTGGGTCGCGCTGGAGAAGGACAAGGACAAGCCGAAGCTGAACCGCGCGCTGCGCGAGATCTACCCGCCCGGCTCCACGTTCAAGGTCGTCACCGCCGCCGCCGCCCTCGAGAACGGCGTCATCAAGGACATCAACGCGCCGACGGACACGCCGGAGCCGTACAAGCTCCCGCTGTCGACCGTGCCGATGAAGAACCACGCCGGCGGCTGCGAGAACGCCTCCCTGAACTACGCGATGGAGGTCTCCTGCAACTCCGTCTTCGCGAAGCTCGGTGACGAGGTCGGCCGCGACAAGATGGTCGAGATGGCGGAGAAGTTCGGCTTCAACAACCCGGAGGTCGACACCCCGGTCCGCGCCGCCGCCTCCGTCTACGACAAGAAGATGGACCGGGGCGGCAACGCCCTCTCGTCCATCGGCCAGTTCAACACCGCGACCACGCCGCTCCAGATGGCCATGGTCACCGCGGCCATCGCCAACGACGGCAAGCTGATGAAGCCGTACATGGTGGACCAGCTCGTCGCTCCGAACCTGGACGTCATCGAGAAGCACGAGCCGGAGGAGATGAGCCGCCCGATGTCGCCGGAGACGGCGCAGCTCGTCCAGAAGATGATGGAGAACGTCGTCGAGAAGGGCACCGGCTCCAAGGCCAAGATCCGCGACGTCACCGTCGGCGGCAAGACGGGTACGGCGCAGCACGGCGAGAAGAACAAGGCTCGCCCGTACGCGTGGTTCATCTCCTACGCCAAGACCGACAGCGGCTCCCCCGTCGCCGTCGCCGTGGTCGTCGAGGACTCCGACGCGACCCGCGACGACATCAGTGGTGGCGGCCTGGCCGCGCCCATCGCGCGCCAGGTCATGAAGGCGGTGCTGGACAGCCGCAAGTGACGGCGAAGCCTGTGTACCGGTCCCGTATCAGCTTCCGGTCCCGGCCGGATCGGCTCGCCCTGGCCGGTAGCCTTTGCGCGGACAGCACACCGCCGGACCAGACACACGGTTGCGGCCGGGACTGACGGAGAGGGCTGGAACAGTTATGGATGAGCCGCGTCGCCTCGGCGGCCGGTACGAGCTGGGCTCGGTGCTCGGCCGTGGTGGCATGGCCGAGGTCTACCTCGCCCACGACACCCGGCTCGGTCGCACCGTCGCCGTGAAGACGCTGCGGGCCGACCTGGCGCGCGACCCGTCCTTCCAGGCCCGGTTCCGCCGTGAGGCCCAGTCGGCCGCCTCGCTCAACCATCCGGCGATCGTCGCCGTGTACGACACCGGCGAGGACTACGTCGACGGCGTGTCCATCCCGTACATCGTCATGGAGTACGTCGACGGATCCACCCTGCGCGAGCTGCTGCACTCCGGGCGCAAGCTGCTGCCGGAGCGCACGCTGGAGATGACGGTCGGCATCCTCCAGGCCCTGGAGTACTCCCACCGCGCCGGCATCGTCCACCGCGACATCAAGCCGGCCAACGTCATGCTCACGCGCACCGGCCAGGTCAAGGTCATGGACTTCGGCATCGCCCGTGCGATGGGCGACGCCGGCATGACGATGACGCAGACGGCGGCGGTGATCGGCACCGCCCAGTACCTCTCCCCGGAGCAGGCGAAGGGCGAGACCGTCGACGCCCGCTCCGACCTGTACTCCACCGGCTGCCTGCTGTACGAGCTGCTGACCGTGCGGCCGCCGTTCGTCGGCGACTCCCCGGTCGCGGTCGCCTACCAGCACGTGCGGGAGGAGCCGCAGCCGCCGAGCGTCTACGACCCGGAGATCACGCCCGAGATGGACGCGATCGTCCTGAAGGCGCTGGTCAAGGACCCGGACTACCGCTACCAGTCGGCCGACGAGATGCGCGCCGACATCGAGGCGTGCCTCGACGGGCAGCCGGTCGCCGCCGCGGCCGCGATGGGCGCCATGGCCGCGCCCGGCGGCTACGGCTACCCGCACCCGAACCAGCAGACGGCCGCCCTGCACCACCCGGCCGACGCGGGCGCGCAGACCTCGATGCTGCCCCCGATGAACCCGGACGACGGCGGCTACGGCTACGACGACCGGGGCGCCGGCCGCCGCAGGCCGCCGCAGAAGAAGTCCAACCTGTCGACGATCCTGCTGGTCCTCGCGGGCGTCCTGGTCCTCGTGGGCGCCATCCTGATCGGCAAGACCGTCTTCGGCGGCGACGACACCCGGCTGGTGACCGTCCCCAGCCTCGTCGGCAAGACCTACGAGGAGGCGAAGTCGACGGCCGAGGGCTCCGGCGTCCGGATCGCCGAGAAGGGGCGGGAGCACTGCGACCAGCCCAAGGGCGCGGTCTGCCGCCAGGACCCCGCCGCCGACGGCACGAGCCAGATGGACGAGAACGGCGAGATCGGCGTCTGGATCTCCGAGGGCGCCGAGAAGGTGAAGGTGCCGACCGTCCTGGAGCAGTCGAAGGAGCTGGCGACGACCACCCTCGAGAAGGAGGAGTTCAAGGTCGAGGTCGTCACCGAGGAGTCCGACAAGCCCGAGGGCACCGTCATCAAGCAGGACCCGGAGGGCGGCTCCGAGCAGGAGAAGGGCGCCAAGGTCACGATCACCGTCGCGGTGAAGGGCAAGGTGCCCGTCCCGAGGGTCGTCGACAGCCAGTTCGACAACGCGAAGGCGCAGCTGGAGACCTTGAAGTTCCAGGTGGTGCGTGAGGACGTGGACTCCGAAGCGCCGGCCGGGCAGGTCCTCGACCAGAACCCGAAGGCCGACGAGCGGGTCGCCAAGGGCTCGACCGTGACGCTGAAGGTGTCGAAGGGCCCGCAGCAGCAGAAGGTCGACGTGCCCCAGGTCACCGGCCTGATGCTGGGCCAGGCCAAGCAGGTGCTGGCGCAGCGCGGCCTCCAGGTGAGCATCGCCGAGGGGCCGGACAACGACATGGTGTTCGTCGTCGACCAGGACCCGAAGCCCGGTAAGAAGGTCGACCCGAACACCCCGGTGACCGTCAAGACCCGCGCGCTCGGCGGGGGCGGCAACGGCAACCCCGGCGGCAACGACGGCGGGAACGAGGACGACGACAACTCCGGCTGGTTCGGTGGCGTGACGGGCACGGCCCTGCGCTCGCGCCCCTAGCCGCCCTTCGCGGCCCTCGGAAGGCCCGGCATCTCCTCGGAGGCGCCGGGCCTTCCGCGTGCCCGGGCGGGGCCGTTCCGGGGGAGAGTGCGGGCTCTGGGTCCTTCGGCCGGACCGGGCCCTGCGCGGAGCCGGACGGGCCGGGTGGGCCGCGCCGGGCCCTGGGCGGAGCCGGACGGGCCGTGTGGGCCGCGCCGGGCCCTGGGCGGAGCCGGACGGGCCGGGTGGGCCGGGCCGGGGGCGGGCGGGGCGCGCCGGGCGCGGGGCTTCGCGGCGGGGCATGGCCCGGCCCCCCAGGGCCCGGGGGGCACGGCGGCCGTCGGCAGGGGGCGGCGTCAGCCCAGTTCGGCGGGCCTGGTGCGGGCGTGGTCGACCTTCTCCGTCCGCACCAGCTCGCCCCAGACGATGTAGCGGTAGTCCGAGGTCAGGATCGGGGTGCAGGTCGTCAGGGTGATGTAGCGGCCCGGCTTGGTCTTGCCGGACTCCTTCGGCACGGGCTGGAGCACGTCCACGTTGAAGCGGGAGGTCTTGGGCAGGGTCTCGTAGACCTTGTAGACGTACCAGGTGTCCTTCGTCTCGAAGACGATCGGGTCGCCGACCTTCAGCTTGTGGATGTCGTGGAACTTCGCGCCGTGGCCGTCGCGGTGCGCGGCGAGCGAGAAGTTGCCCGTGCCGTCCTGCGGGAGGGCCGACTTGACGGGGTCCGTGTAGTACCCGGCGACGCCGTGGTTGAGGACCTCCGGGCCGGTGCCCTCCTTGACCAGGACCTCGTCGCCCATCGCGGGGACGTGGAGGAAGCCCAGGCCGCCCTTGGTGTCGAGGGCTCCGGGGCCCGTGTCGGTCCAGCTCTGGCGCACCGCGTCGCCCTGCTCGCCGGCCACGCGGTCCGCCAGGACGTTCGTCCACCACAGCGAGTAGACGACGAACAGCCCCATCAGCACGCCCGCTGTGATCAGCAGTTCGCCGAAGACACTGATGACGCCGGCGATCCGGCTGCGCGCACGTGCCACTACATCTGTCCCGTCTTGAGGTGTCAGCCCGCGAGCGCGTCCGGTACGCCCTTGCTGCGCGGCCGTTCTTCGACCATCTTGCCCCACACGATCATGCGGTACGTACTGGTGAACTCGGGGGTGCAGGTGGTCAGCGTGAGGTACCGGCCCGGCTCGGTGAACCCGGAGCCGTCCGGGATCGGCTTGAGCACCGAGACGTTGGACGGCGGGGTCTGCGGCAGGATGCTGGCCATCTCGTACGTGTAGTACGCCTCGCGGGTCTCCACCACGATGGGGTCGCCGGGCTTCAGCCGGTTGATGTACCGGAACGGTTCGCCGTGGGTGTTGCGGTGGCCCGCGACCGCGAAGTTGCCCTGCTTGTCGGAGGGCATGGCGGTCTTGAGGGCGCCCTCCGCGTAGTGGCCGGCCATGCCCTTGTCGAGGACCTTCTCCTTGTCGATGCCCTCGGCGACGGGCACGACGACGTCGAGCTTGGGGATGTGGATGATCGCGAAGCCCTCACCGGCCTCGAAGACGCCCGGCGTCCGGTCGGTGCCGCCCTTGGCCCAGTCCTCCGCGATCCGGCTCTTGGCCTTGTCGACCTCCATGCCCGCCTGCACGTTCGTCCACCAGAGCTGGTAGGCGACGAAGAGGAGCATGACCACGCCGAAGGTGATGAACAGCTCGCCCATGACGCGGCTGGCGATGACGCCGAAGCCGTCCTTGGCTGCGCGGGCGGCGCGGCGGGCCTCCACGCGGGAGAGGGGCGCCCCGGAGGGCGAGGCCGCGGAGGCGGGACTGGCGGAGGCGGCGGGAGAGGCCGGGCCCTTCCGCCGGCCGCCGCGGCCCTTCGCCGCGCGGCGCCGCTCCGCGCGGCCCCCGGTCGGCGGCGCACCGGCGTGCCGTGACGGTACGGGGCCGGACCGCGGGTCGTCCTCCGGCAGTCGGCCGGGGCCCGCGTCCGCCGCGGCGGGGTCCGGGCCCGCCGGGTCAGGACGCGGGCTCGACGGGCCGGGGCGCGGGTCCGGCCCGATGGTCGGGAGCACCGCCGTCGCGGAGACGTCGGCGGGCGGCGTCGCGGAGGCGTCCGGGGGCCGGGCGCCCACCGGCGCCCCGGCGGGGGTGTACGGCTGCTCGTAGGGCTCCGCGTAGCCCTGGCGGGCCGCGTACGGGTCGGGGCCGGCCGGGTAGGACCCCGCGGGGTCGTACGGCTGGGGCGGGGCGTGGGACGCGTACGGGTCCTGCGTGACGCCGTCGGCGCCGTAGGCCGGGTGCGCAGAGCCGGTGGCCGGCGGGTAGGCCGGGTCGGTGGGCGCCGGGCCGGTGGACGTCGGGTCGGTGGGCGGCGGGTAGGCCGGGTCGGTGGGCGCCGGGTACGGCTGCTGCGGCCACCCGTGCGGGGCGCCCGCGGCTCCGGGCACGGGCTCCTGGCCCGCCGGGGTGCCCGCCGCCCGGAACCAGGGCGAGCCCTCCGGGCCGTGCCCGTCCCCGCTCCCGGCCGCGTCGTGCTCCGGGCGCGCGGCGGTCACGCGACGGCCTTGCCCACCACCGGCGCGAGGCCCACGGAGCGGCCGACCGCACCGGTGTCACCGCACCGCTCCAGCCAGTTGGCGAGCATCAGGTGGCCGTGCTCGGTCAGCACCGACTCCGGGTGGAACTGCACGCCCTCCACGGCGTGCTCGCGGTGCCGGACGCCCATGATGATCCCGTCCTCGGTGCGGGCCGTGACCTCCAGCTCGTCCGGCAGCCGGGCCGGCTCGGCGGCCAGCGAGTGGTACCGCGTCGCCGTGAACGGCGAGGGCACGCCGGCGAACACGCCCTGTCCCTCGTGGACGACCGTGGACGTCTTGCCGTGCAGCAGCTCGGGCGCGCGGTCCACGACGCCGCCGTACGCCACCGCCATCGACTGCATGCCGAGGCAGACGCCGAAGACCGGGACACCCGTGGCGGCGCAGTGCCGGACCATGTCGACGCAGACCCCGGCCTCCTCGGGCGTACCCGGGCCCGGCGAGAGGAGGACGCCGTCGAAGCCGTCCTGGGCGTGGGCGAGCTCGACCTCGTCGTTGCGCACGACCTCGCACTCGGCGCCGAGCTGGTACAGGTACTGGACGAGGTTGAAGACGAAGCTGTCGTAGTTGTCGACGACGAGGATGCGCGCGCTCACTGACCGTCCACCGTCACATCGTTGAACGGAAGCAGAGGCTCCGCCCAGGGGAACACGTACTGGAAGAGGAGGAAGACGACGCCGAGGGCGAGCACGAGCGAGATCAGTCCCCGCACCCATGCGTTGCCCGGGAGATGCCGCCAGATCCAGCCGTACATGACGTCCGCCGTCCCTTCCTTCGATACCGCACCAGACTACGGGGCGATCCCCACCCGGTGGGGCCCCTGTGGAAAACCGGGACGTGCCCCCGGAGGACCGGGACGCCGCGCGCTAGGCGGCCGGTTGCGCGTAGCGCAGGTCGACGGTGCCCGTGTAGCCGGGCAGGGTCGTCGCGCCGCGCTCCTCGACCTTCCAGCCCAGGCCGTACGCCTTCACGTAGAGCTGGTAGTTCTGGAGGGCGGGGGAGTCGGCGAGGGCCTTGCGGAGCTTCCCGGTGTCCCCCACGGCCGTGACCTTGTAGGGCGGGGAGTAGACGCGGCCCTGGAGGATCAGGGTGTTGCCGACGCAGCGCACCGCGCTGGTGGAGATCAGCCGCTGGTCCATGACCTGGATGCCCTCGGCGCCGCCCCGCCAGAGGGCGTTGACGACGGCCTGGAGGTCCTGCTGGTGGATGACCAGGTCGTTGGCCTGGGGCTCGGGGTAGCCGGGGGCGGCGCGCGCGTCCGGCGGGGCGTCGTCGAGGGTGACGGTGAGCCCGCCGCCGGAGACCTCCGTGGTGCCCGCCGTCTTCTCCAGCGCGCCGAGCCGGGCGTCCTCGGCCTCACTGGAGCCGTCGTCGCGGCGGGCGAGGGCGTCGACCTCGGCGCGCACGGCCGCGGTGGACCGCTCCAGCTCGGCGTTCTTGTCGCTGCGGTCCCGGACGAGGTCCGAGAGCCGCAGCAGCGAGTCGTCCGTGCGGATGTTGGTGCCCTTGGCGGTGTTGAAGCTGGTGACGAAGATCAGGCCGGCCAGCGCGAAGACGGCAGCGGTCAGCAACCGGACCGGCCGCCAGGTACCGCGCCGGGCCGGCTCCGTGGGAGAGTCGGCGGAATTGCTCAACGTACCCTTATCTCCTCAGGCGTCCGGGAAGCACTACGCTAACGGACGCCCGGGCGGGGTAGCGGGCCACCTCGTACCCAGCCCGCGCCAGCACCAGTCACCGTTCCCGCGCGGTCACGCAGCGCATCGACAGGAGAGTCCCTCGTGCCGAAGTCACGTATCCGCAAGAAGGCCGACTTCACGCCGCCGCCCGCCGCGAAGCAGGCGACCGCCATCAAGCTGACCAACCGCAGCTGGGTCGCTCCGGTGATGCTGGCGCTGTTCGCCATCGGGCTGGCCTGGATCGTGGTCTTCTTCGTCACCGACGGCACGCTGCCCATGGAGTCCCTGAGGAACTGGAACGTCGCCGTCGGCTTCGGCTTCATCGCCGCCGGGTTCGCCGTCTCCACGCAGTGGAAGTAGCGGGCCGACCGGTCCCGGCGGTGCGGCGGGGATAGCGGAAGCCCCGTCGCCCCGTCAAGCCCTCGCAAGGGTTATCCACAGCGTTGTGCACAGCCGTGGAAAAGTTCAGACGATCTGTGGATAACTCGCATGCTGTTGACGCCGATGTGACTGCGCCGGCACCCCCGAGCCCACCTCGCCACCCCTCGCCGCTCGCCGAATCCCCAGCTCAGCACCGAGGGGCACAGGTGTTCCCGACCCTGTGCGGCCCGGCCGTCACAGCCTGTGGACAACTCTGGGGAAAGGTGCCGCTCAGGTGAGCGCGGCCGTCCTCATCACGGCCATCACCAGCGTCACGCCGAACACCAGCCCGCAGGCCCCCCACTGGAACAGCGCCCGCGTCGCTCGCGGGCCGCCGACCATGCCGTACGCGATGACGGCACCCGCCACCAGGCCGCCGAGGTGCGCCTCCCAGGCGATGGAGTCCCGGAAGACCACCGTGATGAGCACGTTCAGGGCGATCAGGCCCAGGACGGGGCGCATGTCGTACCGGAGTCGGCGGGCCAGCACGAACGTCGCGCCCATCAGGCCGAACACCGCGCCGGACGCGCCCAGCGAACCCTGGTTGGGCGCCGCGATCACATAGGTGAGGGCACTGCCCGCGAGTCCGGAGAGCAGGTAGAGCGCGAGGTACCGCACCCGGCCGAGCGCCGCCTCCAAGGGACCGCCCAGCACCCACAGGCCGAACATGTTGAACGCGATGTGCCACACCTCCTGGTGCAGGAACGCCGCCGTCAGCAGCCGGTACCACTCCCCGTCCGCCACGCCGACCACCCGGGCCAGCTCCGGGTCGAAGGCCAGCCCGATCATGACCAGCCGGTCGACCAGCCCGGAGACGAACAGCCCGGCCAGGAACACCGCCACGTTGATCCCGATCAGGACCTTGGTGACGAGCTGCTGGTCCCCCGAGGCGATGGCGCCGCCCGCGACGTTCCTCGGCCGGGACACCCCGGGGGCGTGCCCCGTGCCCGAACCGCCGCGCACGCAGTCGGGGCACTGGAAGCCGACCGACGCCCCGACCATGCAGTCCGGGCAGATCGGCCGCTCGCAGCGCGTGCAGCGGATACCGGTCTCCACGCCGGGGTGCCGGTAGCAGCTCGACAGCCCGTTCGGCGCCTGGTCCTGCTCCATGGGAAACCCCTCGTCGTCGTCGCGCGTACCAACGCCCCGTCCATCCTTACGGACGGACGGGGCGGAAAGGTTCCCCGGAGGAACCGGGGGTCGTCCTTCGGGTGACCTCAGCGGGTCTCGACGACGACGGACTCGATGACCACGTCGTTGACCGGGCGGTCCGTGCGCGGGTTGGTCTTCGTCCCGGCGATGGCGTCCACGACCTTCTTGCCGGACTCGCTCACGACCTCGCCGAAGATCGTGTGCTTGCCGGTCAGCCAGGAGGTCGGCGCGACGGTGATGAAGAACTGCGAGCCGTTGGTGCCCGGGCCGGCGTTGGCCATGGCCAGCAGGTACGGCTTGGTGAACGCCAGGTCGGGGTGGAACTCGTCCTTGAACTCGTACCCCGGACCGCCCGTGCCGTTGCCCAGCGGGTCGCCGCCCTGGATCATGAAGCCGCTGATCACGCGGTGGAACACCGTGCCGTCGTACAGCGGGGCGGTGGTCTTCTGGCCCGTCGCCGGGTTCGTCCACTCGCGCTCGCCCTTGGCGAGCTCGGTGAAGTTGCGGACCGTGACCGGCGCGTGGTCCGGGAAGAGCCGGACCTCGATGTCGCCGTGGTTCGTCTTCAGGGTGGCGTAAAGCTGCTCGGCCACGATGTGCCTTCCTTACGGTCTTCTCTTACACCGTCGATCCTCGCACGGAAGGCCGGGCGGGCGGCAAAGCGCGGGAGCGTCGCACGGGAATGCCCCGGATGCCCGCACCGCATGCCGAGCCGGAGGCACCGGGGCATGATTTCCAAAACGGCGGAAAGGTGGGGTATCGACCCGCCACCGAGGAGGAGGATCCCGTGACCCGCATGGACAGCGTGCGCGCCGCCACCGATTCGGCCAAGGAGAGCGTGCTGCACGCCGCGGACGTGGTGGCGCCCTACGCCGGCGCGGCCAGGGAGCACGCCGCGCTCTACGCGCGCGAGGCGCGCGTCAAGATGGCGCCGAAGGTCTCCAAGGCCACACGGCAGGCTCGCGTCGGCTACGACGTGTACGTCGCCCCGCACGTGCCGCCGAAGGTCGACGCCGCCGCGCAGCGCGCCTACTGCGAGACCCGCAGGGCGGCGCGGCAGGCCGTCTCCTACACGGCCCCCCGGCTGGAACAGGCGATGGCCGCCGCCGGCCCCGCCCGCGAGGAGGCCGCGTCCCGCTCGGCGGCGGCCCTCGCGGCGCTGCGGGGCCAGGTGACGGCCGAGGAAATCAAGAAGCTGGTGAAGCGGCACGAGCGCCGCGCCCGCAACCGGCAGGCCCTGCGGACCCTGGCCCTCGTGGGCGCGGTCGTCGGCGGCGCCGTCGCGGTGTGGAGGTGGTGGGACCGGCAGGCCAACCCGGACTGGCTGGTCGAGCCGCCCACGGAGCTGGCCGAGGGCGCCACGCTCACGTCCGTCGACGGCAGCGGTCCGATGTCGGCCCGGACCGGGAGCGGGTCGGAGACGCTCGGAGCGGAGAGCCCGGAGAAGCCGGAGAACGGCGACGAACCGCGCTGAGACAGACGGGCGGTCGGGTCGCGATCGCCCGGATGGCGGCCGGGCGCCGGCGGTGAGGCGGGGCGCCTCTCCGCACGCGGGTTCGTCAGCAGGCAGCAGGGGCGGCGGGCGTCCAGGGCCCGGCCGCCGCTCCGGCGTGCACGGGGCGTACGCCCGCTTCGGCGCCCGCGCCGCCGGCGGCGGCGCTCTCCGGCCTCACCGGACCGCTCGCCGCCTCGCTCGTCCGGTCGGCCGCCGGGTGGCCGGCCGCCGGGTCCGCCGGGTCCGCCGGGTGGCCGGCCGCCAGGGCAGCGGCGGCGGACAGACGGCGTACGGCGGGGGAGGCGCCGTGGGCCTCGGCACGGATGCGCTGCTTGATCGTCGGCGGCAGGGCCCGGTCCCGCTCCACTCGCCGGGCTCGACCGGCCACGGCCCCCTTCCCGCGTCCGGCCCCGAGTCCGTCCCGCGCCGGTGCGCGGACCGCGGCTCCGGCGGCGCGCTGCGCCGGAAGGGCGAGCGCCTCGGCGGAAGCCGTGAGGACGGCCGGGGAGGCGGACCCGCCCCACCGGCCCGCGACGGACGCGACGGGCGCCGCCGCGCGGAGCGAGGCGAGAAGCTCGCAGAAGAAGGAAACGATCGCGGTCCAGAACTGCTTGACCCTGTCGGCGGCCATGGCCCCTCGCTTTCCCATCGCGTTGCGGATCGGGCGATCTACATACCTTTCTCATGATGTGTACGCATCTCGGCATGCCAGGGAGCGACGCCCTCAGCGCGCAGATCTTCCGATGAACACCACCCGTACGGCCCACCCGAGTGGCGCTCCCGCCCGGAGTGGGTCCGCGGACGTGCGCCGCACGGTCGGCAGGCGGCAGGCGCGCCAGAGCCCTCCCGGCCGCGTCGGGAGGGCTCTGGCGCGGTTGCGGCCCCGGCCCCGGCCCCGCGAGGAGACCGACGGGCAAGTTGCGCGCGCGAAGCGGGCAGGTCCGTTGGCGGACGTGCCGCCCGGCGCGGGGTCAGAACCGGAGCACGGCGGCGATGCGGCCCGCGTCCGCGAGGGTGTCGTCCGGTACGAAGCGCACCTCGGCGCCGTTCTCCAGGGCCCTCTCGACGATCTCGTCGACGATGTCGTCCCGCGCGCCGGACGCACCGGGGTCCGCCGGCTCCAGGTGATCGCCGCGGTCCCGCACGACGGCGCGGTGGTGCTCCTCCACGGCGAGCAGCCCGATACGGCCCTCGCCGGCCGCCCGCCACACCTCGTCGAGGCCTCCGGCGTACTCGTGCCGCCCCCGCGCCGCCTCCAGCTCCGCGGAGACGGTCGTGGCCAGCGCCTCGTCCCGCGCGCCGCGCACGGGGCCGACGGCTTCGCGCACGGCCTCCGCCGGCCCCCTGGCGAGCCCGCCGTGCCGGACCGTCAGGGTGCCCTGGGGCAGGGGCCCGGTCTCCTCCAGCAGGGCGAGCGCGGGGGCGTCGCCGAACACGGTCAGCGGCCTCGGCGCGGCGTCGAGGACCGTCCGCAGGGCGCCGTGCACCGCGCGGAAGAAGGCACGCGTGTCCTCGTCCCGGTAGCTGCTGGCGAGATCGCCGACGCGCTGCTCGCGCTCCGCGTCGGGGACCTCCAGGCTGCGCGTCAGCGGGAACCCGCCCCCCGTGTACTCCACGGCCCGCTCGGGCCCGGCGCTCCACAGGGACACGTGGTCGGCGGCCAGGGCCATCGCCCACTGCGGCTGCTCGGCGGCGTGGGCCGCGACGAGGTTGCGCGTGAGGAAGGTGTCGGAGACGACCACCCGTTCCGGCACGGTGCGGGCGAGGGACCACGCCTGGTGCTCCCCCGGCGCCGCGTAGAGCACCAGCCCGTCCTCGGCGTACGCCAGGTCGAACTCGGCGACGGCCCGCTCCAGCTGCTCCAGCACGTCGGCGCGCCGTTCCCGCGTGATCGCCGGGTCGTCCTGGAGCGCCCTCTCCGCCCTGGCCACGAGCGTGCGCAGCCGCACCGGGTCCTGGGCGTTGTCCGGCTGCCGGCGGTGGGTCGGCATCGTCAGGGACAGCGCGGGGTACGGGCGCGGCCGTCTGAGCTCGGCGAGCACCTCGGTGCTGAGTACGGGATGCATGAGGAGCCTTTCGTGTGGGGGCGCGGACACGGCCGGCCCGTCCCGCGGGGCCTTCCCCGCCCCGGTCCCGCGGGCGGGGCGGCGCACCCGGGGCCGGTCGGCCGGGTACGCGGCGGCCCCGGCCGCGAGCGGCGGGCAGGGCGCCCTCCCCCCGGCCCGTGCGACCACGGGGGCCGCGGGCACTCCGGGCGAGCCGGGGCCGCGGTGGCCGGGAGCAGCGGCACGGGCGGAGGGCGCCGTGTCCGCCTCCCCGGCGACGGGCGCGGGACGCACCGCTGTCCACGATTCGGCACGCGCGCCCGCCCCGCACCTTTTCGCCCGCCGGTCGGGCGGACGCGGTGCCCGCCCACGCCCACGCGTGTCCCGTACCGCGTCCCGCCCACCCCGGCCGACCGCGTCCCCGGCGTTCCGCTCCGGCCCGCGGATGCCCCCTCAGCCCGCTGGCCGGGCCATGGAGCCGGGGGCCGGGCGACCGGGGGCCGGGCGACTGGGGGCGGGGCCGGGGCCGGGGGCGGGGCCGGCCGGGGGCGGGGCCCGGCCGGCCGCGGACGTACGCGAGAACCCCTCCGACCTGGTTCTCGCAGGTGGGAGGGGTTCTCGGGAAGTGGAGCCTAGGGGAGTCGAACCCCTGACATCTGCCATGCAAAGACAGCGCTCTACCAACTGAGCTAAGGCCCCGTGGACCGCCGGGTCGCGGTGGTCGCAGACCAGAGTACCGGGTGGCGGGGGGTGCGCCGCAAAAAGATTGGGGCTCCCCGTCGGCAACCGCCCTCCGTAAGATGCTCCGCGAGGTTCGCAGCAGCGAACCGAAGCGATGGGGAGACGCCATGGATGCTGCACAGCAGGAAGCGACCGCCAGAGCCAGAGAGCTCCAGCGCAGCTGGTACGGCGAACCGCTGGGGGCCCTCTTCCGCCGGCTGATCGACGACCTGGGCCTCAACCAGGCACGTCTCGCCGCCATACTCGGGCTGTCCGCCCCCATGCTGTCGCAGCTGATGAGCGGTCAGCGGGCGAAGATCGGCAACCCGGCCGTCGTGCAGCGCGTCCAGGCCCTCCAGGAGCTCGCCGGGCAGGTCGCCGACGGCAGCGTCAGCGCGGTCGAGGCGGCGGACCGCATGGAGGAGATCAAGAAGTCCCAGGGCGGTTCGGTCCTGACGGCCTCCGGCCAGTCCCCCGTCGGCTCGGGCGCGCCCACCGTGCGCCGCGTCGTACGGGAGATCCAGTCGCTGCTGCGCTCGGTCGCGGCGGCCGGCGACATCATCGACGCCGCCGACTCCCTGGCACCCGCCCACCCCGAACTCGCCGAGTTCCTGCGGGTGTACGGGGCCGGGCGCACCGCCGAGGCGGTCGCCCACTACGAGTCCCACCAGAGCTGACGGCAGCGGCAGGGGGAGCGGTACAGCGCGATGGGCGAGGTCTTCGCGGGACGGTACGAGCTGATCGACCCGATCGGGCGGGGCGGCGTGGGCGCCGTCTGGCGCGCCTGGGATCAGCGCCGCCGCCGGTACGTGGCGGCGAAGGTGCTCCAGCAGAGCGACGCGCACGCGCTGCTGCGCTTCGTACGCGAGCAGGCGCTGCGCATCGACCACCCGCACGTCCTCGCCCCCGCCAGCTGGGCCGCCGACGACGACAAGGTCCTGTTCACCATGGACCTGGTCCGCGGCGGCTCCCTGGCGCACCTGATCGGCGACTACGGGCCGCTGCCGCCCCGCTTCGTGTGCACCCTGCTCGACCAGCTGCTGTCCGGGCTGGCCGCGGTGCACGCGGAGGGCGTCGTCCACCGCGACATCAAGCCGGCCAACATCCTGCTGGAGGCGACCGGTACGGGACGGCCGCACCTGAGGCTGTCCGACTTCGGCATCTCCATGCGCAAGGGCGAACCCCGCCTGACCGGGACCGACTACGTGGTCGGCACCCCCGGGTACTTCGCGCCCGAGCAGCTGATGGGCGAGGAGCCGGACTTCCCCGCCGACCTGTTCGCGGTGGGCCTGGTCGCCCTGTACCTCCTCCAGGGCCGCAGGCCCGACTCGCAGGCCCTGGTCGCGCACTTCCTGGCGCACGGCACCCCGGGCGCCCCCGCGGGCATCCCCGAGTCGCTGTGGCAGGTCGTCGCCGGGCTCCTCCAGCCGGACCCGCAGGCCCGGTTCCGCACCGCGAACGGCGCCCGCAAGGCGCTGGCGTCGGCGGTGGAGCTGCTGCCGGAGCCGGGCGGCGAGGGCGACGAGGTCGAGGTGTTCGACCAGCTCGGCCCGCTGCCGGCCGGGTACGGACCGGAGGGCCCCGTGCCGGTGACGGCACCGGCGCCCGTGCCTTCCCGGACACCGGCGCCCCACGCCGTACCGCCCCAGGCCCCGGCGCCCTCCACGCCACCGCCCCCGGCGTCCGCGTCGGAGACGGGCAGCTTCCACCTGGCCCCGCCGCCCCGGCCCCACCCGGCACAAGCGCCGGCCCCGGCGTCGGCACAGCCCCCGGCGGCCCAGCCGTACAGTCCGTACCCGGCGGCCCCGTATCCGGTCGCCGTCACCCCGCAGTACCAGGCCGCGGCGCCGCCCCAGGCCACCGCCCCGGCCCCGGGGGCCGCCCCCACCGCGCCGTCGGCCCCGGCGGGCGGCGGCGCCGCGCTCCCCACCCCGGCGCCCCGCCGCCGCCCCGGCCCACCGCCGGCGGTGGCCGTACCGGTCGTGCTGCTGGCCCTCGCCTGCTACGCCGTGGCCATCTGGGCACTCGTCAGCGCCTGACGGCACCGACGGCCCCCGGGCACCCGTCAGCCCTGACAGCCCCGGCACCCGTCAGCCCTGACGGCCCCGGCAGCCGAGGCACCCGCTCTACCGCCCCACGCCAGCGGCCCAAGGCACCGCCCTACGCCGCGGCCCCACGCCGCAGCCCCACGCCACCGCTCGGAGCGCAGGGCCCCGGCCCCCGGCGCGAGCGACCGGCTGCGAGCTACCAGCCCCGCCCCCGCGGCGGCCCGGAGCCCGCGGGCGCGTCCGCCGACGGCGGCACGGGCCCACCGGCCGCACCCACCGCACCCACCGCACCGGCCGCACTGGCCGCACCGGCAACCGAACCGGGAGCCGTCCCGCCCGTCGGCGGCCCGCCGGCCGCGCCCGCGCGCCGCCGCGCCAGCACCGTCCACAGCCCGAGCCCGGCGAGCAGCACCGTCCCCGCCCCGAACCCGCCGGCCGCGACGAGCCGCATCGTCCCGGCGTCCGGCGCGGCCTCCGCGCCGGTGCCGCCGTCGGCCGCCGCCCGCCGGTCGTCCTCGGTCACCGCGAAGATCCCGGCCGGCCCCGCGTACGGAGGCGCCGCCTGCGGCTCGCCCTCCACGTTGACGCGCAGCGTCAGCCCGTATCGCCGGTCACCGAACGTCTCCCCGACCTTCGGATGGAGGCTGACGCTCAGGTAGTACCAGCCCGCGAAGCGGACGTTGGAGGTCGCGGAATCCGAGGCGAAGCGGTTCTCGTACGCGACCGGCGGCAGCGGGTCGAAGGCCGCCGACTTCTGCCTGCCGTCGTACGAGAGCGAGTCCGCGCTGTCGACGAGGCCGAGCGCCGGGTTGTACAGCGACACGGGCAGCGCGCTGCCGACGAAGCCGGTCCCCGCGGAGCTGCCCAGGTCGGCGCTGACGAACAGCTGCTGGCCCCAGTCGACGGGGACCCGGTAGAAGCGGCTCTCGCCGGGCCTGATCCGGTCGGTCCACTCGCCCTCGGTGAGGCCGGGGGCGTCGGCGAAGCCGGTGCCGCCCGCCCGTTCGCGCGGTCCCCCCGCGGGCGGCGCGGGGGAGGCGCTGGGCCAGCCGCCGGGCGCCTCGGTCGGCCCGGCCGCCTTGGGCTTCGGCTCCAGCACATGCCGCAGCTCCAGCCCCCAGGGGGCCCCGGACGACGACTCCTTGCCGTCGCGCTCGACGACGACGTAGTACGAGCCCGCCTCCTGGCACAGCGTCCGGTCGGGGTCCAGGGCGCGCTCGGCGTGCGCGGCGACGGGCCGGGCGAACCCGGCGGAACCGAACCGCGCCGAGCCGCTCCCGCAGTCGAACCCGTCCCGGTCCTGCAAGGAGACCTTCACGCCGTCCTGGAAGGACAGCGCGGCGCCCTGCGGCGGTACGGCCACGGCGGAGACGTACGCGTGGCCGGCGTCGTCCAGGTCGACGCGGTAGACCAGCTTGCCGCCCTTCGGCAGGGTGTCCCGGTAGACGGCGCCGGCCTCCAGCCGCGGGGCGTCGCTCGTGGTCGAGGCGCCGCGGACCGGCCGGGCGTCCGGCGCGTAGGCGTACGGACCGGCCTCACCGGCCGCCAGGGCCTGCGGCGCGCCCGCACCGGACGCGAGGAGGAGCGCCCCGGCGGCCAGCGCCGCCACACCGCCCCGCACCGCACGCGGCCCCCGCGCCCCGCGCGAGCCCCGCACCGCGCGCCGGACGCGCGCACCCGCCGCGTCTCCGGCCCCCGCAGCACGCCCTGTGCGCCCCCTGAGCCCCGCGCGCGGCGCAGGCGATCCGTCGCCCCCGGCCACGCCCCGGCTCCAGCTCCGCCCATCCACGCGCTTCTCCTCGTCGTCTCACCGGCTCTCCTCGTCTCACCGGCCGCACCATCCTGCCCCGAGGCGCCCGGCCGTGTCTGCGACGGGGCCCGACCAGCCCGCTTCGCCCGCCCCCGCGACCACCGCCACCCCCGAGCACCCCCGGGAAAGCAGCCCGGGCGCCCCCGGGAAAGCAGAAGGCCCCGGCCGCTTCGGCGGCCAGGGCCCTTCACGCGTGGGGCGCGCTCACGAACCTGCGGGCACGGAGTCGGTCGCCTCCGTCCACAGATCCTGCTCGGCGCGATCCGCCTGGATCTGGCGGTACACGAGGAGCCCGCCGATGGCGGCCAGTGCGACCAGGAGAAGCTTCTTCACCGCGCGACCTCGTCTTTCGTTGACGTAGGGGACCTTATGGCGCCCGACTATACACACCAACCGATATCAATCGGTGACCTAGCCAGGGACGACAGTACGCCACCGTCCCGACGCCCCGTCGGGCACCCCCGTCGAGCACTCCGGACACCCCCGGCACCCCGAGCACCCGCGTACCCCCCGCCGCTGTGGGACCGACCGGCGTGCGAGCCCGTGACCTCGTCCTTGTCGCGTCGATCACGGGAAGCCGGGGCTCGCGGCAGCTCTGCCCCGCGTCCGGCTCCGCGTGCACCGGGCTCGGGCGCCGACCGCTTCGCGTGCGTAGCCGCCGGTGCCGGACGTCGATGCCGGAGCACCGGGAAGCCCTCGACCCGTCGTGCTACTGGCTGGCGGCCACGGCGTGGACGAGGATGACGGCGCCCGCCAGGAAGACGACGACAGCGGCGATCACGGTGATGCCCAGCAGGCCCGTAAGACCCGCGATGGCCCTCCATCCGATCCGGGTCATCCGCTCGGCCCGCTCGACCGCGTCCTCGTAGTCGCTGTCGTCGTACCAGTCCCGCTCGGTCATGGCCCCCCCGGCTCATCAACGGTGAAGACCCCCGACCGGAACCGGTCGGGGGTCTTCACCACTGTGGGGCTAACAGGATTTGAACCTGTGGCCTCATCCTTATCAGGGATGCGCTCTAACCAACTGAGCTATAGCCCCTCCGCGCTGCGCGCTGACCTCTGAAGATTAGCGCACAGGACGGCTCCCGCCAAAATCGCTACTCGTCCTCGGCGAGGGTGAGCTCCACACCGCCCACGAACCCGGCCGCCAGGTTGTAGATGAAGGCGCCCAGCGTGGCCAGCGCGGTGGCCAGCACGACGTCGATCACGGCGATGACCGCCGTGAACGTGAGGACGCGCGGCAGCGACAGGAAGGCCTGGAGGTCGAATCCGTTGCTCTCGGTCGAGCCCGTCGCGTCGCTGATCGTCGCGCCGACCGTCGAGAAGACGCCCATCGCGTCCATGACCATCCACAGGACGGCCGCCGCGACGACCGTGCAGATGCCCAGTGCGATGGAGAGCAGGAAGCTGACCTTCATCACCGACCACGGGTCGGCCTTGGCGACCCGCAGCCGCGCCTTGCGCGTCCGCGGGGTCGTCTTGGCGCCCGTACGGGGCCGGCGCACCGCCGCGCCGCCCTGGACGCCGCCTCGGGCGCCCTGGGCCGCGTATGCCTGCGGCGGGTGGTACGGCTGGGACGCCTGCTGGGTGGACGACCGCTCACCGGGGAGCGGGCCGTCGTCGTACGTCTCGTACGGGGGCTTCGGCCCCCGGGTGTCGGTCACCGCAACCCCCTGGGAGTCCGTGGCAGGGCCACGGGCACCGTTCTTTCCCGAAGCGGCCGAGCCGGCCGTACCGGCGCCCGTGGCTCCGCTCACGCTTTACTCCTCGTGCTCCCCGGCCGGGGACGGCGTGTCCCCGGCTGCCTCGACCGCGGCGCCGGTACCGGCGGCGGCCTCGGTCCCTTCCGCGTCCGCGACCTCGCCGTCCGCTCCGGCGGTCTGCTCGACCTCCTCGGCTTCGGCACCGGCCTCGGCGTTCCGCGCGATGCCCACGACGGCATCCCGCTTCCCCAGATTGATCAGCTGGACGCCCATGGTGTCACGGCCGGTCTCCCTGACTTCGCTGACGCGCGTGCGAATCACACCGCCGGACAGCGTGATGGCGAGGATCTCGTCACCCTCCTCGACCACCAGCGCGCCGACGAGCGAACCGCGGTCCTCCACGATCTTCGCAGCCTTGATGCCGAGACCGCCACGACCCTGCACGCGGTACTCGTCGACAGCCGTCCGCTTGGCGTAGCCGCCGTCCGTCGCCGTGAAGACGAACGTACCGGGACGGACGACGTTCATCGAGAGCAGCTCGTCGCCCTCGCGGAAGCTCATGCCCTTCACACCGGACGTGGCCCGGCCCATCGGGCGCAGCGCCTCGTCCGTCGCGGTGAAGCGGATCGACTGCGCCTTCTTGCTGATGAGCAGCAGGTCGTCCTCGGCGGAGGCCAGCTCGGCGCCGATCAGCTCGTCGGCGAGGCCCTCGTCGCCGTTGTCCCGCTCGCGCAGGTTGATGGCGATGACGCCGCCCGAGCGGGGCGAGTCGTAGTCCTTGAGCGGGGTCTTCTTCACCAGGCCCGCCTTGGTGGCCAGGATCAGGTAGGGCGCGGCCTCGTAGTCGCGGATCGCGAGGATCTCGGCGATCTGCTCGTCCGGCTGGAAGGCCAGCAGGTTGGCGACGTGCTGGCCGCGCGCGTCCCGCCCGGCGTCGGGCAGCTCGTACGCCTTGGCTCGGTAGACGCGGCCCTTGTTGGTGAAGAACAGCAGCCAGTGGTGCGTGGTGGAGACGAAGAAGTGGTCGACGATGTCGTCTTCCTTCAGCTTCGTGCCGCGCACGCCCTTGCCGCCGCGCTTCTGCGAGCGGTAGTCGTCGGTCTTCGTCCGCTTCACGTAGCCGCCGCGCGTGATGGTGACGACGATGTCCTCCTCGGCGATCAGGTCCTCCATGGACATGTCGCCGTCGAAGGGCACGAGCTGGGTGCGCCGGTCGTCGCCGAACTTCTCCACGAGCAGCGCCAGCTCCTCGCTGACGATCTGCCGCTGGCGCGACGGGGACGCGAGGATCGCGTTGTAGTCGTTGATCTTCGCCTGGAGCTCGTCGTGCTCCGCGACGATCTTCTGGCGCTCCAGGGCGGCCAGCCGGCGCAGCTGCATCTCGAGGATGGCGTTGGCCTGGATCTCGTCGATCTCCAGCAGGCCCATCAGGCCCTCGCGGGCGACCTCGACCGTGTCGCTGCGCCGGATGAGGGCGATGACCTCGTCGATCGCGTCGAGCGCCTTGAGCAGGCCGCGCAGGATGTGCGCCCGCTCCTCGGCCTTGCGCAGGCGGAAGCGCGTACGGCGGACGATGACCTCGATCTGGTGGGTCACCCAGTGGCGGATGAACGCGTCCAGCGAGAGGGTGCGCGGCACGCCGTCGACCAGCGCGAGCATGTTCGCGCCGAAGTTGGTCTGGAGGTCGGTGTGCTTGTACAGGTTGTTGAGGACGACCTTGGCGACCGCGTCCCGCTTGAGGACGATGACGAGGCGCTGTCCCGTGCGGGAGCTGGTCTCGTCGCGGACGTCCGCGATGCCGCCGATCTTGCCGTCCTTCACCAGGTCGGCGATCTTCTGCGCGAGGTTGTCCGGGTTGACCTGGTAGGGCAGCTCCGTGACGACCAGGCACTGCCGGTTCTGGATCTCCTCGACCTCGACGACCGCGCGCATCGTGATGGAGCCGCGGCCCGTGCGGTACGCCTCCTCGATGCCCTTGCGGCCCACGACGAGGGCGCCGGTCGGGAAGTCGGGGCCCTTGATGCGCTCGATCAGCGCGTCCAGCAGCTCCTCGTGGGTGGCCTCGGGGTGCTCCAGCGCCCACTGGGCGCCGGACGCGACCTCGCGCAGGTTGTGCGGCGGGATGTTGGTCGCCATGCCGACCGCGATGCCGGCGGAGCCGTTGACCAGGAGGTTCGGGAAGCGCGACGGGAGGACCGTCGGCTCCTGGTTGCGGCCGTCGTAGTTGTCCTGGAAGTCGACGGTCTCCTCGTCGATGTCCCGGAGCATCTCCATCGACAGCGGCGCCATCTTGCACTCGGTGTACCGCATGGCGGCGGCCGGGTCGTTGCCCGGGGAGCCGAAGTTGCCGTTGGAGTCCACCAGCGGCATGCGCATCGACCAGGGCTGGGCCAGGCGGACCAGGGCGTCGTAGATGGAGGTGTCGCCGTGCGGGTGGTACGTGCCCATGACGTCGCCGACGACGCGGGCGCACTTGTAGAAGCCCTTCTCGGGCCGGTACCCGCCGTCGTACATGGCGTACAGGACGCGGCGGTGGACGGGCTTGAGGCCGTCCCGCACGTCGGGCAGCGCGCGCGACACGATGACGGACATCGCGTAGTCCAGGTACGAGCGCTGCATCTCGGTCTCGAGCCCGACGGGCTCGACGCGCAGGCCCACACCGGGGGCGGCGGGCTCCTCTTCGGGCGTCACGGCGGCGGGGGTGTTCTCGTCGGCCATTGCTGTTCTTCGGTCCTTTCGTGCGGTCAGCTGAGACCGACTCAGATGTCGAGGAAGCGGACGTCCTTGGCGTTGCGCTGGATGAACGAGCGCCGCGCCTCCACGTCCTCACCCATCAGCACGGAGAACAGGTCGTCGGCCTGGGCGGCGTCGTCCAGCGTGACCTGGCCGAGCACCCGGTGGTCCTGGTCCATGGTGGTGATGCGCAGCTCCTCGGCGTTCATCTCGCCGAGGCCCTTGAAGCGCTGGATGGAGTCCTCGCGGATGCGCTTACCGTTCTGCTTGCCGAGCTCGACGAGCGCGTCGCGCTCGCGGTCCGAGTAGGCGTACTCGAAGTCGTCCCGGCCCCACTTGATCTTGTACAGCGGGGGGCGGGAGAGGTAGACGTGGCCGGCCTCGACGAGCGGGCGCATGAAGCGGAAGAGGAAGGTCAGCAGCAGGGTGTTGATGTGCTGGCCGTCGACGTCGGCGTCCGCCATCAGAATGATCTTGTGGTAGCGGAGCTTCTCGATGTCGAAGTCCTCGTGGACCCCGGTGCCGAAGGCCGAGATCAGCGCCTGCACCTCGGTGTTCTGCAGGATCTTGTCGATCCGCGCCTTCTCGACGTTCAGGATCTTGCCGCGGATCGGCAGGATGGCCTGGTACATCGGGTTCCGGCCGGACTTGGCGGAGCCGCCGGCGGAGTCGCCCTCGACGATGAAGATCTCGCACTTCGTCGGGTCGTTCGACTGGCAGTCGGAGAGCTTGCCCGGCAGGGAGGCCGACTCCAGCAGGCCCTTGCGGCGCGTCAGGTCGCGCGCCTTGCGGGCGGCGACGCGCGCGGTGGCGGCCTGGATGGCCTTGCGGACGATGTCCGCCGCCTCGTTCGGATTGCGGTCGAACCAGTCCGTCAGGTGCTCGTGGACGACCTTCTGCACGAAGGTCTTCGCCTCCGTGTTGCCCAGCTTGGTCTTGGTCTGGCCCTCGAACTGGGGCTCGCCGAGCTTCACGGAGATGATCGCGGTCAGACCCTCGCGGATGTCCTCGCCCGTGAGGTTGTCGTCCTTCTCGCGCAGCAGCTTCTTGTCGCGCGCGTAGCGGTTGACCAGGCCGGTCAGCGCCGCGCGGAAGCCCTCCTCGTGCGTACCGCCCTCGTGGGTGTGGATGGTGTTCGCGAAGGAGTACACGCCCTCCGTGTACTGCGAGTTCCACTGCATGGCGATCTCGACCGAGAGCATCCGCTCCCTGTCCTCGGCCTCGACGTCGATGACCGTGGGGTGGATCAGCTCGCCCTTGCGGGAGTTGAGGTACGTGACGAAGTCGACGATGCCGCCCTCGTAGTAGTACGTCACCGTCCGGGCCGGCTGCTCCTCGACCGCCTCGGCGGAGGCGTCCGCGTCGTCGGCGTTCATCGTCGCCTTGGCCGACCGGCGCTCGTCGGTGAGCGTGATGGTCAGGCCCTTGTTGAGGAACGCCATCTCCTGGAAGCGCCGCGACAGCGTCTCGAAGGAGTAGTCGGTGGTCTCGAAGATGTCCGGGTCGGCCCAGAAGGTGACCGACGTCCCGGTCTCCTCGGTGGCCTCGTGCCGGGCGAGGGGGGCGGTGGGGACGCCCAGCTTGTAGTCCTGCGTCCAGCGGTAGCCGTCGGTCCTGACCTCGACGGCCACCCGCGTCGACAGCGCGTTGACCACGGAGACGCCCACGCCGTGCAGGCCGCCGGACACCGCGTACCCGCCGCCGCCGAACTTGCCGCCCGCGTGCAGGACGGTGAGGACGACCTCGACGGCGGGCTTGCCCTCGGAGGGGACGATGCCCACCGGGATGCCGCGGCCGTTGTCGATGACGCGGACGCCGCCGTCCTCCAGGATCGTGACGTCGATGGTGTCCGCGTGGCCGGCCAGGGCCTCGTCGACGGAGTTGTCGACGACCTCCTGGACCATGTGGTGAAGTCCACGCTCACCGGTCGAGCCGATGTACATGCCAGGCCGCTTGCGGACCGCGTCCAGACCCTCGAGGACGGTGATCGCGCTGGCGTCGTACGCCGAGGAGCCCGGCGCCGGGCCCTCGCCGCTCTCGCCGGCAGGAGTGGACGGAATGTTCTCGTTGGGGTTGCCGGAATCGGCCACGAAGCGCCCTTTCTGGCACAGCGCGAGCCACCTCTCGGGGTGCCCCGGAGTGGCTGCGTCGTTCGACATGTTCCGCAGTGGGCGGGATTACCCACCAGTCTACCGGTAGCGCTGACACTCATGGGGGTTTGCCGGTACCTGGGCACGCATGTGCCGACCTGAACCGGCGCCCGCCGACTCCCCATATTCGGGACGGGGTGCCAAGAGGCTCACGCGGGCACTCAGCGCTTCGGCATGTCAACCACCCGCTACCGGCCCGGCCGCCCGCTGCCGCGGCCGCCGGGGCTCACCCGGAAGGGTGCCCCGTGACCTCGGAAACCGCAGGTCAGCGCGCTTGCTCCAGGCTCGGCGGCGCTTGGGGAAGCGGGTCCGCCGGCCCCCGGCGCCCCGGCCCGGGCCCGCGCGGCCCCGGCAGCGGTGGGCCCGGGCCGCGCGATGGCCGGGTTCCGCCCCCTGGCGGAGCCCCGCGCGGATGCCCGCGGAGAGGGCCGGGGGAGGCCGGGGGACGGGGTGGGCGGGGTGGCGTGGGGGGCGGGGCGAGGCGGTCGTCCCGGACCGTCGGTTCCGGGTCGCCGGCCTCCCGGTCAGGCGAGGCCGGCTCTGTGGGTGACGGGGGCTGAGGGAGCTGGGACCTGTGGGTGTCGGGCCCGTAGATGAGGGGGCCGCGTGCCGGCGCCGGTCCCGCCGAAGTGCCGGTGAGCCCCGTCGGGCGTGACTTCCCGGTCACCCCCGTCCCTGCCGCCGCGGGGCACGGACCTGCCGCCGCGCCCGCGGCCACCGCGCCCCGCGCATCCGCCCAGCCGCGGCTACGGAGCCCCGCCCATCCCCCGGCACGGCTCCCTCCCCGGAACCGTCACCCGTACGTGTCCCCCGCACCCGTACTGCCGGGCGCCCGCAGCGGCCCGTACCCCCGGCGCGGACCGCCCGGCCCGAGCACGCGGATCTGCCGTACGGTCCCGTGCCCCAGGTCCTCGTTGAGCCGGGCCACCAGCCGGGGCGCGAGCAGCCGCAGCTGGGTCGCCCACGCCGTGGAGTCGCACTGCACGGTGAGCACCCGCTCGCCGGGGTCCTCGTCGTACCGCAGCGGCACGCAGTGCTTCGCCAGGTCCTCGCCGACGATCTGCGGCCAGCGGCCCATGACACCGCCGACCGCCGCCGGGGTCTCCCAGCCGCGCTCGGTGATCAGCCGGTTGATCGCCGCGCCCAGCGGCAGCGGGTCCCGCCCGTCCGCGCGGGCGCCGGAACGCAGCCCTCCGCCGCGCCGTGCCTGCTTCTTCTGCTGCGCGGCGGCGCCCCGCGCCTTCGCCTGCTCCTTGGCCGCGCGCAGCGCCACGCGCGCGAGGTCGACGCCCGAGGGCTCCGGCACCGGAGCGGCCTGCGGGCCCGCCGCCCACGGCTGCTCCGCCGCGGACGGGGCCGGTGCGGGGCCCGGCGCCTGGGGCAGCGGCGCGGACCGCGGCTGCCAGTGCGGCTGGGTACTCATACGCGCTCCACCTCCCCTTCCGACACCGCGTACCGCGCACCCGCCAGCACGCCCGGCACGTCGTCGTCGACCGCGGCCGTCACCAGCACCTGCTCGCCGGGAGCGACCAGTTCCGCCAGCCGCTCCCGCCGCCGCGCGTCCAGCTCCGCGAAGACGTCGTCCAGCACGAGCACCGGTTCGTTGCCCTCCGCGCGCAGCAGGTCGTAGGAGGCCAGCCGGAGCGCCAGCGCGTACGACCAGGACTCGCCGTGGCTCGCGTACCCCTTCGCCGGCATCTGCCCCAGCATCAGCGCGAGGTCGTCCCGGTGCGGCCCGACGAGGGTGACGCCCCGCTCGATCTCCTGCTTGCGCGCGTCCGCGAGCGCGGCGAGCAGCCGCTCGTACAGCGCCTCCCGGTCGGCCGGGGCGTGCCCCTCGCCGCCCGCGGAGCCGCGGTACTCCAGGGTGACGGGGCCACCGCCGGGGGCGAGCTGCTCGTACGCCTTGTCGGCGAGGGGCTGGAGGGTGGCGACCAGGTCGAGGCGGTGCGCCAGCAGTTCGGCGCCCACGCGGGCCAGGTGCTGGTCCCACACGTCGAGCGTGGACAGGTCCAGGGAGCGGCCGCCGTGGCGGCGGGCCATGGCGGCGCTCTTCAGCAGGGTGTTGCGCTGTCTGAGGACCCGGTCGTAGTCGGACCGCACCCCCGCCATCCGCGGCGAGCGGGCGGTGACCAGCTCGTCGAGGAACCGGCGCCGCTCGCCGGGGTCGCCCTTCACCAGGGCGAGGTCCTCGGGCGCGAACAGCACCGTCCGTATGATCCCCAGCACGTCACGCGGTCTGACCTGCGAGGACCTGTTGATTCTCGCGCGGTTGGCCTTGCCGGGGTTGAGCTCCAGCTCCACCAGCTGCTGCCGCTCGCCCTGGCGCACGGCAGCCCGGATCACGGCCCGCGGGGCGCCCATCCGCACGAGGGGCGCGTCGGAGGACACCCGGTGGCTGCCGAGCGTCGCCAGGTAGCCGACGGCCTCCACCAGGTTGGTCTTGCCCTGCCCGTTGGCGCCGACGAAGACGCTGACGCCCGGGTCGAGAGGGACCTCGACCCGGGCGTACGAGCGGAAGTCGGCCAGCGACAGATGCGTGACGTGCATGGATGTGCGCCGACCTCTCCCGGCTGAGCGTGTTACTTGTTCTCCACCGCGTGGCCGCCGAACTGGTTGCGCAGCGCGGCGATCATCTTCATCTGCGGCGAGTCGTCCTGGCGGGACGCGAACCGCGCGAACAGCGACGCGGTGATCGCGGGCAGCGGCACGGCGTTGTCGATGGCGGCCTCGACCGTCCAGCGGCCCTCGCCGGAGTCCGCGGCGTAGCCGCGCAGCTTCTCCAGGTGCTCGTCGTCGTCGAGCGCCCGGACCGCCAGGTCGAGCAGCCAGGAGCGGATGACCGTCCCCTCCTGCCAGGAGCGGAAGACCTCGCGGACGTCCGTGACGGAGTCCACGGCCTCCAGCAGCTCCCAGCCCTCGGCGAAGGCCTGCATCATCGCGTACTCGATGCCGTTGTGCACCATCTTCGCGAAGTGGCCGGCGCCGACCTTGCCCGCGTGGACGGCTCCGAACTCACCCTCCGGCTTCAGCGCGTCGAAGACCGGCTGCACCTTGGCGACGTCCTCGGCGTCGCCGCCGTACATGAGGGCGTAGCCGTTCTCCAGGCCCCAGACGCCGCCGGAGACGCCGCAGTCGACGAAGCCGATGCCCTTGGCGGCCAGCTCCTCGGCGTGCTTCTCGTCGTCCGTCCAGCGGGAGTTGCCGCCGTCCACGACGACGTCGCCGGGGGAGAGCAGCTCCGCGAGCTGGTCGATGGTGGTCTGGGTGGCCTCGCCGGCCGGGACCATCACCCACACGACGCGCGGGCCCTTCAGCGCGCCCACCAGCTCCTCGAGGCTGTGGACATCGGCGAGGTCGGGATTGCGGTCGTACCCGACGACGGTGTGGCCCGCGCGGCGGATGCGCTCGCGCATGTTGCCGCCCATCTTGCCGAGGCCGATGAGACCGAGCTCCATCAGATCTTCCTTACGCGTTGTGTGCGGTTCGTACCCGTGTCCGAGACTACGCCCGGACACGGGTGCACACCTGTGGGGTCAGCCGCTCGTTCGGCGCCCGACTCAGCCGCTGAGGCGCACCGGCATGATCAGGTACTTGTACGCCTCGTCCGCCTCCGCGTCGACGGCCGGCTTGCCGTTGAGGAGCGCGGGCTTGGTGGACGTGGTGAAGGAGAGCTGGGCGACCGGGGCGTCGATGGCGCTGAGGCCGTCGAGCAGGAAGGTCGGGTTGAAGGCGATCGAGATGTCGTCGCCCTCCAGCTGCGCGTCGACACGCTCCACAGCCTGTGCGTCGTCGCTGGAACCGGCCTCCAGGATGAGCACGCCCTGCTCGAAGCTGAGCCGCACCGGGGTGTTCCGCTCGGCGACCAGCGCCACGCGCTTCACGGCCTCCACGAACGGCGCCGTCTCGATCGTCGCGACCGAGTTGAACTCCGTCGGGAACAGCGTCCGGTACTTCGGCAGGTCGCCCTCGAGCAGCCGCGTGGTGGTGCGGCGGCCCGCGCCCTCGAAACCGATCAGGCCTTCGCCGGCACCGGAGCCCGCCAGCGCCAGCGTCACCGTGTCACCGCTGGTGAGGGCCTTGGCCGTGTCGAGCAGCGTCTTGGCGGGGACCAGCGCGACGGCGGAGGCGTCCGGGGACTCCGGCTTCCACAGGAACTCGCGGACCGCGAAGCGGTAGCGGTCGGTGGAGGCCAGCGTGACGCGGTCGCCCTCGATCTCGATGCGCACACCGGTCAGGACCGGCAGCGTGTCGTCACGGCCAGCGGCGATCGCCACCTGGGCGGCGGCGGAGGCGAAGACCTCGCCGGGCACCGTGCCGGTGGCGCTCGGCATCTGCGGCAGTGCGGGGTACTCCTCCACAGGCAGTGTGTGGAGGGTGAAGCGCGAGGAGCCGCAGACCACCGTGGCGCGCACCCCGTCCGTGGAGATCTCCACAGGCCTGTTGGGGAGCGCCCGGCAGATGTCGGCGAGCAGCCGCCCGGACACCAGGACCGTGCCGTCCTCCTCGACCTCGGCCTCGACGGAGACCCGCGCGGAGACCTCGTAGTCGAAGCTGGAGAAGCTCAGCGCACCGTCCTCGGCCTTCAGCAGCAGGCCCGCGAGCACGGGCGCGGGCGGCCGGGCCGGGAGGCTGCGGGCCACCCAGGCCACCGCCTCCGCGAGTACATCGCGCTCCACCCGGATCTTCACCGTAAGCCGCCTCCTGCTGTTGCTGGCTCGCCCTGCTGGCCTTCCTCGTCCGGCATCCGGTCGGTCCACCGCCGCAGCGGTCGCATCGGGATGCCGGGGTCCAGTCTGACGTACGCCGCCGACAGTCGGTGCGGCTCGGGGTCAAGTCGGGACGGGGCGCGGCCGGAGCTCCGGCGCCGAGTTGTGCACAGGCCCCGCTTCGAAGCGGAATCCGAGCTAACTCTGAGTGGGGGTAGTAGTAGGGCTTGTGGAAACCGTGGATAACCCTGTCCGCGCAGGTCACAGCCCGAATTTTGTCCACCGGCCCTGTGGGTGGCGACGGTGGACAACCGAGGTCTTCTGTGGACACGGCCGAGTTGTGCACAGTCGATGCACAGGCTGCGCCGACTTCTCCCCAGTGCCGTCCCCAGTTTTACCCCGGTTCCCCACAGCCCAACCGCGCCCCTTGGTGTGACGGCTTTCACTCCTCTCGGTGACCGGCGGTGTCAGGTTGCCGAACAGTGGACGGCGGTGTGGAGAAGCTGTGGATCAAGCGCCCCAGCCTGTGGGTCGCCGGTGGACAACGGTGATCACAGCCTGTGGACGACGAGACTGTCCACAGGGTGTGGAGATCGTCCGGCCACAATTCCACAAGTGGCTGACCTCGGCTGATCGTCTCGCATCGGGCCCGCCTGTGGACGGGGTTCGGATAACTTCCCGGTCCCCAGCCTGTGGACGGCAGATCGGCGGCGGTCCTGTGGAGAACGACGTGACCGGCGCAGCTATTCGAACGTTCCATGCGCGCCGGCTCGCCCCACTCCCGTTTCACCGCGGGCCCTTCGAGACGTCCCGCACGGCGACGCACCGGCTCGTACGACGCCGGAGCCGGCGCGAGGGGCACCCGCGGAGCGTTCGGGCCGCAGCGGAGACGGGCGGCCCCGAGCGACTGCGGAAGGCGGAGGAGGGGCCCGAGGGAGACGGACGAGACAGCGCGGGAGACGGCTCGGGGCGCCCCCGGGAGCCGCCCGGAGCGCCCCTCGGCTCCCGGGGCCCTTTGAGCCCGTCGAAGCCCCTCCATCGAAGCCCACCGGAGCCCATCGGAGCTCTCCGTGCCCTGGCCCCGACGCGTACGGCAGACCCACGGCCGGCCTTCGACGGGCCGGCCCTCGCACCCTCGCGCCCGCGCCGTCCGGCAGGGGCGTCCGGACGCTCCGCGCCCGGTCAGCCGTTCTTGATGCGGTTCGTCAGCTCCGTCACCTGGTTGTAGATGGAGCGTCGCTCCGCCATCAGCGCGCGGATCTTGCGGTCGGCATGCATGACCGTCGTGTGGTCCCGGCCGCCGAACTGCGCGCCGATCTTCGGCAGGGACAGGTCGGTCAGCTCCCGGCACAGGTACATGGCGATCTGCCGGGCCGTCACCAGCACCCTGCTGCGGGACGATCCGCACAGGTCCTCGACGGTCAGCCCGAAGTAGTCCGCCGTCGCCGCCATGATGGCGCCCGCGGTGATCTCCGGCGCCGTGTCCTCACCGCCCGGGATCAGGTCCTTCAGCACGCTCTCGGTGAGCACCAGGTCCACGGGCTGGCGGTTGAGGCTCGCGAAGGCCGTGACCCGGATCAGCGCGCCCTCCAGCTCGCGGATGTTCCGCGAGATCCGCGAGGCGATGAACTCCAGCACCTCCGGCGGGGCGTTGAGCTGCTCCTGCACCGCCTTCTTGCGGAGGATCGCGATACGCGTCTCCAGCTCCGGCGGCTGCACGTCCGTGGTCAGGCCCCACTCGAAGCGGTTGCGCAGCCGGTCCTCCAGCGTCATCAACTGCTTCGGCGGCCGGTCGGAGGAGAGCACGATCTGCTTGTTGGCGTTGTGCAGGGTGTTGAAGGTGTGGAAGAACTCCTCCTGCGTCGACTCCTTGCTCGCCAGGAACTGGATGTCGTCCACGAGCAGGATGTCCACGTCGCGGTAGCGCTTGCGGAAGGTGTCGCCCTTGCCGTCGCGGATGGAGTTGATGAACTCGTTGGTGAACTCCTCGGAGCTCACGTACCGCACCCGCGTCCCCGGGTAGAGGCTGCGCGCGTAGTGCCCGATGGCGTGCAGCAGGTGGGTCTTGCCGAGCCCCGACTCCCCGTAGATGAAGAGGGGGTTGTAGGCCTTCGCCGGCGCCTCGGCCACCGCGACCGCCGCCGCGTGGGCGAAGCGGTTGGACGAGCCGATGACGAACGTGTCGAAGAGGTACTTCGGGTTCAGCCGCGCGTGCTGCTCACCCGGCGCCCCCGTACCGCCGGAGCCGCCCCGGCCCGGTCCGCCCGCGCCGCCCATGGAGCCGGGACCGGGCATCGGGCCCGCGCCGCCCATGGAGCCGGGCGACGGCATGCCGGCCCCGCCGCGCGGCCCCGGGCCGCCCGGCCGGTGCCGCGCGCGCTCGTCGTCGAGCTCCCGCCGCTCGGCGCGCGGGGAGTCGTACCCGCCGTGGTCGCCGCCCTGCGGCGCGCCGTAGTCGTGGCGCGGCTGCGGCCTGGCCGTGGCGTACGGGTCGCGCTCCTGGAAGCCCAGGCGCGGCTGCTGCCAGGAGAGGTCCTCCTGGGACCGCGGCCAGGAGCCGGGCTCCGGGCGCTGCGGGTAGTCGGGGTAGGCGGGCCGCACGGACGGCAGGCCGTCGTCCGGCACCGGCCGCCCGTAGGAGTCGTACGCGTCGCCGTGGCCACGGTCGTCGTAACCCTGGCCGCCGCGCTCGTCGTAGCGGGGGCGGTCCTGCTGGTGCCGGTCGGGTGCCGAGGGCGGCGGCGCCTGGTCGCCCGCCGAGTCGTCGACGGTGATGGCGATCCGGATGGGCCGACCGCACTCGCGGCTGAGCGTGTCGCTGATCAGGGGGGCCAGGCGGCCCTCGAGGACCCGCTTGCCCCATTCGTTCGGGACGGCGAGGAGGGCGGTGTCGGCCACCAGCGCGAGCGGCTGGCACCGCTCGATCCACTGCTTGTCCTTGGGCTCGATGCCCTGCTGCCCCTCGCCGAGGAGCTGCTCCAGCACTCGCGGCCACACTGCGGCAAGATCAGCAGGTACGTCAGCCACGGGGCACGCTCTCTCACGGGTCCCACGAATGTGTGCTTCTTGGGACGGGATGGGAAGGACAGGCAGGAAAGGAGTCCGAGTCCAGTCACGGTAGTCGTGGCGGCTCGCGCGGTTCAAGTTGTTGTCCACAGCCTGTGTACAGCGATGGACCGCTGTCCTGCCGGTTTGACCGGATGGCTCAGCCCCACGTACCGTAACCAGGTCGAGTTGTCGATGGCTGCTGCCGCCTGCCTCCGATGGGCAAGATCGCTTCATTGTGATCGTTTAGCGGTGCACTCGGGCGTATTGCGAGCTACTCGTGGGCGCACGGTGACAGCCAAGCGATGCCCCGCCACCCCACGAGTCATTTCTGGAGCCCCCGAGTGAGCAAGCGCACCTTCCAGCCGAACAACCGTCGTCGCGCCAAGACCCACGGCTTCCGCCTGCGGATGCGTACGCGTGCCGGCCGCGCGATCCTCGCGACCCGCCGCAGCAAGGGTCGCGCCCGCCTGTCCGCCTGATCGCGGCCAGGTCATGACGTGCTGCCTACCGAGAATCGGCTGAGGCGGCGCGAGGACTTCGCGACCGCGGTACGCCGAGGCCGCCGGGCAGGCCGCCCGAGCCTCGTCGTCCACCTGAGCAGCGGTGCAACGGACCCGCACGCGCCTGGGGAGAGCGCTCCCCCGACGCGTGCGGGTTTCGTCGTCAGCAAGGCCGTCGGCGGCGCCGTCGTCCGCAACAAGGTGAAGCGCAGACTGCGGCACCTGATGCGGGACCGGCTCGCCGCACTGCCCCCCGGTAGCCTGGTGGTAGTACGAGCGCTGCCCGGCGCGGGCGACGCCGACCAAGCACAGCTGGCCCGAGACCTGGACGCCGCCCTGCGACGGCTCCTGGGAGGGGGCGCGCGATGAAGTACCCGCTGCTGGCCCTGATCAAGCTCTACCAGTGGACGATCAGCCCACTGCTGGGGCCCGTCTGCAGGTACTACCCGTCGTGCTCCCACTACGGGTACACCGCGATCGACCGGCACGGTGCCGTCAAGGGCACGGCCCTCACCGCCTGGCGCATCCTGCGCTGCAACCCCTGGTCTCCCGGCGGGGTGGACCACGTGCCGCCGCGCAAGCGCCCCCGCTGGCACGAACTGCTGCGCGCCCGGCTGCGCGGAGACGAGGGCGGGCGCTCCGACGGGGCGAGCCCGGCCGCGGAGACCTCGCCCAATGCTCAAGGAGCCTGATTAGTGGACACGATTGGAAATCTGTTCAGCTTCATCACCGGACCTGTCTCGTGGATCATCGTCCAGTTCCACAAGCTGTACGGTGCGATCTTCGGGCCCGACACGGGGTGGGCCTGGGGTCTGTCCATCGTGTCCCTGGTGATCGTCATCCGCATCGCCCTGATCCCGCTCTTCGTGAAGCAGATCAAGTCGATGCGGAACATGCAGGCGCTCCAGCCGAAGATGAAGGCGATCCAGGAGCGCTACAAGAACGACCGGCAGCGCCAGTCCGAAGAGATGATGAAGCTGTACAAGGAGACGGGCACCAACCCGCTCTCCTCGTGCCTTCCCATCCTGCTGCAGTCGCCGTTCTTCTTCGCGCTCTACCACGTGCTCAGCAAGATCGCGTCCGGCGACACGATCGGCAGTCTCAACCAGCAGCTGGTGGACAGCGCCCGTGAGGCGCACATCTTCGGTGCTCCGATCGCCGCGAAGTTCATGGACGACCCCGGCACGGTGGAGGCGCTCAACGCCTCGCTGCTCGACGTCCGGATCGTGACCGCGATCATGATCGTGATGATGTCGGCGTCCCAGTTCTTCACCCAGCGCCAGCTGATGCAGAAGAACGTGGACCTGACGGTGAAGACCCCGTACATGCAGCAGCAGAAGATGCTGATGTACATCTTCCCGATCATCTTCGCCGTGATGGGCATCAACTTCCCCGTCGGCGTCCTCGTCTACTGGCTCACCACCAACGTGTGGACCATGGGCCAGCAGATGTACGTGATCAACCAGAACCCGACGCCGGGCAGCAAGGCGCAGGACCAGTACCTGCAGCGGCTCCTCAAGAGCGTCACCCAGCACGGCGAGGTGCGCGGGCGCCGCAAGCGCACCGTCGTCCAGGCCATCGTCGCCAAGGGCCCGGACCGCAACGACAACGAGCGCCGCTTCGTCGGCAGCCTCGCCAAGGCCGGCTTCACCCCGCAGGCCGACGGCACCGTGCGGAAGGTCGACCCGGCCGAGGCCGAGGCCGAGGCCGCCGCGGCCCGCCGCCAGCAGCCCAAGCGCCAGACGAAGGCGAAGCGCCAGGCCGCCACCGCGCAGCCCGGTGCCAAGACCTCGCTGGAGAAGACGGACCAGGCGAAGGCCGAGCAGCCCGAGCCGGGCAAGAGCGGCTCCACCCGCCAGGCCAAGTCCGGACAGCGCAAGGGCCAGCAGCGGCCCAAGCACCCGTCGTCCAAGAAGTAAGAAGGAGTCCATCCGTGACGGAAGGCACCACGTCCGCCGCCCAGGGTGGGGACACCCTGACCCGCCTGGAGCAGGAGGGTGAGATCGCGGCCGACTACCTCGAGGGCCTGCTCGACATCGCCGACCTCGACGGCGACATCGACATGGACGTCGAGGGAGACCGCGCAGCGGTCTCGATCATCAGCGACGCGAGCAGCCGCGACCTGCAGAAGCTCGTGGGTCGTGACGGTGAGGTGCTGGAGGCGCTGCAGGAGCTCACGCGTCTCGCGGTGCACCGCGAGACCGGGGACCGCAGTCGGCTCATGCTGGACATCGGCGGGTTCCGTGCCAAGCGGCGCGCGGAGCTGTCGGAGCTGGGAGCGAAGGCCGCGACCGAGGCCAAGAGCACCGGCGAGCCCGTGAAGATGCAGCCGATGACGCCGTTCGAGCGCAAGGTCGTCCACGACGCGGTGGCCGCCGCCGGTCTGCGCAGCGAGTCCGAGGGCGAGGAGCCGCAGCGCTTCGTCGTCGTGCTCCCCGCCTGACCCCCTCGTAGTGTCGGCCCCGTCTGTTCGCAGGCGGGGCCGATCCTTGTCAGCCTGATAGTCAGCCATCCAGCGCGGTAGTGCGGTACGGAAGGACGGTTCCCGTGTCCGAGGCAGAAGAACTTCCCCCTGCGCCCCAGGAGGCGCACACGGTCTTCGGTGAGTTCTTCCCGGAAGCGGTCCGGTACGCGGAGTTGCTCGCGGACGCGGGTGTGAAGCGCGGCCTGATCGGGCCCCGAGAGGTGCCGCGCCTGTGGGAGAGGCACCTGCTGAACTGCGCGGTCCTCTCCGAGGTCGTGCCGGAGGGCGTCACCGTGTGCGACGTGGGTTCCGGCGCCGGGCTGCCCGGCATCCCCCTCGCCCTGGTACGCCCCGACCTGAAGATCACCCTTCTGGAACCGCTGCTCCGCCGGACGAACTTCCTCCAGGAGGTCGTCGAGCTGCTCGGGCTGGACCATGTGACGGTCGTCCGCGGGCGGGCCGAGGAGATGCTCGGCAAGCTGACGCCGGTGCACGTGGTCACGGCCCGTGCCGTCGCTCCGCTCGACCGGCTCGCCGGCTGGGGCGTTCCGCTGCTCCGCCCGTACGGCGAGATGCTCGCGCTCAAGGGAGACACGGCCGAGGAGGAGATCCAGGGCGCCCGCGCCGCCCTCAGCAAGCTCGGCGTGGTGCGCACCTCGGTGGTGCAGGTCGGGGAGGGCGTCGTCGACCCCCTGTCCACCGTGGTCCGGGTCGAGGTGGGGGAAAGCCCCGGCGGTGTTCGGTTCGCCGCCAAGCGGGCCAAGGCGGCGAGGACGTCTCGACGGCGTCGCTGACGACCCTTTGCTCCCTTGTATCCCGTTTCGGAGTGTCGTGGCGTGGTGACCTCCCTGCGCGTGCATCGTGTTTCACGTGAAACGTCGCTCACTGCTGCAGGGAATCATCAGCCGCGGCCGTGCGGCCGCCACGCCACGACGCCACAGGTCCCCCGAGGGGGCGACGGAGTTGTCCACAGACGTGGATTCGTCCACAGAACGCCGGGCCTCGCTGGTTCACGACCCCGAACCCATGGCAGGCTCTGTTCATCGTGAGCCAGCAGCCGAGGAGAGTGAATCCTTGCGGTCCGACGCCGACATCGCGGGACCGATGACCGACCCGGTCCCCGGTCCCCGTACCGAAGTGCCCGGGGACGATGTTTCACGTGAAACACCGCCCCCGCTGGATGACACCTCCACGGGTCCCGCCGCTCCACTCGCCGCGCAGGCCCTGGGCCGGGCCGGTCAGGGACTCCCGCGGCCGGAGCAGACCCGCATCATGGTCGTCGCCAACCAGAAGGGCGGCGTGGGCAAGACGACCACCACGGTCAACCTCGCCGCTTCCCTGGCCTTGCACGGCGCCCGCGTCCTCGTGATCGACCTCGACCCGCAGGGCAACGCCTCCACGGCGCTCGGGATCGACCACCACGCGGAGGTCCCCTCCATCTACGACGTCCTCGTGGACGGCAAACCGCTCTCCGATGTGGTGCAGCCGGTACAGGACGTCGAAGGCCTCTTCTGCGCCCCGGCCACCATCGATCTCGCCGGTGCGGAGATCGAACTGGTGTCGCTGGTGGCGCGGGAGAGTCGGCTTCAGCGGGCGATCAAGGCGTACGAGCAGCCGCTCGACTACATCCTCATCGACTGCCCGCCGTCGCTCGGCCTGCTCACGGTCAACGCCATGGTGGCCGGCGCGGAAGTGCTCATCCCCATCCAGTGCGAGTACTACGCACTGGAGGGCCTGGGGCAGCTGCTGCGCAACGTCGACCTGGTGCGGGCGCACCTCAACCCGGACCTGCGGGTGTCGACGATCCTGCTCACCATGTACGACGGCCGGACGAGACTCGCCTCGCAGGTCGCCGAGGAGGTGCGCAGCCACTTCGGGGACGAGGTGCTGCGCACCAGCATCCCGCGTTCCGTCCGCATCTCCGAGGCTCCGAGCTACGGCCAGACGGTCCTCACGTACGATCCGGGGTCCAGTGGCGCGCTCTCCTACCTGGAAGCCGCCCGCGAGATCGCCTTCCGGGGGGTGGGCATGTACTACGACGCCCAGCAGGCCCACACGGGCAGGCACTATCAGCACAGTCAGCAGCAGAACATGTCGGAGGGGATCCAGTGAGTGAGCGACGTAGGGGGCTGGGACGCGGGCTCGGCGCACTGATCCCCGCCGCTCCGCAGGAGAGGCAGACCACGTCCATCGGTACGGCCTCCACCTCGCCCACCGCCATTCCGGCCCTCGGCGACCGGGGGATCGCCGCCGCCAAGGTGGCGACGCTCGCCGGCCCGGCGGCCGACGACAGTGCGGTGGCCGTCCCGGAGCAGCCCGCCGGTGAGGCCGGGGAAGTCGCGGGGGCCCACTTCGCCGAGCTGCCGCTGGACGCCATCACGCCCAACCCGCGCCAGCCGCGGCAGGTCTTCGACGAGGACGCCCTCGCCGAGCTCGTCGCCTCCATCAAGGAGGTGGGCCTGCTCCAGCCCATCGTCGTCCGCCGTACGCCGGGCACGGAGCGGTATGAGCTGATCATGGGCGAGCGCCGCCTGCGGGCGTGCCGCGAAGCGGGCCTGGAGCGTGTCCCGTCGATCATCCGCGAGACCGAGGACGAGAAGCTCCTGCTGGACGCCCTGCTGGAGAATCTGCACCGGGCGCAGCTCAACCCGCTGGAGGAGGCCGCCGCCTACGACCAGCTGCTGAAGGACTTCGACTGCACCCACGACCAGCTCGCCGACAGGATCGGACGGTCGCGCTCCCAGGTGTCCAACACGCTGCGGCTGCTCCGCCTCTCCCTCCCGGTCCGGGCACGGGTCGCGTCAGGAGTGCTGACGGCAGGGCATGCGCGGGCGCTGCTGCCCGTCGAGGACGCGGAGGCGCAGGACGAACTGGCGGCCCGCATCGTCCGGGAAGGGCTCTCCGTCCGCACGGTGGAGGAGATCGTGCAGCTCATGGCCTCCGAGCCGCGCAAGGCGGCCAAGGCGAAGGGACCGCGTGCCGGTACCCGCGTCTCCCCGGCGCTGAGCGAACTCGCCACGCGGCTCTCGGACCGCTTCGAGACGCGGGTGAAGGTCGACCTCGGTCAGAAGAAGGGGAAGATCGTCGTCGAGTTCGCCTCGATGGAGGATCTGAACCGCATCCTCGGCACTCTCGCCCCCGACGAGGGCCGAGTGTTCGACCAGGGGCTCTCCGAGGGGCCGGACCCGGACAAGGCAGGCTGACCCGACGCGGGACCACCGCCCGAGGGCGGACCTCTCTCCACGTTCACCGGAGTGAGGTCCGCCCTTCGGCCTTTCCCCGTATGCGTGCCATCACCCGATCGATACGATGCGTTCGGGTATGCGCATCCGCCGCCTCCTGTGCGGCAGGCGAAGGAAGTGAGGGACACCTTCATGGGGCGTCGGCTCGTACCGCTCACACTGGACAACCTTCCGGACCTCCCCAAGCGCTGCCGCACCTGCGTCTTCTGGGAGCTCGACCCGGTCAGTGGCGAGGCCGCCGCCAAGGCGGGAACGCCCGAGCTGGAGAAGGAGGCGTGGATCTCCGCCGTCCTTCTCGACTGGGGCTCCTGCGGGCGGGTCGTCTATGTGGACGAGGTTCCGGTGGGGTACGTCATGTACGCGCCGCCCGCCTACGTGCCGCGCTCCCTGGCCTTTCCCACCAGCCCCGTCTCCTCGGACGCCGTGCAGTTGATGACGGCGTGGATCACACCGGGCTACCAGGGCCAGGGACTCGGCCGGGTGATGGTGCAGACGGTGGCGAAGGACCTGCTGCGTCGTGGCTTCAAGGCCGTCGAGGCGTTCGGTGACGCCCGATGGAAGGAGCCGGCCTGCGTCCTGCCCGTCGACCACCTCCTGTCGGTGGGGTTCAAGACCGTCCGTCCGCACCCGGTGCACCCCCGGCTGCGGCTGGAACTGCGGAGCAGCTTGTCGTGGAAGGAAGACGTGGAGATGGCTCTGGACCGCCTGCTCGGCGCCGTCCAGAAGGAGCCGGTTCTGCGTCCGCTCTGACCGTGAGCACACGAACGGCCCACCCCTGGAGGGGTGGGCCGTTCGTGTTTCACGTGAAACGGCGTTCCGGGTGGAACGGTGTCAGGCCTTCGTGGCCTCGTCGCTGATGAAGTCCGACAGCTCGCGCACGAGGGCGGCCTTCGGCTTGGCACCGACGATCGTCTTGGCGACCTCGCCCTGCTGGTAGACGTTGAGGGTCGGGATCGACATGACGCCGTACTTGGCGGCCGTGGCCGGGTTCTCGTCGATGTTGAGCTTGACGATCTCGATCTGGTCGCCGTACTCGTCGGCGATGGCCTGCAGGGACGGCGCGATCTGGCGGCACGGACCGCACCACTCGGCCCAGAAGTCCACCAGTACGGGCTTCTCGCTCTTGAGGACGGCCTCCTCGAACGAGGCGTCGGTCACTGCCTTGAGGTCGGCCACGATGGCCTCCTTCGCTTGTGCGGGGTGTGGGGTGGGGATGACGTCAGACCGCGGGGGTCTTCTCCGGCTCGGCCTGCTTCTCCGTGTCGGCCAGGGAGGCGAGGAAGCGCTCGGCGTCCAGAGCGGCGGCGCAACCCGTGCCCGCGGCCGTGATGGCCTGGCGGTAGGTGTGGTCGACCACGTCACCGGCGGCGAAGACGCCCCTCACGTTGGTGCGCGTCGACGGTGCCTCCACCTTCAGGTAGCCCTCGTCGTCGAGCTCCAGCTGGCCCTTGAACAGCTCCGTCCGCGGGTCGTGGCCGACGGCGATGAACAGCCCGGTCACCGGCAGCTCCGTCGTCTCGCCGGACTTGGTGTTGCGCAGGGTGAGACCGCTCAGCTTCTGGTCGCCGTGGATCTCCGCGACCTCGCTGTCCCAGGCGAACTTGATCTTCGGGTCGGCGAAGGCGCGCTCCTGCATCGCCTTGGAGGCGCGCAGGGTGTCCCGGCGGTGGACCACGGTCACGGACTTGGCGAACCGGGAGAGGAAGGTCGCCTCCTCCATGGCCGTGTCACCACCGCCGACGACGGCGATGTCGTGCTCCTTGAAGAAGAAGCCGTCGCAGGTGGCGCACCAGGAGACGCCGCGGCCGGAGAGAGCGTCCTCGTTCGGCAGGCCGAGCTTGCGGTGCTGGGAGCCGGTCGCCACGATGACCGCCTTGGCACGGTGCACCGTGCCGGCGGTGTCCGTCACGGTCTTGACCTCACCGGTCAGATCGACGGCGACGATGTCGTCCGGGATGAGCTCCGCGCCGAACCGCTCGGCCTGAGCCCGCATGTTGTCCATCAGCTCGGGGCCCATGATGCCGTCACGGAACCCCGGGAAGTTCTCCACGTCGGTCGTGTTCATCAGGGCGCCACCGGAGGTGACGGCGCCCTCGAAGACCAGCGGCTTCAGCGACGCGCGTGCGGTGTAGAGCGCCGCGGTGTAACCGGCGGGCCCGGAGCCGATGATGATCACGTTTCGGACGTCGCTCACGGGTTTCTTCCTCGTCTCTGCAGACTGCGCCTACGGGGGCCGGGTCAAGCCTCTCACCCCACCCAACGGATCCTAAGGGGCGAGCATTCCCGCACGGTCGATGCCGCAGCGCGTGCACCGCTCAGGGGCGGGGCTGCGTCTGCTTGAGCAGGACCTCTCCGGCAGGGGAGCCCTGAGCCGTCGTGCAGAGCGTGTCCACGATGTAGACATCGACCCGCGTCCCGGTTCCGGGATGCGGCAGCACGACGAGGTAGGACGACCGTCCTCGGTACTCGCCCCGCTCCACCGCGAGCGGCTGCTCACCGCGGCCGATCCCCCGCTGGACGCATTCGGGGACCTGCGGCCCGGCCGTTTCGTCGAGCAGCCGGTTCGGCGTCTCCTCCGACTCGGCCGCGCCCTCCGACCGCATCCGCGGTGTGGTGGCGGCACGGCTCTGCTCGGAGGAGAGGAGGAGGCTGCGCACCTTCTCCGTGAGCTCCGTACCGGAGAATCGGGCGGCCTCGACGCCGGGCTCTCCTGCGACGCGGGTGGCGCTGGGCCGCTCCCCGGCCGGGTCCGCTCCCTGGAGGAAGACCACGCCCAAGCCGACCGCGGCCAGACCGCAGACAGTGCTCAGTACCGCGTAGCGGCGCCGCCGGCGAGCGGGCGCCCGTCCCGGGCCCTGCTGTCCGGGATTCTGGCCGACCGGGGCGGTCGGCGGGCGCTCAGCCGCCTGAGCGCGTACCGAAGGGCGCGCTGTGGGCGGCGTCGCTGTTTCACGTGAAACAGTGTCCGTGTCGTCCGGGGCGGTGGCATGGAGTAGGGCTTCGGCGGCGAGCGCGGCGTCGATGCGTTCGGCGACGTCGACCGGCATGCGGGGCGGTCCCGGCAGCGTGCCGAGCAGGCCGCGGATCTCCTCCAGAGAGGCGCGGACGTCCGCGCACAGGTCGCAGCGGTCCAGATGGCGGCGCACGTCCACCGTCCGGGCCGGCGGGAGGATGCCTTCGGCGAGATCCGCGATCTCCGAGACGTCCGGGTGCTGAGTCGTGTCGGCCGTGGATGTCACGTGCGTCCACCTCCGCCCTTCACAGCAGCAGCGTCATTCGGTCCGGAAGCCCTCGGCCCCGACGCCGATGGGACGGATGCCCCCGGCGTCCGGTTCCTTCCCCCATCGGCGGGCGCGCTATCCACGGGGCCGCCACGCAGATGAGTGAGCAGAGGGGCGAGACGGGCGCGGCCCCGCGCGCAGCGGCTCTTGACCGTCCCGACGGGCACGCCGAGAACGTCGGCCGCCTCGGCCACGGCGTAGCCCTGCATGTCGACGAGCACGAGGGCGGCGCGCTGGTCCGGAGGCAGCGTACTCAGAGCGGAGAGCAACTGGCGGTGCAGGTCGTGCCGCTCCGCGGGCGCCTCGGCCGACTCGTGGGGCTCCAGAAGCTGCTCGAGTCGGTCGGTGTCGTTCACGGGCGAGGTCCTGCGCGAGACGGTCTTGCGGGCCCGGTCGAGGCAGGCGTTGACGGTGATGCGGTGCAGCCAGGTGGTGACGGCTGAGTGGCCCCGGAAGGTGTGGGCCGCCCGGAAGGCCGAGACGAGGGCGTCCTGGACGGCGTCCGCGGCCTCCTCCCGGTCGCCGAGCGTGCGCAGTGCCACCGCCCAGAGCCGGTCGCGGTGGCGCCGCACCAGCTCCCCGAAGGCGTCCGGGTCCCCGGCGACATGCCGGGCCAGCAGGATATCGTCCGGCACGTCGGCGGGGCCGTGGGCCATGCGGTTCCTCCCCTGGGGTCGGAGCAGGTGCCTCTAGGGCTGGGACTGTCCCGTGAAGACGACCTCGGTGATCGCCTGCTTGTGCCCGGCTCGGCTGTACTGGTCACCCGTCGTGTAGGGCATGGCGGTCATCCACAGCAGCACGTAGCGGCTCTTGACCGGCTTCTCGGCGGTCACCTCCAGGGACTGGCCCCCGGTGCGCCCTGTGGCGATCTTCGGCATCGCCTTGACCGGTGAGCTCGGGGAGAGGCCGTCCGCGGCGTAGAGGGTGATGGTGGTGTGGTCGCCGGCGTAGCGCAGGGCTATCGCGGCCTTGGACAGGTCCTTCTCCGCACCGAGGTCGTAGACGATGCCGACGCCGGCCTTCACGGAAGGTGCGAGGTCCGGACCGTCGTCGTAGCTCTTGCTGCGCCAGTAGGTGGCGGGGTCGCCGTCATGGGTGTTGCCCACGTCGGACGCGTCCTGGGGATAGCCGTCCGGCGCGAACTCCCTGGATTCGCGCACCGGCAGCGGGACGAGCTGGGGGGCGGCCTTGTCGTCGAGGGACACGTCCGGGGACGGCTGCGTCGTTCCGGGGTCGCTCTGGGTGCCGCGCTGGTCGAGGAGGTGGTCGGCGATCTGCCAGCTGCCCAGCCCCAGGGCGGCGATCAGCAGCGCGGACACCGCCCACTTCAGCGCCTTGCCGGTGCGGGTCTCGAGAGGGGCGGGCGGTGGAGGCACGGGCTGGGTGACGGCCACGCCGGGGTGCTGCGCCCGGCCGTATGTGCCCTGCTGGTAGGTCGTGCGCTGGTAGTCCGGCGCGGCGGGGAACTCGGGCTCCGGCGGCCGGATGCGGGGCATCGCCGCGACGGCCTTGGCGAGTTCCTCCGGTGTCGTGCAGGGCGGGTCCTGGCGGGAGGCCGTCGCGCCGTCGTTGACGAGGGCACGCATGGCCAGGTCGGACAGGCCCCGGTGGACCCCGGCGCGCACCTGGTCGGGGGCGATCAGCCCCATGCCCTTGGGCAGCCCCGCCAAGCCGTGGGCGTCGTTCTCGTACGGCCAGCGCTGGGTGAGCGCGGCGTAGAGGAGGGCGCCGATAGCCTCGGTGTCGGTGCGCTGGGGGCGCTCCACGGTGATGCCGCGCAGGGCGGCGTTCACGGCGAGGCCGCGGATGCGGTACTGGCCGGTGGAGGTGCGCAGTACGGCGCTCGGCGTCAGGCGCAGGTGCGCCAGGCCCTCGCGGTGCGCGGCCGCCATCGCCTGGGAGACCTGGGTGACGAGCTGGTAGGCGTCGTAGGGCTCCAGGGGGCCGGAGGCGAGCAGGGTGGTCAGCTCGGTGGCGTCGGGAAGCCACTCGTGCACCACGTAGACGAGGTCGTTCTCCTCGACGGCGTCGAGGACCTGGACGAACCGGGGGTCGCCGAGCAAGGCGGAGGCGCGTGCGGCGGCCAGGACCGAACGGGCTCTCGGGTGGTCGGAGGGCAGGACGTGTACCCCGACGGCGCGGCGCAGCTTCTCGTCGACCGCCCGCCAGCTGCTGAACCCGTCCAGGCGGGTGACGCACTCCTCGAGCCGGTAGCGCCGGGCGAGCTTGTGCCCGCTGTGCAGCTCCGGTGTCCTGATGGCGGGGTCTTCGGCGCTTTCCCTCTCGCCGTCCGTGTTCCGGGAAGACATGTCCGTCGCGTCCTGCGCTTCCGCCCCGTCGGCCGTGGTCGTGTCCGCCTTGGCGGTCAGCGGGTTGTCACCGCTGTTGTCGGCCACGTCGACGGCAGCCGTGCTACGTTCCGCCACCGTCGTTCCTGCCTCCCCATCCGATGCGCCATATCCAGCAGCCATGCCAATTGTGCCCACAGTCCACCGCTATGCACGACACGCGATGGGCGGCGATGGTTGTGCGGCACCCCCCTTCTTCTAGCGGCCGAGACGTCCCCGGACCATGCCGACCATGGCGTTGAGCTCCTCGATCCGCATCTTCCGCGCCGCCACGAAGAACACGCCGACCAGGGCGACGCCGCCGGCGGCGAGCGCCACGACGGAGCCCAGCGCGCCCATGCCGAGGACGCCGAGGATGCCCCAGGCGACGGCGCCGGCGACCAGCGCCGCCGGGACCGATGCCATGCAGAGGCGGGCGTACGTCCGGACGACGTGGGCGCCGTCGAGGTCGCCGCCGAGCCGGTTGCGCAGCCGCCGCCAGGCGACGCCGACGCCGACCATGTACGCCATGCCGTAGCTCGCGGCCATTCCGGCGACGGCCCAGCGGGGCGGCAGCAGCAGGTAGCAGAGCGCGGAGGCACCGGCGTTGACGGCCGCCACGATGACCGTGTTGTAGAAGGGGGTGCGCGTGTCCTCGTAGGCGTAGAAGCCGCGCAGGACGACGTACTGCACGGAGTACGGGATCAGGCCGAGGCCGAAGGCCATCAGCATGAAGCCCATGCCCGTTGCCGCCTGCTGGCCGCTGGAGGCGTAGAGCAGGGTGCACAGCGGCACGCCGAGCGCGAGGAAGCCGAAGGAGACCGGCACGATGGCGACGGCCGAGTTGCGCAGGCCGTGCGAGATGTCGTCCCGGACGGCGCCGGGGTCGTTGTCGTGCGCGGCGCGGGAGAGACGGGGCAGCAGTGCGGCCATGACGGAGACCGTGATGATGGCCTGCGGCATGCCCCAGATCAGCTGGGCGTTGGAGTAGGCGAGGATGCCCGCGCCGGCCGTGCCGGACGCCTTGCCGGCGGCCGTGGCGAGCTGCGTCACGACGACGACGCCGGCCTGGTTGGCGAGGACGAACAGGACCGTCCACTTGGCCAGCTTGAGCGTCTTGCCGAGGCCCTGGCCCTTCCAGTCGAAGCGCGGGCGGAAGCGGAAGCCCGCTTCCCGCAGGTACGGGATCATCGCCAGCGACTGGACGACGAGACCGAGCAGCATGCCGACGCCGAGCAGCCGGACGCCCTCGTCGGGGATGACGGTGACGTCCATCTTCGTCTCGGAGTAGGAACCGTAGACCCAGATGAACAGGCCGAAGGTGAAGATGACGACGATGTTGTTGAGGACCGGCGTCCACATCATGGCGCCGAAGCGGTTGCGCGCGTTGAGGATCTGACCCATCACCACGTGCACGCCCATGAAGAAGATGGTGGGCAGGCAGAACCGGGCGAAGGTGACGGCGACGCTGTTGGCGTCGGGGTCGTTGGCGATGGTCGGCGACATCGCGTGGACCAGCAGCGGCGCCAGGAACACGACGACGCCCACGATCGCGGCGAGCGCGACCATCACCAGGGTCAGCAGCCGGTTCGCGAACGCCTCGCCGCCGTCCTCGTCGTTCTTCATGGAGCGGACGAGCTGGGGCACGAACACCGAGTTGAGTCCGCCGCCCACGGTCAGGATGTAGATCATCGTCGGCAGGGTGGAGGCGACCGTGAACGCGTCACCGAGCAGCGCCGCGCCCAGGGCGCCGGTGATGACCAGGGTCTTGAGGAAGCCGGTGAGCCGCGACACCAGGGTGCCCGCCGCCATCAGGGCGCTCGACTTCAGCAGTCCCCCGCCCTTGCCCCCCGCCTTCTCCGGCGGTGCCGGCGCCACCGGCTCCGCGGGCGCCGGCGGCTCCACCGGCTCGGCGACCGGGACGGCCGTCGCCTGCCGCCCCTGGACCTGCTGGTCCCGGTACAGGTGGGCGAAGGCGTCGGGGGCCGGCTGGTCGTCGGCGGCGTGCGTCACCAGGTCGTCCACGCCGGTGAACTGCACCGTCCGCGCGTCGTCGCCGTACGGGAGGTGGCGGGAGGGGCCGGAGGGCTCGGGGGCCGGTGTCTGCGCCCACACCCGCGGGTCCGGCGCGTAGGGGGGCGCGGCGGGCTGCTGGTAGAGGGGGCGGGGCTCCTCGTAGGTGCCGGGCGGGGGTGGCGGGTGTGCCGCCCGGTCGTAGAGCGCCTCGCCGACCGGGTCCTGCGAGGAGAGGTCGTGGGAGCGGTACGGATCGTGGGTGTAGGCGTCCTGGAGGTAGGGGTCCTGCGCGTGGGGGGCCTGGGCCTGCTGGTCCGGCGTCTGCGCGTACATGTCCTGTGCGTAGGCGCCGTGGGCGTAGGGGCCCTGCGGGTACGGGGCCTGGTCGCGGTCCGGGTGGGGGTGGTGCCCCTGCGGGTGCGGCACGTCGGCGGCCGGTACCGGCCCCGGCACGGGGGCGGACGGTGTCCCGTCCGGCGGCACACTGCCGCCACCCGCGCCCTGACTGCGGTCACCGTCGTACGGCGCGTTCATGGTTACCCCACCTCATCGTCCCCGGCCGGCCGGCCACGACATCGCTCAATGCTCCACTTTCTCACCCGGGCCCGACGGGTCCGCGCTTTGCCGTCCGGTGTCCGTCGCGGGGTCACTCGGCTGCACCGGATCGTCGCTGTCCGCGACGGACGGGGCGGGATCGGCGTCCTCGGCCGCTTCCGGGCCCTGGGCAGCGGCAGTCGCCTCGGCATCGTCGCCCCGTGCCGCGGCACGCTTGCGCTGGCTGTACATCCTGACACCGGCGAGGACCAGGAGCAGCACGCCCCCGGCGATGACGAGCATCACGGTCGACGTGATCTCGGAGACCTTCACGGTGAACTGCATGGGCTGGCCGTAGGGCCGGCCGTCCTCCGTGTACAACTGCGCCTCGACGGGGACGGGGCCGTTGGCGTTGGCGGAGGCCGTGAACTTCACGGACTGGCTGTGGCCGCCCGCGACGCGTACGGGCAGCTCGGCGGCCGCCTCGCCGTCGTTGAGCTTCAGTCGCGTGGGCTTCTTGGACGTCAGCCGCAGTACCAGGTGGTCGACGCCCTGCACCAGCTGGTTCTGCACGGTCACCGGGATCGTGGCGCTGCGCCCCGAGAGGGTGAGGTCCGACTTGTCGATCAGCTTCACCTCGCCGGTGAGGCTCTGCAGATGGGTCTGGACCCCCTGCCCGTACGCGGCGGCCTCCTGCGGGCGGCCCCGCCACGAGGTGGACATCTCCCGCTTGATCGCGTTCCCGATGGGCGTGACGACCCGGTAGGCGGCGGTGAGGATGACCTTGAAGTTGTCCAGGGTGTCCTGGGTGGTGCGCACCTGCTGGAACACCGTTTCCGGCAGCTCCTGCCGGCTGAGCGCCCGGGGGTACTGCCGGGCGGAGGGCACGTTCGTCGTCGCCTTGGGGTCGGGCTTGGCGGTCGTGGCGGTGACCAGGTCCGAGCCCTGCGACCACCGCTCGTCCCCCAGCGCCCGCAGGGCGCTCGCCATGGACTCCGCCTGCGAGGCCGTCGGCATCCGCTGCGGGGCGACCACGACGCTGCGGCCCGTCCCCGGACGCTCGTGGGTGACCGCGAGAGTGTGCGCGAGGAACCTCTGCACGGCCGCCGTGGAGGCGCCCGCACGGGTCATGTCCCCCTCGAAGGCCGTGGACAGCACGGCGTCGGTCACGACGGCGGTCGTCCCGCCGCCGATCGGCCGCGCCGCGTTCGGCGTGTACGAGAGGTGTTCCCGCATGCTGTCGCTGCGGGCGATCACCTTGTCCGCGCCGGCGGACGTCGCCACGTCCACGATCGACGGGTCCAGCGCGCCGTTCGCGGGCCAGGCGTACTCGACGGACGGTTTCACGTGGAGGATCGTCTCCACCGTCGACACGGCCAGCTCGGTGGCCGGCCGGAGGTGGCTGAGGGAGCCGGAGATCCGCTTGCCCCGATGGGCGAGCGACGCGAGGTCGGGGTCGCCGTAGGGCAAAGCGATCACCTTGTCGCCCTGCACCGCCTTGTCGAGGGCGTTCAGCCACTGCTTGGCGACGGCCTGGTTCCGCCCGGGCACGGTCGTGTCCCCGCTCCGGACCTGGTAGTCGCGGGTCATCGCCTCGGCGGTGGCGAGCAGGTCCGGGTCGACGACCCAGGTGACGGGCAGCTCGGCGCCGAGCGTGACCATACGCTCCAGCCGGCCGCCCGGCGCCAGCTCCGCCGCCAGCGCGTCGCTCTCGAAGAGCGGGGTCTGCTGGTCGTCGGAGCCGGTCTCGGCGGACAGGTGGGCGGAGGAGACCAGCGGCCACATGACCGTGAGCTGCGTCTTGCTCTTCGCGGCGGCCGGCTGCCAGGGCAGGAAGGTCCGGCCGGCGCCGAGGACCTGGTCGTAGGGGTCGCTCGGTGTCTGCCCGGACAAGGAGACCCCGAGCGGGTACACACCCGCGTCGTCCACGCCCAGCTTGTCGACCGGTACGGCGATGGAGAACTCCCGGCTGGCCCCGGACGGGATCTCCGCGAGCGGCACCGCGTACGCCCCGCCGAGGGGCTCGCCTTCCCTGCCTTCGGAGAACCCGGTGCGCCGCGCGACGTCCTCGATCGCGCCGCGGCTGGAGAGCCGTTCGCCGAGGTGCACGTCGACCCGCGCCTGCCGCACCGTCTCCCTGCCCTTGTTGGTCACGGTGCCGCTCAGCGTGAGGACGTCCCCCTTCACCGGCGCGCTCGGTGTGACTGTGTCCAGGGACACAGTCACGGTGCGGGATCCGGTCGCCGCCGCGGCGGTGTGCGTGGCCGGGGCCGCCGCGACGGCGTGCGCGGCGGGGGCTACCAGCCCCACCAGGAGGGGCAGGGCGGCGACGGCCGCGGCGGCCCGCCGTAGCAGGTGACGGGCAGGGGAGGGATCGATGCCCTGGAAGTCTGCCGCCTCGGCCACGCGCTCGTCCGTCCTCGTCGTCTGGTGCCGTCGGTCCCTGCCGGTTCCCGCGTCCACGCATGGTAACGAGACGCGGGGCCGCGAAGTGCTGGGGAGTCGACGCAAGCGGCCGGGGAGCACGGCCGGGCCGGGGTGAAACGGGGAGGCCGCCCGTGGCGGCGACCCGTACCCTGTTCTGTTGTGCCGAACGCCAACGAAGACAACCCGACTGCCCTGAGCCAGGTGCAACGCCGCGCGGTCAGCGAGCTGCTGCGCGTGTCACCTGTCGCCGACGACCTCGCCCGCCGTTTCCAGGAGGCCGGGTTCCGCCTCGCCCTGGTCGGCGGCTCGGTACGGGACGCTCTGCTCGGCAGGCTCGGCAACGACCTCGACTTCACGACCGACGCCCGCCCCGAGGACGTACTGAAGATCGTCCGCCCGTGGGCGGAGGCGGTCTGGGAGGTCGGGATCGCGTTCGGCACGGTCGGGGCGCAGAAGGACGGCTACCAGATCGAGGTGACGACGTACCGCTCCGAGGCGTACGACCGCACCTCCCGCAAGCCCGAGGTCTCGTACGGCGACTCGATCGAGGAAGACCTGGTCCGCCGTGACTTCACCGTCAACGCGATGGCCGTGGCCCTCCCGGAGAAGGAGTTCATCGACCCGCACGGCGGCCTGGAGGACCTCGCCGCACGGGTGCTGCGCACGCCGGGCACACCGGAGGAGTCCTTCTCCGACGACCCGCTGCGGATGATGCGCGCGGCCCGCTTCGCCGCTCAGCTGGGCTTCGAGGTCGCGCCCGAGGTCGTCACGGCGATGTCGGAGATGGCCGAGCGCCTCGACATCGTCTCCGTCGAACGCGTGCGGGACGAGCTGAACAAGCTGATCCTCTCGGCGCACCCCCGCGAGGGGCTGACGCTGCTCGTGGACACCGGGCTCGCCGACCGCGTCCTGCCCGAGCTGCCGGCCCTGCGGCTGGAGAGCGACGAGCACCACCGGCACAAGGACGTGTACGAGCACTCGCTGATCGTGCTGGAGCAGGCCATCGGCCTGGAGGAGGACGGCCCCGACCTGGTGCTGCGCCTCGCGGCGCTCCTGCACGACATCGGGAAGCCCCGCACCCGGCGCTTCGAGCCGGACGGCCGGGTCTCCTTCCACCACCACGAGGTGGTCGGCGCGAAGATGACCAAGAAGCGGCTGACCGCGCTGAAGTACCCCAACGAGATGATCAAGGATGTCTCGCGGCTGGTGGAGCTGCATCTGCGCTTCCACGGCTACGGGACCGGGGAGTGGACCGACTCGGCCGTCCGGCGCTACGTCCGCGACGCCGGGCCGTTGCTGGCGAGGCTTCACAAGCTGACCCGTTCCGACTGTACGACCCGCAACAAGCGCAAGGCCGGCGCGCTCTCACGAGCCTACGACGGACTGGAGCAGCGGATCGCCCAGCTCCAGGAGCAGGAGGAGCTGGACTCCATCCGCCCGGACCTGGACGGCAACCAGATCCAGGACGTGCTGGGGATCAAGCCGGGTCCGGCGGTGGGACGGGCGTACAAGCACCTGCTGGAGCTGCGGCTGGAGAACGGCCCGATGGAGCACGACGACGCCGTCGCCGCGCTCAAGGAGTGGTGGGCCGAGCAGCAGAGCTGACCGGACGCGCGGCCGTGTTTCACGTGAAACACGGCCGCTGAGGTCATCGCCTGGGGCGCTGTTTCACGTGAAACAGCGCCCCAGGTCATGTGCGCCGACGGCGCCACAGCATGGCAGCGCTCAGCGCGTACAGGCAGGCGACGAAGACGATCAGCGCGGGTGAGCGGCCGTCCGGGGGCAGCATCAGGGCGGCCACTCCGGCGGCGGCGACGAACGCGACGTTGAAGAGCATGTCGTAGAGCGCGAAGATCCGCCCGCGGTAGGCGTCGTCGACGGTCCGCTGGACCACGGTGTCCGTGGAGATCTTCGTCGCCTGCGTGGTGAAGCCCAGGACGCAGGCGGCCACCATGGTGGGCACGGGGGCGAAGGGCAGCCCCAGGGCGGGCTCCAGCACGGCGGCCGCGGCGGCGCACGCGGCCATCCAGCCGACCGTGCCCCACCGGGCCGCCGCCCAGGGGGTGACCACGGCGGCGAGGAAGAACCCGGCCCCGGAGACCGCGACGGCGATCCCCAGCAGGGCCAGCCCGTCGGACTCGTCCCCCGCCCACGCGTATCGGCTGAGCATCAGCACCATGACGGTCAGCGCCCCGTAGCAGAACCGGGCGAGCGCCATCGCACCCAGCGCCCGTGCCGCGGGGCGCCGCCCGGCCAGGTGGCGCAGCCCGCTCCACAGGCCCCGTGCGGTCGAGGCCAGGGCCGCCCCGAGCCGGGGCACCCTGACATCCGGGTCGGGACCGAGGAGTTCGCGGCCCAGACGGAGTGAGGCGAGCGCCGACGCGAGGTAGAGCGCCGCGCCCAGCAGGACCACGGCGGCGTCGGAGCCGTCGGCCACCAGCCGCGCCAGGAAGGCGAGCCCGCCACCTGCGGTCGCGGCGAGGGTGCCGGCGGTCGGGGTGAGCGCGTTGGCGACCAGGAGGCGGTCGCCGTCGACGACGCGTGGGAGGGCGGCCGAGAGCCCCGCCAGGACGAAGCGGTTGACGGCGGTCACGGCGAGGGCGGAGGCGTAGAAGAGCCAGTCCGCCACCGAAGCGAGGACCAGCAGGGCGGTGCCCGAGGCCAGGGCGGCCCGGAGCAGGTTGCCGTACAGGAAGACCTGGCGGCGGCTCCAGCGGTCCAGGAGCACGCCGGCGAACGGCCCGACCAGGGAGTACGGGAGCAGGAGCACCGCCATGGCGGAGGCGATCGCGCCGGGCGTGGCCTGCCGTTCCGGTGAGAAGACGACGTACGTGGCGAGCGCGACCTGGTACACGCCGTCGGCGCCCTGGGAGAGGAGCCGGACGGCGAAGAGACGGCGGAAGTTCGTCAGGCGCAGGAGTACGCGCAGATCACGTACGACGGGCATGGCAGCAAGCCTCACACACGGTGAGGCCCCCGGGCACACGCCACGGGGGCCTCAACACCTGGTGGACCAGCCTCCTTTGCACGGTCTCAGGAGGGGCCCGGTCAGACCCGCTCCCAGGCCGCGGGAGGGTGTCCCGGGCGGACGTCCTAGCGCTCGACCTCGCCCTTGATGAACTTCTCGACGTTCTCACGGGCCTCGTCGTCGAAGTACTGGACCGGCGGGGACTTCATGAAGTACGAGGACGCGGAGAGGATCGGACCGCCGATGCCCCGGTCCTTGGCGATCTTCGCGGCGCGCAGGGCGTCGATGATGACACCCGCCGAGTTCGGGGAGTCCCACACCTCGAGCTTGTACTCCAGGCTCAGCGGGACGTCGCCGAAGGCGCGGCCCTCAAGGCGGACGTAGGCCCACTTGCGGTCGTCGAGCCAGGCCACGTAGTCGGAGGGGCCGATGTGGACGTTGCGCTCGCCCATGTCCCGGTCGGGGATCTGGGAGGTGACGGCCTGCGTCTTGGAGATCTTCTTGGACTCCAGCCGGTCGCGCTCGAGCATGTTCTTGAAGTCCATGTTGCCGCCGACGTTCAGCTGCATCGTGCGGTCCAGGACGACGCCCCGGTCCTCGAAGAGCTTCGCCATGACGCGGTGCGTGATGGTGGCGCCGACCTGCGACTTGATGTCGTCGCCGACGATGGGCACACCGGCCTCGGTGAACTTGTCGGCCCACTCCTTGGTGCCGGCGATGAACACCGGGAGGGCGTTGACGAAGGCGACCTTGGCGTCGATGGCGCACTGCGCGTAGAACTTCGCGGCGTCCTCGGAGCCGACCGGGAGGTAGCAGACGAGGACGTCGACCTGCCGGTCCTTCAGGACCTGGACGATGTCGACCGGCTCCTCGGCGGACTCCTCGATGGTCTCGCGGTAGTACTTGCCGAGCCCGTCCAGGGTGTGGCCGCGCTGGACCGTCACACCGGTGGACGGCACGTCGCAGATCTTGATGGTGTTGTTCTCGCTGGCGCCGATGGCGTCGGCGAGGTCCAGGCCCACCTTCTTCGCGTCCACGTCGAAGGCGGCCACGAACTCGATGTCCCGCACGTGGTAGTCGCCGAACTGGACGTGCATCAGCCCCGGCACCTTGCCCGCCGGGTCGGCGTCCTTGTAGTACTCGACGCCCTGCACCAGCGAGGCGGCGCAGTTGCCCACGCCGACGATGGCTACGCGAACCGAACCCATTCCGGTTGCTCCCTGTTTGTTCTCGACGAACCCCTGCGCTGCGCGGGGGTTCACTTGGTGGTGTCGTCGGACGGATCCGGCCGGGTACTGCCCCCGTGCCGGGGCAGGCCGCCCGTCTCTCCAGATGTGTTGTGCTGCTCCGCGGGGCCCGCAGGCGACTCCGGGCCGGATCGTCGCTGATCCCGGCCCGCCCGCTCGCTCTCGATGAGCTCGTTGAGCCAGCGCACCTCGCGCTCCACGGACTCCATGCCGTGCCGCTGGAGTTCGAGCGTGTAGTCGTCCAGGCGCTCGCGGGTGCGCGCCAGCGAGGCGCGCATCTTCTCCAGCCGCTCCTCGAGACGGCTGCGGCGCCCTTCCAGCACCCGCATTCGCACCTCGCGCTCCGTCTGCCCGAAGAAGGCGAAACGGGCCGCGAAGTGCTCGTCCTCCCAGGAGTCCGGCCCCGTGTGGGACAGGAGCTCCTCGAAGTGCTCCTTACCTTCGGCGGTCAACCGGTAGACGATCTTCGCGCGTCGTCCTGAGAGGGAGGCGGCGAGAGCGTCCTCGGGGGCACTGCCCGGCTCCTCGATCAGCCAGCCGTTTGCGACCAGTGTCTTGAGGCAGGGGTAGAGGGTGCCGTAGCTGAAGGCGCGGAAGATGCCCAGCGAGGTGTTGAGCCGCTTGCGCAGCTCGTATCCGTGCATCGGAGCTTCTCGGAGCAGACCGAGGACGGCGAACTCCAGGATGCCGGAGCGCCTGCTCATCAGCCGCCTCCTCCTCCGTGTCGCTCTTTATGCCGCCCTGATGTATCGGTTCGATACATCATGACGATAGAACGGTGCACCCTTGTCGACAAGTAGGGTGATGGTGAACGGCGTCACATCGGCGATTCGCATCAGCGAGTTGCCTGATTTGGGCGGAAGTTCGGCTCAAGAGGGGTTTTCGCCGTGCGTAGTCTGTGCGGCATGCATACCACCGGGAACCACGGGACGACGGGGGAACGTCATCGTCGTGGATGCATGGCGGGCGCCCCGGCGGGCGCGCCCCAGCCATTTCGGGGGGACCGGAACTCAGCTGCCGCTTCCAGGCGTCATCGCCTGCCCGAGGAGTAGTCGTTCGATGAGCGAGCACCGTCGTAAACCGCCGCAGCCGCAGGGTGGCGGCCGCGCCGCGGCCCGGCGCGCTGCCCAGCCGCCCGGCCGCGGGCCGGCCCCGGCGCGGGATGTCAGTACAGGATCCCCTTCCGAGCCGTACGGCGAGGCACGGCCCTACGGCGGCCGTGCCGAGGCCCGGCGCGCGGCGCAGCGCGGGGGCCGGCGGCGCGTCCCCGAGGGCGTGGGCGCGGGTGGCGCCGGGGGTCGTGGCGGTGGGCGCCGCGGCACCGGCAGCGGAGGCCGCGGGGGCCGGGGGCCGGGTGACGGCCACCCCGGCAAGAAGCGGTTGATCGACTATCCGCGCCACGACAAGTACGGCTGGCGCCGGTGGGTGCCGTCATGGAAGCTCGTGAGCGGGCTGGCCCTCGGCTTCGCCGTGCTGCTGATGGGCGGCGCGACGCTCGCCTACACGATGGTGGCTTTGCCGATCCCGGCCAAGGCCGCGACGGCGCAGAACAACGTCTACTACTGGTCGGACGGCACGCAGATGGCCGCCACGGGCGGTGAGGTGAACCGGCAGATCATCGCCTACACCGAGATCCCCCAGGCGATGCAGGACGCCGTGGTCTCCGCCGAGAACAAGACCTTCTGGACCGACTCCGGCATCGACCCGATGGGCATCGGCCGCGCCCTGTTCAACATGGCGACGGGCGGCGAGACCCAGGGCGGCTCGACCATCACCCAGCAGTACGTCAAGAACAACCGGCTCAACAACCAGTCGCAGACGCTGGACCGGAAGTTCAAGGAAATGTTCATCTCCATCAGGGTCAACAACGAGTTGTCCAAGAAGGAGATCATGCGGGGTTACCTGAACACCTCGTACTTCGGCCGGGGCGCCTACGGTCTCCAGGCGGCGGCCCGCACCTACTACGGCAAGAACGCCGCGGACCTCTCGGTCGAGGAGTGCGCGTTCCTCGCCTCCCTGCTCAAGGGGTCGACGTACTACGACCCCGCGGGCGCGCCCGAGATCGACCCCAAGGCGACCCCCCAGGCCAACCTCGACCGGGCGACGAAGCGCTGGAACTGGATCCTCGACGAGATGGTGAAGGACGGGTCGCTGCCCGCCGCCGATCGCGCCGGAATGAAGTTCCCCGACCCCGACCCGCCGCAGAAGCAGGCGAAGCTGGGCGGTCAGATCGGCTACCTGGTGGACCTCGCCAAGGCCTACTTCATCAACAACAACGACCAGGGCATCACCGCGGAGGACCTCACCAAGGGCGGCTACGAGATCTCGACGACCTTCGACAAGAAGAAGGTCGACGCCCTCGCAAAGACCGTCAAGGACGTCTACGACAAGCACATCGACCCGGAGAAGCGCCCCGACACCGACACCCACGTCGAGTTCGGCGGCGCCTCCGTCAACCCGAGCACGGGCGCCATCGAGGCCATCTACGGCGGCGCCGACGCGACGAAGCACTTCACCAACAACGCCGACCAGACCGGCGCCCAGGTCGGCTCGACGTTCAAGCCGTTCGTCCTCGCCGCCGGCATGACGCACGGCGTCCGGGACCCGCGCAAGGGTGAGCAGCAGGGGCCCGAGGACCGCACGGTCATCGACCCCGACACCGCGATCTACAGCGGCAAGAACAAGCTGAAGATCCGCAGGTACGACGGCTCCATCTGGCGCGACGAGAACAACAAGGAGTGGCTCCAGGTCAACGACGACGATGCCGACTACGACAACATCGACCTGCGCGAGGCGATGATCCACTCGGCGAACTCGCCGTTCGTGCAGCTCGGCATGGACATCGGCATCCCGCAGGTCCGGGAGACGGCCATCAGGGCCGGCCTCCTCAAGGGCAGCCTCGCCCAGGGCGACGTGCCGTCGTTCTCCATCGGCATCTCCGACCCGAGCGCCATCCGCATGGCCGCCGCCTACGGCACCTTCGCCTCCAACGGCGAGCAGCGCGATCCGTACTCCGTCACCGAGGTGAAGAAGAACGGCATCGCCATCTACAAGCACGAGGACAAGCCGACGCGGGCGTTCACGACCGCCGTCAGCAGCAACATCACCGACGTGCTGGTCGACGTCGTGGAGAAGGGCACCGGCAAGAAGGCGCGCCTCCCCGACCGTCCGTCGGCCGGCAAGACCGGTACCACGGACGGCAACAAGTCCGCCTGGTTCGTCGGCTACACCCCGCAGCTCGTGACGGCGATCGACATGTACCGCCTGGACGACGACGCCTCCAACAAGGACCGCAAGTTCGAGGAGATGTTCGGCACGGGTGGCCGCGAGAAGGTCCACGGCTCGTCCTTCCCGTCCGAGATCTGGAAGGCGTACATGACCGAGGTCCACAAGGGCCTGGAGGTCAAGCAGTTCCCGGCGCCGGAGCCGCTGGACGCCGAGCCCGTGTACGGCGGCGGCGCCAAGAGCCCGGAGCCGTCGCCGTCCAGCTCGCCCTCGCCGTCCCCGTCGCCGTCCACCTCCCCGTCGCCGTCCCCGTCCCCGAGCAGGTCCAAGGAGCCGGAGAAGCCGGGCAAGTCCTGCGACCCGTTCGACTGGGACTGCGAGCCGCCCACGGGCGGCACCACCGACGGCGGCATGACGGGAGGCGCCGACGGCGGAGGAACGACCGGCAGCACCGACGGCGGCACCACCGACGGCGGCACCACCGAGGGCGGTGAGACGAGCCCGTCCCCCGGGACCGGAGGCAACGGCAACGGGAACGGCAGCGGCGGCAGCGGAGGCACTCCGGGCGGCTGGTTCGGCTGATCCGGCGGCCGGCGCCGCCGCTCCCCGCCCCCACGGGTGACCCCGCAGTCCGGTCCCGTACCGGGCACCGGACGCCGAGGGCCGCCGCACCCCGTACGCGCACCACGCGCGCGCACACCGGGTGCGGCGGCCTTCGCCGTTTCCGGGCACGACGGAGCGGGGTGCCGGCGCGGCGGCCTTCGGATACGGACGGCCCGGGCCTCGGCCCAGGCCCGCGGCCGTCCGTTCGGGTATGGCGGCCCTAGGCCGGGGTGCGGCGGTCCCCGGCGTTTCGGCGGGGCCGTACGGCAGGATGTCCCCCATGCCGAGCCCACAGCAGACGCCACCGCAGCCGCGCGTCCCCCACGACGGGCGGCCCGTCGTGTGCCCCACCCGCGAGGACGAGGTCGCCGCCACGGGCAGCGAGGTGATCGGCGGTCCCGTCGGCCGCCGCGCCCGGCTCGGTACCGACCCGCTCACCCCGGTGCGGGTCGTCGTACTCGTCGCCCTCGGCACGTTCGCCCTCGGCATGGTGCAGAAGCTGCCCTGCTACAACTGGGCCTGGTTCCGGGGGGCCGCGTCCCAGTACACCCACGCCTGCTACTCCGACATCCCGCACCTGTTCGCCGCGCGCGGTTTCTCCGACGGGCTCGTCCCGTACTTCGACCGCTTCTCCGGTGACATGCAGTACCTGGAGTACCCGGTGCTCACCGGGGCGTTCATGCAGGTCGCGGCCTGGCTGACGCCGGGCGGCGGGGACCTGCAGTACCGGGAGCAGATGTACTGGCTGGTCAACGCCGGCATGTTGCTCGCCTGCACGGCGGTCATCGCCGTGTGCGTCGCGCGCACGCACCGGCGGCGCCCGTGGGACGCGCTGCTGGTCGCCCTCGCTCCCGCCTTCGCGCTGACCGCCACGATCAACTGGGACCTGCTCGCCATCGCGCTGACCGCCGCGGCGATGCTCATGTGGAGCCGTGGCCGCGCCCTGGCGTCCGGTGTGCTGCTGGGCCTGGCCACGGCCGCGAAGCTCTACCCTTTCCTGCTGCTCGGACCGCTCCTGGTGCTCTGCTGGCGCGCCGGGAAGTGGCGGCGGTTCGCCGCGGCGCTGCTCGGCGCGGCGGGAGCGTGGCTGGTGGTGAACCTGCCGGTCATGGTGCTCGCCCCGGAGGGCTGGAAGCGGTTCTACGTCTTCAGCCAGGAGCGGAGCGTCGACTTCGGTTCCTTCTGGCTGGTCCTCACCCAGCGCTTCGGCCTCGACCTGCGCATCGAGACGGTCAACACGACGTCGAGCGTGCTGATGCTGCTGGCCTGCGCCGGGATCGCCGCGCTGGCGCTGGCCGCCCCGCGCCGCCCGCGCTTCGCGCAGCTGGCGTTCCTCGTCGTGGCGGCCTTCATCCTCACGAACAAGGTCTACTCGCCGCAGTACGTGCTGTGGCTGATCCCGCTGGCCGCCCTGGCCCGGCCGCGCTGGCGCGCCTTCCTCGTGTGGCAGGCGTGCGAGGTGGCGTACTTCCTCGGCATCTGGATGTACCTGGTCTACGTCACCACCGAGCACAAGCAGGGCCTGCCGCTCGACGGCTACCACGTGGCGATCGTCCTGCACCTGGCCGGGACGCTGTACCTGTGCGCGCTGATCGTGCGGGACGCGCTGCGGCCCGAGCGGGACCCCGTACGGCAGGACGGGTCCGACGACCCCTCCGGCGGCGTGCTGGACGGCGCCGAGGACGTCTTCACGGTCGGAAGGGCGGCACGGAAGGCGCGGAAGGCGCGAGTGGCGCAGGAGGCCGCGCAGGAGGGGCGCACCGCGGTGGCGGGCGCCGGGGGGCGGGCGGACGCGCCGCCGGTGTGACGGGCGCGCCACCGCGCGGGCGGGGGCAAGGGCCCGGGCCGCATCCCGCGCCCGGGCCACGCCCCGTACGGCGTCCTACCGGTCGACGAGGCGGTCGTACTGCGTCGTGGTGTGCCGCAGGTGGGCGACCAGCTCGTCGCCGACCTTCGGCTCCTGCGCGTCCACCGGCACGAACAGGATCGACACCTGCATGTGCGGCGGCTCCGCGAACCAGCGCTGCTTGCCCGCCCACACGAACGGCGAGAGGTTGCGGTTGACCGTGGCCAGGCCGGCGCGCGCCACGCCCTTGGCGCGCGGCATCACACCGTGCATCGCCTTGGGGGCCTCCAGGCCCACCCCGTGCGAGGTGCCGCCCGCGACGACCACCAGCCAGCCGTCGGACGCCGCCCGCTGCTGCCGGTACCCGAAGCGGTCGCCGCGCGAGACGCGGGTGACGTCCAGGACCGCGCCCCGGTACTCCGTCGCCTCGTGGTCGCCCAGCCACAGCCGCGTACCGATCCGTGCGCGGAAGCGGGTCTGCGGGAACTGCTGCTGGAGCCGGGCCAGCTCCTCCGCCCGCAGGTGGCTGACGAACATCGTGTGCAGCGGGAGCCGCGCGGCCCGCAGCCGGTCCATCCAGCCGATGACCTCCTCGACGGCGTCCGAGCCGTCCGTGCGGTCCAGCGGCAGGTGCAGCGCGAAGCCCTCCAGGCGGACGTCCTCTATCGCCGAGTGCAGCTGCGCCAGCTCGTGCTCCCCGATGCCGTGCCGCTTCATCGAGCTCATGCACTCGATGACGACCCGCGCGCCGACCAGGGCGTGCACACCGTCCACGGACGACACGGAGCGGACGACCCGGTCCGGCAGCGGCACCGGCTCCTCACCCCGCCGGAACGGCGTCAGCACCAGCAGGTCCCCGCCGAACCAGTCCTTCATCCGGGCCGCCTCGTACGTGGTGCCGACCGCGAGCATGTCGGCGCCGAAGCGGTTGACCTCCTCCGCGAGGCGTTCGTGGCCGAAGCCGTAGCCGTTGCCCTTGCAGACCGGGATGATCCCCGGGAACTGGTCGATCACGGACTTCTGATGCGCCCGCCAGCGAGCGGTGTCGACGTACAGGGTGAGCGCCATGACCGGTCCGGACCCTTCCTTTGGCTGTCTGTGGCTGTGGCTGTGGGGTGTCGGGAGGGGAGAGATGAGAGATCCGTACGAGCGTACGGAACGCCGCGGTGTCAGCGACGCGACATGTAGATGTCGAGCGCCTTGTGCAGCAGCTTGTTCAGCGGGAAGTCCCATTCGCCGATGTACTCCACGGCCTCGCCGCCCGTGCCCACCTTGAACTGGATCAGGCCGAAGAGGTGGTCGTTCTCGTCGAGCGAGTCCGAGATGCCGCGCAGGTCGTACACGGTCGCGCCCATGGCGTAGGCGTCGCGCAGCATCCGCCACTGCATGGCGTTGGACGGGCGGACCTCGCGGCCGATGTTGTCGGAGGCGCCGTACGAGTACCAGACGTGCCCGCCGACCACGAGCATCGTGGCGGCGGAGAGGTTCACGCCGTTGTGCCGGGCGAAGTAGAGGCGCATCCGGTTGGGGTCCTCGTTGTTGAGGACGGTCCACATGCGCTGGAAGTACGACAGCGGGCGCGGCCGGAAGCGGTCGCGGACGGCCGTGATCTCGTACAGCCGCTGCCACTCGGCCAGGTCCTCGTAGCCGCCCTGGACGACCTCGACGCCGGCCTTCTCGGCCTTCTTGATGTTCCGCCGCCACAGCTGGTTGAAGCCCTTGAGGACGTCGTCCAGGGAGCGGTTGGCCAGCGGCACCTGGAAGACGTAGCGCGGCTGCACGTCGCCGAAGCCGGCGCCGCCGTCCTCGCCCTGCTGCCAGCCCATCTTGCGCAGCCGGTCCGAGACCTCGAAGGCGCGCGGCTCGATGTGCGTCGCCTCGATGTCGCGCAGCCGCTTGACCTCGGGGTCCTGGATGCCCGCCTTGATGGCCTGGGCGTCCCAGCGGCGGATCACGACGGGCGGGCCCATCTTGACCGAGAACGCACCCTGGTTCCTCAGGTGCTGCAGCATCGGCCGCAGCCAGTCGTCCAGGTTGGGCGCGTACCAGTTGATCACCGGGCCCTCGGGCAGGTAGGCGAGGTACCGCTTGATCTTCGGCAGCTGGCGGTAGAGCACCAGGCCCACGCCGACCAGCTGCTCGTCCCGGTCGAACCAGCCCAGGCTCTCCGAGCGCCACTCGGTCTTGACGTCGGCCCACGCCGGAACCTGGCAGTGACTCGCCGCCGGAAGGCTCTGGATGTACGCCAGATGCTGCTCTCGGCTGATGGTCCTCAGGGTCAGGCTCATGCGGGGCGCTCCTCGGCAGGTATGTCCCCCATCGGTACAGGGGTTCCAGCTCTCGCGCCGAAGCCTACTGGCACGGAGGAGCGCCCCGACTGGGCCTACGCCGGGACGGGCTAGCCGATCACTCCCCCGAACAGGCCGCCGCGGGCCATACCGAGGAAGAAGCCGACGGCGGAGGCGCCCAATCCGATGATCAGGAAGGTGCGCTCACGGGTCGTCTCCGAGATGAACTGGCCGTACGCGCCGGTGATGACGCCGATCAGGCCGGACCACGAGGCGACCAGATGGAGGCTGTGGAACTGGGCGGTGACGAAGGAGAGCACGCCCAGGGCCAGGGTCACGGCCATCAGGGTGTCCTGGAGCGGATGGGGCTTGCCGTCCGTCGCGAACAGGGAGGAGGGGTGTCGGTGGTGACGTGGGTGACGCTGGAATGCCTGAGCCATGAGGCACCTCCTGGCTTGCCGGAGGGCGGCGCACGGTAGCGCCACCCGCACCCGATGTGTACAGATTGCGTCCGCTGACCACCGGATTTCAACCGGAAGCCGCTGTGCGGGTACTCTGTACGGTCTGCACCGGTGTCTGTCCATGCCCGGATACGCGCCAGTCCCTGGCCCGTCCTCCGCGGCCGTTGTCAGTGGGCACGGCTACCGTTGCGCACGCATCACGACCCTCCTGCCACGGAACGACCGTGGCCGCTGAGTCCAAAGGAGGTGGGTTCCACATGCGTCACTACGAGGTGATGGTCATCCTCGACCCCGATCTCGAGGAGCGCGCTGTCTCCCCGCTGATCGAGAACTTCCTCTCCGTCGTCCGTGAGGGCAACGGAAAGGTCGAGAAGGTCGACACCTGGGGCCGTCGTCGTCTCGCTTACGAGATCAAGAAGAAGCCCGAGGGCATCTACTCGGTCATCGACCTGCAGGCCGAGCCTGCGGTCGTCAAGGAGCTCGACCGCCAGATGAACCTGAACGAGTCGGTCCTCCGGACCAAGGTCCTCCGCCCCGAGACCCACTGAGCTTCCCGCTCACTGGTCATCGGGTCCGAGTAGCAGCAGCAAGCAGCCAGAAGCAAACCCGCCGAGAGGTTCCCCATGGCAGGCGAGACCGTCATCACGGTCGTCGGCAATCTTGTCGACGACCCCGAGCTGCGCTTCACCCCTTCCGGTGCGGCGGTCGCGAAGTTCCGTGTCGCGTCCACCCCCCGCACCTTCGATCGCCAGACCAATGAGTGGAAGGACGGCGAGAGCCTCTTCCTGACCTGCTCGGTCTGGCGCCAGGCGGCGGAGAACGTCGCCGAGTCGCTCCAGCGGGGCATGCGCGTCGTCGTGCAGGGCCGGCTGAAGCAGCGGTCCTACGAGGACCGCGAGGGCGTCAAGCGCACGGTCTTCGAGCTGGACGTCGAGGAAGTCGGTCCGAGCCTCAAGAACGCCACGGCCAAGGTCACCAAGACCACCGGCCGCGGCGGTCAGGGAGGCTACGGCGGCGGCCAGCAGGGCGGCCAGGGCGGTCAGGGCGGCTGGGGCGGTGCCCCGGGCGGCCAGCAGGGTGGCGGCGGCGCTCCCGCCGACGACCCCTGGGCCGGCGGCGCGCCGGCCGGCGGCCAGCAGGGCGGCCAGGGCGGCTGGGGCGGCAGCTCCGGCGGCGGCTACTCGGACGAGCCCCCCTTCTAGGGCCGGGCTCGTACCCCACTTCTTGATCACACAGGAGAAACACCATGGCGAAGCCGCCTGTGCGCAAGCCTAAGAAGAAGGTCTGCGCGTTCTGCAAGGACAAGACCGCGTACGTGGACTACAAGGACACGAACATGCTGCGGAAGTTCATCTCCGACCGCGGCAAGATCCGTGCCCGTCGCGTGACCGGCAACTGCACGCAGCACCAGCGTGACGTCGCCACGGCCGTCAAGAACAGCCGTGAGATGGCGCTGCTGCCCTACACGTCCACCGCGCGATAAGGAAGGGTGACCTACTGATGAAGATCATCCTTACCCACGAGGTCTCCGGCCTCGGTGCGGCCGGCGACGTCGTCGACGTCAAGGACGGCTACGCTCGCAACTACCTGGTCCCGCGCGGTTTCGCGATCCGCTGGACCAAGGGTGGCGAGAAGGACGTGGCGCAGATCCGCCGCGCCCGCAAGATCCACGAGATCGCGACGATCGAGCAGGCCAACCAGATCAAGGCCCAGCTCGAGTCCGTCAAGGTGCGTCTGGCCGTTCGCTCCGGCGACGCCGGCCGCCTGTTCGGCTCCGTCACCCCGGCTGACATCGCCTCGGCGATCAAGTCCGCCGGTGGCCCGGAGGTCGACAAGCGCCGTGTCGAGCTCGGTTCGCCGATCAAGACCCTGGGCTCGCACCAGGTGTCCGTGCGTCTGCACCCCGAGGTCGCCGCGAAGCTCGGCGTCGAGGTCGTCGCTGCCTGAGTCCCGCTCTCGCAGAACTGACTGCTGAAGGGCCGCACCCATAGGGTGCGGCCCTTCGTCGTGTTTCACGTGAAACAGGGTGCGCAGCGGCCTCCCCCCCCCCGGTGGTGTTTCACGTGAAACACCAGGCGACCCGTGCCGGGTCAGCGGGTGGCGCCGATGACGAGCCAGCGACCAGAGCGCATACGCAGCCAGAGCGTCGCCATCCGTGTGGTCATCATGAGGAGCATGGCCCACCAGAGCGCGGTGAGTCCGCCACCGAAGGCGGGAACCAGCAGGGCGACCGGAGCGAAGACCGCCAGGGTGACCACCATGGCCCCGGCGAGGTAGGGCCCGTCTCCCGCGCCCATCAGTACGCCGTCGAGGACGAAGACCACCCCGGCGACCGGCTGGGAGAGCGCGACGACCAGCAAGGCGGGCAGCAGGGTGTCCATCACGGCGTCGTCACTGGTGAAGAGCGGGATGAAGAGCGGGCGGGCGATGACGACCAGGGCTCCGAGAACGATCCCCGAGGCGATGCCCCACTGCACCATCCGGCGGCAGACCGCGCGTGCCCCCTCCGTGTCGCCCGCGCCGAGGTAGCGGCCGATGATGGCCTGCCCCGCGATGGCGATCGCGTCGAGCGCGAAAGCCATCAGGCTCCAGAGCGACAGGATGATCTGGTGCGCGGCCACTGAGGTGTCACCGAGCCGTGCGGCGATGGCCGTCGCGATCATCAGTACGGCACGGAGGGAGAGCGTACGGATGAGGAGCGGGGTCCCGGCCCGGGCGCTGGCCCGGATCCCCGCGCTGTCGGGGCGGAGCGAGGCGCCGTGGCGCCGGGCCCCCCGGACGACCACGGTCAGGTAGGCGAGGGCCATGCCGCACTGGGCGATCACGGTCCCCCAGGCGGAGCCGGCGATCCCCAGCCCGACGCCGTAGACGAGTACGACGTTGAGGGCGGCGTTGGCGGTGAACCCGGCCACCGCCACGTACAGGGGGGTCCTGGTGTTCTGGAGGCCCCGCAGGACTCCGGTGGCGGCGAGCACGACGAGCATCGCCGGGATGCCCAGGCTGGAGATCCGCAGATAGGTGACGGCGTGCGGGGCGGCGGTGCCGGAGGCTCCGAACGCTTCCACGACCCAGGGGGCGGAGGGGAGGGCGACGGCGATGACCGCCGTGCCGAGGAGGAGCGCGAGCCAGACGCCGTCCATGCCCTGGCGGATGGCGGCCGGGAGGTCGCCGGCGCCGACCCTCCGGGCGACGGCCGCCGTCGTGGCGTAGGCGAGGAAGACGAAGACGCTGACGGCGGTGGACAGCAGCGCCGCGGCGACGCCGAGTCCTGCCAGCTGAGCGGTACCCAGATGGCCGATGACCGCACTGTCGACGAGCACGAAGAGGGGCTCGGCGACGAGCGCCCCGAAGGCGGGGACGGCCAGTGCGAGGATCTCGCGGTCGTGTGAACGGCGGGTGGTGTCGGGCGTCGGCGAAGCCTGGGTCATGACGCTCAATGTAATCGTCCACAGGTAAGAGATGCAATGAGTCTGTGGTCCTTACTGTGAAGCCCTGTGGCGGCGGCTCCCTGGGCTGTTTGCGCGGAACCCGGAGCGGGCGGCGAACTTTTTCTCCCCCACAGCCCGTGGACGGAGAAACTGCAGCTCAGGGCAGGTGCATGGGGCGGGCTATGAGTTTGTCCACACAGCTGTCCCCCGGTCCGTGCACAGGATCAGGGCGGTTGTCCACAGCATCGTGGCGTTCACCCACAGGCCCTGTGGATAACCAGATTGGCTGACGGTGCCGCGGGGCCTAACGTTGTCCGGCACCCGACGTGCCGCGAGGCGGAGTGGGTGCCTCTTACTTGTCAGCGCCGTGACGTAGAAAGAGTGACACGGCAAGGTCCGCGGTGCGGACGGGAGGAGGTGGGCCGGTGACCATTCCGGAGCCATTGGACGACCCCTGGACCGACAGCGGCCCGAGCGACCGACTGCCCGTCTCGCGGCGCGGCGCCGAAGCACCCGTGGGTGGTCGCGCCCGCGGCCGGGGCCGCGACGACCAGCACGAGCGCGGTGCCGAGAGCGGCCCCTGGGACAGCGGTGCCGGTGGCTTCGAACGGGTCCCGCCGCAGGACCTCGACGCCGAGCAGTCCGTCCTCGGCGGCATGCTCCTCTCCAAGGACGCCATCGCGGACGTCGTGGAGATCATCAAAGGCCACGACTTCTACCGTCCGGCCCACGAGACGATCTACCAGGCGATCCTCGACCTGTACGCCAAGGGCGAGCCGGCCGACCCCATCACCGTGGGCGCGGAACTCACCAAGCGCGGCGAGATCCACCGGGTGGGCGGTGCGTCGTACCTCCACACACTGGTGCAGTCCGTGCCGACCGCGGCCAACGCCTCGTACTACGCGGAGATCGTCCACGAGCGTGCGGTGCTGCGCCGGCTCGTGGAGGCCGGCACCAAGATCACGCAGATGGGATACGCGGCGGACGGGGACGTCGACGAGATCGTCAACCAGGCCCAGGCCGAGATCTACGCCGTCACGGAGCAGCGCACCAGCGAGGACTACCTGCCCCTCGGCGACATCATGGAGGGCGCCCTCGACGAGATCGAGGCGATCGGTTCCCGCAGCGGCGAGATGACGGGTGTACCGACCGGGTTCACCGACTTCGACGCGCTGACCAATGGCCTCCACCCCGGTCAGATGATCGTCATCGCGGCCCGTCCCGCCATGGGCAAGTCCACCCTGGCACTGGACTTCGCCCGCGCCTGCTCGATCAAGCACAACCTGCCAAGCGTGATCTTCTCCCTCGAGATGGGCCGCAACGAGATCGCGATGCGCCTGCTCTCCGCCGAGGCACGGGTGGCGCTGCACCACATGCGCTCCGGCACGATGACCGACGAGGACTGGACGAGACTGGCTCGGCGCATGCCCGACGTCTCGCAGGCCCCGCTCTACATCGACGACTCTCCGAACCTGTCGATGATGGAGATCCGCGCGAAGTGCCGTCGGCTGAAGCAGCGCAACAACCTCAAGCTCGTGGTCATCGACTACCTCCAGCTCATGCAGTCCGGCGGCTCCCGTCGCGCCGAGAGCCGCCAGCAGGAGGTCTCGGACATGTCCCGTAACCTCAAGCTTCTCGCCAAGGAGCTGGAGGTCCCGGTCATCGCGCTGTCGCAGCTCAACCGAGGTCCCGAGCAGCGCACGGACAAGAAGCCCATGGTCTCCGACCTGCGAGAGTCCGGCTCCATCGAGCAGGACGCCGACATGGTGATCCTGCTGCACCGGGAGGACGCCTACGAGAAGGAGTCCCCGCGCGCCGGCGAAGCCGACCTGATCGTGGCCAAGCACCGAAACGGCCCCACAGCGACCATCACCGTCGCCTTCCAGGGCCACTACTCCCGCTTCGTCGACATGGCCCAGACCTGATCGGCCGTCACGTGCTGGACCTACGGGGTCGGACCCCGGCGCACAACGGCTGAGCCCTCGGCCCGGAGGCTTCGAGCCTGCGGAAGCGGCGGCTTCGTTCGATCGCCTTCCTACGAGGTCGCCGGGGCCGGACAGGGAGAAGGGCATGCCCACCCGACTCGGAACGTGGCGTCAGGTGCAGGACGCGATGGTGGCCGCCGTCACGGCGGCCATCGTCGCCTGCATCTCGCGGATGGCCCGGCGAACGCCGTCGGCCGCCCACTGCCCCTCCGCGATGGCGGCCATCCTGGGTTCGATCTCCCTGCGGGGCACGCCGGGGAAGGCGGTGCCGTGCAGTCTGGCGCCGTGCAACAACGCGATCAGCGATGACGTGCGGTCGTCGGGGCGGGTGCCGTGCAGGACGACCCGCTCCAGCCGGTCGCGCAGCTCACGCTCCACGGTGCCGTCGGCCTCCGGGTAGCGGCGCACCGGGAAGAGCCCGAGTGCGCGGTGCCGTTCCTCGATGACCAGACCGCGCTCGCACAGGCTGACCACCGTGGCGCGGACGGAGGTCGTCTGGTCCTTCGCCAGCCATTCGGTGACCTTCGCGGAGCGGCGCCCACGGGCCCACGCACCGAGGCGGTGGAGCCTTTCGTCCAGGAGGCCCTCATGAGTCGGCGAGGTGTCGGCCACGGTCATCCGGGAGGACGCCCCCCCGCAGGCCATGAGGTTCCGCCCTGTGCGGTACACCTGGCCCATGACCTCATCCTCCGTACCGCTCCTGCCCTCCACGGAGCGCGCGTTGCTGCACCGGATCGCCGTGGCCCAGTCCGAGGGCCGGACGCCCTCCCTCGTCGGGGCGGTGGCCCGGAGCGGCCAGCTCGTCTGGACCGCTTCGCGAGGCGATGTCGCCTCACCGGCCGACACCCAGTACCGGGTGGGTTCGATCACGAAGACCTTCACCGCCGTCCTGGTGATGCGGCTGAGGGATGAGGGGCTGCTCGATCTGGACGCCCCGTTGGAGAGGTACCTGCCCGGCACCGGGGTGGGCGACGTGACCGCGGCCCAACTGCTGTCTCACAGCGGCGGCCTCGCGGCCGAGACGCCGAGTCCCTGGTGGGAGCGGACACCCGGCGAGACGCGCCCCGACCTCGCCTCCGTACTCGGCGAGCGGCCGCTCGCGCACCCGCCGGGACGCCGCCACCACTACTCCAACACCGGCTACACCCTGCTCGGCTCGCTGGTCTCCGCGCTGCGCGGAACCTCCTGGGAGGAGTCACTGCACGCGGAGATCCTCGAACCTCTGGGCATGGCCCGGACCACATCGCTCCCCGTGGCGCCGTACGCGACGGGCTGGGCGGTGCACCCCTGGGCTGACGTGCTGCTGCCGGAGCCGGCCGAGGACCTGGGCCTGATGGCGCCCGCGGGTCAGTTGTGGTCGACGGCCACCGACCTCTGCCGCTTCGCCACCTTCCTCGCGGAGGGGGACGAACGGGTGCTGTCCCGTGAGTCGGTGCGGGAGATGCGGACGCCCGCGGCGCCACCCCTCGCGGGGGATGGGGACGGCGGCTACGGGCTCGGCGTGCAGCTGGCCCGGCGGGAGGGCCGGACGCTCGTCGGCCACTCCGGTTCCCTGCCCGGCTTCGTCGCCGGCCTGTGGACCAGCGTGGACGATGATGTCGCCGCAGTGGTCCTGGCCAACGCCACCTCCGGGCCGCAGCCGGGTGCGCTCGCCGCGGACCTCGTACGGATCGTCGCCGAGGCGGAGCCTCGCCTTCCCGAACCCTGGCGGCCCCTGCCCCAGGTGGATCCGGATCTGCTGGCCCTCACCGGACCGTGGTACTGGGGCACCTACGCGTATGGGCTGAAGGTACGCGCGGACGGGGAAGTGGAGCTGCAGCCGCTCCGCGGTGCCGGGCGTGGCTCACGGTTCCGGCCGCGTCCGGACGGTACCTGGACCGGTCTCGACGGCTACTACGACGGCGAGGTGCTGCGTGTGGTGCGCCGCCGGGACGGGTCGGTGAGCCACCTCGACCTCGGCTCGTTCGTCTTCACACGCGAGCCGTACGAGCCAGGTGATGCCGTCCCGGGCGGGGTCGACGAGGGAGGATGGCGGGGTATGCCCTGAGGTTTCACGTGAAACAGGCTCATAGCGCCAGCTTGAACCCGAGGTGCGAGGCGGTGAAGCCCAGGCGCTCGTAGAAGCGGTGGGCATCCGTACGGCTCACGTCCGAGGTGAGCTGGACGAGCGCGCAGTTCTGGCGGCGCGACTCCTCGATGGCCCACTCGACAAGGACCGTCCCCAGCCCGGTCCCCCGGGCGTCGGCGTGCACCCGTACCGCCTCGATGAGCGAGCGGGTGGCGCCCCTTCGGGATAGGCCCGGTATGACGGTGAGATGGAGCGTGCCGACGACCTTGCCCTCGCGGACCGCGACCACCAGATGCTGGTGGGGGTCGGCAACCACTCGCTCGAAGGCGGAGAGGTAGGGGGCGAGGTCGTCGGGCGACTCCCGCTGGGCGCCGAGCGGGTCGTCGGCGAGCAGGGCCACGATGGCGGGTACATCGCTGGTCGTCGCACGCCTGATCGCAAGATCACTCATGAGGTGGACCCTACCCGCCTGATCGGGGCCGGTAAGGCGAGCGGAACCGGCGGCGGTTTCACGTGAAACACGTCTCGGCGGCGAGGCCGGCTGGTCGGTTGCCGGCGTCCTCGGCCGCGTGTGCGCCCACTCCGTCTCGGTGACGTAAGCGAGGCCCCGTTCAGCCCAGGTCGGGGGCGTGCATCGCGCGTACGCCCTCGATGTTGCCGTCCAGGTAGTGGCGCAGCGACAGGGGGACGAGGTGCACGGCGGCGATGCCGACGCGGCTGAACGGCACGCGGACGATCTCGTACTCGCCGATCGGCTCCTCCACCTCGGGGCCGTGCCGCCGGCTCGGGTCCATGGACTCCAGGCGGCAGACGAAGAAGTGCTGCACCTTCACGCCGGAGACGCCGCCGTCCTCGATGTGCTCGACGGTGTCGACGAAGCAGGGCACCACATCCTCGATCTTCGCCCCGAGTTCTTCGTGAACCTCCCGGTGCAGGGCGTCCACCACGGTCGCGTCGCTCGGCTCGACGCCGCCGCCGGGCGTGACCCAGTAGGGGTCCATCCCCGCCTTGGTGCGCTTGATCAGGATCAGGTCGTCGCCGTCGAGGAGGATGGCCCGTGCCGTGCGCTTGACCACTGGACGTTCGGTCATGGCATGAAAATGGCCCGTCGCGTTCCGCTTGAAACGCCCGGCGGATGACGATCGCCGACCGTCACCAGCCGACCGCCGCGCGCAACAGGGCTTCGTGGGCCCGCGCGACATGGGTCAGGGCGAGCGCTCCTGCGCGCACGACGAGGAAGTAGGTCCGCAGGGGCGGCACGGGCGGGTCCAGAAGCTCGACGAGGCGGCCCGACGCCAGGGCTTCCTCGCAGAGGTAGCGGGGGAGGACGGCGAGGCCCGCACCCGAGGCGGCGCACTCCAGGACGGCGCGCAGGTCCGGGACCACGACCGTCGCGGAGGCGGCGGGCTTGGACTCGAGTACGGACGACCAGTACCGGGTCACGAACGGCAGCGACTCGTGGACGTCCACTACCGGCAGCCGGTCCAGGCCTGAGCATGACGTGCCCAGCCGGTCCGACGCGGCGCGGGAGGCCCAGTGGGGGGCCGCCACCAGCACATGCTCCTCGTCGCACAGCGGGGTAGCCGCCAGCAGCCCGCCCCGCGGCCGCGCCGTGGACAGGACCAGGTCGTGGCGTCCGGCGGCCAACCCGTCGAGGGTCTCCTCTGGCCCGGTGAACAGGGAGGTCCGCAGTGCGAGGCCGTCGGCCACGAGCGGCGACAGCGCGGGTAACGCCCGGAGCGACAGGATCTCCGGGGGCCCGGCGAGATGGAGGGTGCGGCCCGCGATCCGCCCGTTCAGCCCGGTTTCGGTGATCTCGGCCAGCGCGTCCAGATGCGGGGCGGCCCGGTGGGCGAGCTCGTCGCCGACCGTGGTGGGCGTGACGCCCCGGGCCTGCCGCAGGAACAGCGGCCGGCCGAGCTGGCGCTCCAGCGTACGGATCTGGCTGGTCACCGCAGGCTGGGAGAGGCCGAGGAGGGCCGCGGCGCGAGTGAACGAGCCGGCGCGGTGCACCGTGACGAAGGTCCGCAGCAGGCCCAGATCCATGCCCCTCCTCTTCCAGGACGGCCCCTCCTCTCCCGGGGGCCGTACAACTATAAATATGTCGATAGGTTGCTGTCGCTAGCGTGATTGGACACTGACGTACAGTCAACTAGCCTGGTTCAGAACGGGCTAAGGCATACAAGCGGGACGGTCCGAGCCACGAGGGGGGAGGCTCGGACCGTCCGTTCTCCACGGACGGGCCCGTCGGCTGCCGATCGTCAGTGCCGCTCGCCGGCCGCGTCCAGGGCGCGCAGCACGTCCGCGACGAGGTCGTCCGGGTCCTCCGCGCCCACCGAGAAGCGGATGAAGCCCGGCGGTACGGCATCGCCGCCCCACCGGCCGCGCCGCTCGGCCGTGGACCTCACACCGCCGAAGCTCGTCGCGTCGTCCACCAGGCGCAGAGCGTCGAGGAACCGCTCCGCGTGCTCCCGGCCGTCGAGGATGAACGACACGACCGACCCGAAGCGGCGCATCTGCCCGGAGGCGGTCTCGTGCGACGGGTCGTCCGGGAGCCCGGGGTATCGCAGCCCCGTGACGTCGTCGCGCACGGACAGCGCCCGCGCGAGGGCCAGCGCGTTGCCACACTGCCGGTCGATCCGCAGCTGGAGCGTCGCGAGCGACCGGTGAGCGAGCCATGCCTCCATGGGGCCGGGGATGGCGCCGACGATCTTCCGCCAGTGTCGTACACCGGCGGCCAGCCCCGGGTCGCGGCAGGCGACATGGCCGAGGAGGATGTCGCCGTGTCCGGTCATGCCCTTGGTGTCGCTGGCCACCGAGAAGTCGGCGCCGAGCGCGAGAGGCCGCTGCCCGAGCGGTGTGGCGAGCGTGTTGTCGACGGCGACCAGGGCGCCGGCCCCGCGGGCCGCCGCGACCATCCGCCTGATGTCGCACACGTCGAGGCCGGGGTTGGACGGAGTCTCCAGCCACAGCAGCCTGGCGCCGTCCAGGACCGCCAGCTGGGCATCGCCGCCGGTAGGCGCGGTCCGCACCTCGATCCCGTACGCCTCCAGCTGGGCCCGTACGAGTGGGAGCGCCTGGTAGCCGTCCGCCGGGAGCACCACGGCGTCGCCCGCCTTGAGCTGCGAGAACAGCACCGCGGAGATCGCGGCCATACCGGAGGCGAAGACCACGGTCTCCACCGCGTCGTCCCCTGGCGCCTCCAGCTCGCCGACCGCCCGCTCCAGGAGCGTCCATGTCGGATTCTCGTCGCGTCCGTACGTGTACGGGCCGGTGGGCTCTCCGGGCAGGTGGAAGTGCGCGGCGAAGACCGGGCCGGGCAGTGTCGGCTCGTACTTCCGGGGCTCGGGCAGGCCGGCGCGTACGGCGCGGGTGCCGTCGCCCCAGTCGGGGAGCGCCTCCATCAGTCGCGCCCGTCGGGGAGCACGACGTTCAGGGCCCACGAGACGACCGAGATGATCAGGCCGCCCAGCACGGCGGTCCAGAAGCCCTCGACGTGGAAGCCCAGGTCGAGCGTGTCGGCGAGCCACGAGGTGAGGAGCAGCATCAGGGCGTTCACGATCAGCGTGAACAGGCCCAGTGTGAGAATGAACAGCGGCAGTGTGAGGACCTGTACGAGCGGCTTGACGAGGATGTTGACCACGCCGAAGACCAGGGCGACGAGGACGAGCGTCAGTGCCTTGTCGCCGGTGCTGTCGCCGGTGAGCGTGATGTCCCCCAGCAGCCAGATGGCCACTGCCAGCGCTCCCGCGTTCGCGAGCGTCTTGACTACGAAATTCATCATGTGTCTGATCGTTGCAGACATGATCGGACCGAGGCAGGGGGCAAGAGGGCATGAAGGCATTCCGGCTGGACGAACTCGAGGCGGAGCGCGTCGCCAACGACGGCGCTTACCTGCAGTTCCTGCGGGAGCGCACCATGTCCGTGGGGCTCTACGCGCTCGACGCGGGACAGCTCGATCCGCAGAAGCCGCACAAGGAGGACGAGGTCTACTTCGTCGTCAGCGGCCGCGGCTCGATCACGGTCGGATCGGAGACCACCCAGGTGGGGCGCGGCAGCGTCGTGTACGTGCCGGCGGGGGTGCCGCACCGGTTCCACCACATCACCGAGGACCTGCGGGTCATGGTCGTGTTCTCCCCTCCGGAGAGCTGACCCCGCCGGCCTTCCCTAGGGGACGGGTCAGGGAAGGACAAGGGATGCGGAGCCCCCGTCCGCGGCCTCCACGCCCCTAGCATCGGTAGCGTTCACCGTTGCGACGCAGAGAGAAGAGGCAGGGCGATGGCGGTAAAGGAGCTCCTCACCGGGATGCCGTGGTGGGTGAAGTGGGTGGCGATACCCGTGATCGCCGTCGTCGTTTTCGGCGGCCTCATCGCGTCCGCCGTCTTCTTCGTGGTCAAACTGCTGTTCAAGGTCCTCGTATTCGTCGTACTCGTGGCCGGACTCGTGTACGTCGTACGGAAGTTCAAGGGGTCGGGGGGCTCCGGAGACGGCCGGTGGTGAGGCCGGCGGGCCATTAGGCCGGCCGAGGGAAAGCCTGTGAGGAATCCACCCCCGAACGGACTCTGCCATTAGAGTGGCAGAGCTTCCGCGGCCCTTGCATTCAGGGGCTGACTGAACGCCTTACCTGCGGTTTGTACGACTGTTGCGACTGTATGCCGCGTGATTCCGTGTGATCCGAGACGCGCGGAGGTGTACGGCGGTGGCAGTGACATCGCTCGTGGGCACATGCCCTGGGGGTGACCTTCGGTCATGGCTTCGACTACCACCGCCCCGACCCTGATCGGCTCCGTGCAGCGGGCACTCAGACTGCTGGAGGCCGTGGGCGCCCATGCGGACGGGGCTCCCGCCAAGCAGCTCGCGCGGGAGACCGGGCTGCCGCTCGCGACCGCCTACCACCTGCTGCGCACGCTGACCCATGAGGGATACCTGGTCCGCGACAAAGGGCTGTTCACGCTGGGGGAGGCAGCTCGGCGACTGGCCGCGGCAGGGTCGCTGCAGAATCGTCGCAGCAAGATCGAGGATTCCCTGGCGCGCTGGCGGGACGTGATCGGGGCCCCTGTCTGCTTCGCCGTCTACCGGGACGGTGAGATCGAGCTGGTCGCCGTCTCCGACCACCTTGCCACGACCGCCGCTCCCCCTCCCGGTGACCGGGCCGAGCACCGGCAAGTCGAGAGCACCATGGCCATTTCCCTACCCCTGATGCGGGACGCGGGCGCCGCTCCGGAACTGGAGCGTCTGCGCGGCGAAATGAGGGAGCTCCTCCGGTTACTCGCCGTCTCTATCAGTATCTGAAATTTCACTCCTTGTGATCTGCTAGCGCGTGCAGGACTATTGCGTCAAGAGGGCCAGGAGGGATCAATCCTGGCCAGTTTTGTCGTGGCTACTGCTTTCAGAACTGCATCGAGACATACATCAACAGCGGGGTACATGATGCGCGAGTCGGTTCAGGCCGAGGTCCTGATGAGCTTCATCGTCTCGGAGGAGCTCTCCTTCAGGATCCCGGTCGAGCTCGGGTACGAGACTAGGGACCCCTTCGCGGTCCGGATGACGTTCCATCTGCCCGGCGACGCTCCGGTGACCTGGACCTTCGGGCGGGAACTGCTCGTCGACGGGATCAACAGCGCCACCGGGGACGGCGATGTGCGGATCGAGCCGACCGAGGCCGAGGAGTTGTCCGACGTGCACATCCGGCTGCGGGTCGGCTCCGACCAGGCGCTGTTCCGCGCCAGTGCGCCCCCTCTCGTCGCCTTCCTCGACCGTACGGACAAGCTGATCCCGCTGGGCCAGGAGTGCTCGCTCGGTGACTTCGACGAGGGGTTGGAGCAGGTGCTCGGCCGCATCCTCGCTGACGAGAACGCCGGCTGAGGCGTAGCGGTGATGCCCTGGGACGTGCGCGGGCCCGGCCCGGCTCCCCCAAGGGAACCGGGCCCGTCCGTCCGAGCCGGGGCAGTCGTCCAGCGGCCGCAGACGCTCCCGTGGCGCCCTGACCTTCCCTACCGCTTGCGCCTTCGACCCCGCCCCGTACGCGCGGGAGCCGAGTCGCTCTTGACGCCGGCGGCGCCCGCGCCGCCGGACGGCCGGTCCGCCGAGACCACCAGCGCCGCCAGCCCCGTGGTCACCGGCACCGACGCCACCAGACCGATCGAGCCGACCAGCGTACGGACGATCTCCTGCGCGACCAGTTCGCTGTTGGCCACCGTTCCCACGCTGCTCTGCGCGATCGAGAAGAGCAGCAGCAGCGGCAGCGCGGCACCCGCGTACGCGAGCACCAGGGTGTTCACGACCGAGGCGATGTGGTCCCGGCCGATGCGGATCCCCGCCCGGTACAGCGCCCGCGGCCCCATCTTCGGGTCGGCCTGGTGCAGCTCCCAGACCGCCGAGGTCTGTGTGACCGTCACATCGTCGAGCACGCCGAGCGATCCGATGATGACCCCGGCGAGAAGCAGGCCGGACATGTCGATGTTCGGGTACAGCCCGTGGATCAGGCCCGTGTAGTCGTCCGTGTTGCCGCTCAGCCGGGCCCAGCCGATGAAGAGCGAGCCGAGCAGGCCGATGAGGAGCAGCGAGATCAGGGTGCCCAGCACCGCCACGGAGGTGCGCGCACTCAGCCCGTGGCTCAGGTAGAGCGCGACGAGCATGATGGCGCTGGAGCCGACCACCGCCACGATCAGCGGGTTCGACCCCTGGAGGATCGCCGGCAGGATGAAGAAGGTCAGGAAGACGAAGCTGGTCGCGAGCGCGATCAGCGCCATCACGCCGCGCATGCGGCCGACCGCGACCACCGCCAAGGCGAAGATCACCGCCAGCAGGAGCAGGGGGAACTTCCGGTCGACGTCCGTCACCGAGTACTGGAGGTCCTCCGGGGCGTCCGGCGCGTACGCCACGACGACTCCCTGCCCCTCCTCCAGCTGGCGGGGCGCGTCGGGCTGGACGATCTCGGTGAACCGCCGGCCCTGGTGCTCACCGCTCGTCACCTCGATGGTCGCGCGCTCGCAGTCGCCCTGCTGGGCGTTGACGGCCTCCCTGCCCTGCGGGGTCGTCGTGTCGCCGGTCGGCGGGACCTGAGCGGCGTTCACGTCCTTGCAGTCGACCCGCTCGACCTTGACGACTCTGCCCGACTCCGTCTGCCGGTCGAATCCGACACCGGTGCGTTCATGTGCCGGCGCGCCACCCGGCCACAGTACGGCCAGGCCGACGACGACCGCCGTGGCGAAGGGGATCAGCACTGCGGCGATGACCTTGCGCAGATGCTGGGAGACGGGCGCGGCCGGTCCGTGGGCATGTGCGTGGACGTGCGCGAGGGCTTCGGGGGTCGGATGGTGCTCGGAGCCGTGGTCCGACCCGTTGTCCGGATGCTGATGCGAGGAAGTCACCGACCGATCATCGCAAGAGCGAGAGAGGCCCCCTGTTCAGCGTGGCCGGAATGACGCTAGCGTGGTCACACCTTTGCACACGCGGGAGCTCGGAGCACCGGGCTGAGAGGGCGCTGACCTCCGTCCTTGCGATGTTTCACGTGAAACACTCGCCGACGGAAGCCGCTGCGTCGACCGCCGAACCTGTTACCGGGTAATGCCGGCGTAGGGAGTAGGTCAGGATGACCGTTCAGGACGCACGCACGCCTGCCTCCAGCAACGAGGAGAGCGGGAAGTCCATCGGCTGGCACAAGGGATACGTCGAGGGCTCGCGCCCCGACATCCGGGTGCCGGTCCGCAAGGTGCACCTCACCAACGGCACGGACGTCACTCTGTACGACACGTCCGGCCCGTACACCGATCCACAGGTCGAGACCGACGTACGCCGTGGGCTTCCGGCGCTCCGGGAGAACTGGATCGTCGCGCGCGGCGACACCGAGGAGTACGCGGGCCGCCCCGTCAGGCCGGAGGACGACGGCATCAAGCACACGGCTCCCCGCGGGGGGCTGCGCAATCTCGACGCCGTCTTCCCCGGTCGTCCGCGCCAGCCGCGACGCGGCCGCGACGGACAGGCGGTCACGCAGCTCGCGTATGCCCGCAGGGGCGAGATCACACCGGAGATGGAGTTCGTCGCGGTCCGCGAGAACGTGTCGCCGGAGGTCGTACGCGAGGAGATCGCGGCGGGGCGGGCCGTGCTGCCCGCCAACGTCAACCACCCGGAGACTGAGCCGATGATCATCGGCAAGCGGTTCCTGGTGAAGGTCAACGCGAACATCGGCAACTCCGCTGTCACCTCCTCCATCGAGGAGGAGGTGGAGAAGATGACCTGGGCGACCCGCTGGGGCGCCGACACGGTCATGGACCTCTCCACGGGCCGCAACATCCACACGACGCGTGAGTGGGTGCTGCGCAACTCCCCCGTGCCGATCGGGACCGTGCCGCTCTACCAGGCGCTGGAGAAGGTCGACGGCAAGGCCGAGGAGCTGACCTGGGAGATCTACAAGGACACCGTCATCGAGCAGGCCGAGCAGGGCGTCGACTACATGACCGTCCACGCCGGTGTGCTGCTGCGGTACGTGCCGCTGACGGCCCGGCGCAAGACGGGCATCGTCTCGCGCGGTGGGTCGATCATGGCCGCATGGTGCCTGGCGCACCACAAGGAGTCGTTCCTCTACGAGAACTTCGAGGAGCTCTGCGAGATCCTCGCCGCCTACGACGTGACGTTCTCGCTCGGTGACGGCCTGCGGCCCGGCTCGATCGCCGACGCCAACGACGAGGCGCAGTTCGCGGAGCTGCGCACGCTCGGCGAGCTCAACAGGATCGCCAAGGCGCACCACGTCCAGACGATGATCGAGGGCCCGGGGCACGTCCCGATGCACAAGATCAAGGAGAACATCGACCTCCAGCAGGAGATCTGCGAGGAGGCGCCGTTCTACACGCTCGGTCCGCTCACCACCGATGTGGCCCCGGCGTACGACCACATCACGTCCGGCATCGGCGCGGCGATGATCGCGTGGTGGGGTACCGCGATGCTCTGCTACGTCACGCCCAAGGAGCACCTGGGGCTGCCGAACCGCGACGACGTGAAGACCGGCGTCATCACGTACAAGATCGCGGCTCACGCGGCGGACCTCGCCAAGGGGCACCCCGGCGCGCAGGAGTGGGACGACGCGCTGTCCGACGCCCGGTTCGAGTTCCGGTGGGAGGACCAGTTCAACCTGGCCCTCGACCCGGACACGGCGCGGGAGTTCCACGACGAGACGCTGCCCGCCGAGCCGGCGAAGACCGCGCACTTCTGCTCCATGTGCGGTCCCAAGTTCTGCTCGATGAAGATCTCGCAGGACATCCGGCGGGAGCACGGGGGCGATCTGGAGCAGGAGATCGAGGCCGGGATGGCGGAGAAGTCGAAGGAGTTCGCCGCGAGCGGCAACCGCGTCTACCTGCCCCTCGCGGACTGACCCGACGGGCTCCGCGGCCCGCCGCTCGGGCCGTCGTGTGCCGGTTCGCTGCCCGCCGGCCCACGGCGCGTCGACCGCTGCCGCCCGGTCGCGCCCGGGCGGCAGCGGGCCGGGCGCCAGCCGACTGGGCGGCGGTGTGCCGACGGCGGGCCGGGCGGGCGGTGCTCATTGCGTGCTCGGCCCCCGCCACGTCAGGTCGGGGCCGGCGGCGGAGGCCGCGGAGTCCCGGCCTCGTGCCGGGGGAAGGGCGCGCGGAGGTCCGGAGACGGGGGCGCGGGATGCGGCGCGGGGGCCGGCCGGTTCGGTGAGGGCCTCGCGGAGGAAGGGCACGATGCCGCACTCCAGCAGGGCGCGGTGCCATGCCTCGCGGGCCCGCGCCCACTCCTCCGGAGGGCCGGTGCCCGGTTCCCGCGAGGCCGTCGCGGCGGGGCGGTTGCGCGCCGCGGTGACCAGCAGGCCCGCGGCGGCGACCAGGAGACCGGCGGCCGCGACCGCGGCGAAGACCCAGCCGGCCGTGACCAGCGGCCCGGCCACCTCCGGCGGCGGGTCGAGCATCTTGAGCGTGTGTCCCAAGAGCAGAAGGACCAGTGCCGCAGGGCCGGCCAGGATCGGTGTGAGGACGGTGACGACGACGGCGAACCCGGCTCCCGGTGCGGCTTCCTCGCCGGGACGGGCGAGGACGGAGGCCATCACGGATACGCCCGAGGTGCTCCGGTGGGCGTACCGGACCCGCACGAAGTGCTCGTACTCGGCGGCAGCGGCCGTGTTGATCAGCTCCGCGGCGCTCAGGGCGGCGGCGCGGAGCTGAGCGGCGTCGAGCCGCCGGCCGCCGGTGGCCGGGTCCGGGCGGCCGACGGCGGTGCGCAGTGCTTCGTCGAGGAGGCGCTCGAAGTCGGCGCGGTCCTCGGGCAGCAGGTGTGGAGCCCTGTTCATGTGCGTCCCCCGATATCCCTGGGGCGTGGAGCCCGCGGAGAAACGGCAGTTTGGGAACGCCGATGGTAGAGCGGGGAAGCGGACCAGTCCCGTGGGTTTCGGGAATTCGCGTGTTCCGGTCGCGCTCAGTGAGGTAGCGGAAGCTGCTGCACGAGGAGCTTGCCGGCCATGGTGACGCCGCCGTCCATGGCGATGGCCAGGCCGTCCGCGTAGACGTGCGGCCCCTCGACGACGGGCCCGGTCTCGTCGTCCGCGTCCTCGGTGCCGACCTCGCCGAGCAGGTACGGGATGGGGCTGTGGCCGTGCACGATGCGCTCGCCGCCGTAGGCGTCCAGCAGTTCCCGCACGGCGTGGGCGCCGCCTTCGTCACGGAACGCGAACCGCTTGGTGAACTTGCGGAACAGGTCCCAGCACTCGTCGGCGTCGTTGCGGGTGAGGATCTCGTGGACGGTGTCGTTCACGTCCTCGATCGTGCCGCCGTACTCGAGGTACGCCGTCGTGTCGGAGTGCAGGAGCAGGTGGCCGTCCTCCTCGACGATCGCGTCGAGGCGGGACATCCACTGGAGGTGCACGTCCTGGAGACGGTCCATGTCGCTCTTCTGACCGCCGTTGAGCAGCCAGGCGGCCTGGAACGTCGCCGTGCCGGCGCCGGAGTTCACCGGCGTGTCGCCGAACCGCTTCGCGCCGAGCAGCAGCAGCTCATGGTTGCCCATCAGGGCCTTGCAGTAGCCGCCCGCGGCCGCGGCCTCGGCGGAGAGCCGCATGACGAGGTCGATGACGCCGATGCCGTCCGGGCCGCGGTCGGTGAAGTCGCCGAGGAACCACAGGCGGGTGTTGCCGGCGGCCCAGTGGCCGTCACCGTCGACGAGTCCCTGCTCGTGCAGGGCGGCGAGCAGTTCGTCGAGGTAGCCGTGGACGTCGCCCACGACGTAGAGCGGGCCGGGGCCCTGACCGGCGTGCGGGGACGGGGCGGGTGCCGGGGCGGGCGGCGGTGCCACGCTGACCTGGAGGGTGTCACCCCGGTTGATCACCGGCAGGTCGCGCTCGGTGGGCGTGTACCCGTCGGGATACTCGTCGTCCGGGACAACGTCGCCGGGATGCGGCGGCGGGGCGGTCTGCGCCGGGGGGTGCGGGACCTGGTGCTGCGCGGGGTGCGGCGGCTGAAGGTGCTGATGGGCCGACGGCTGTTGCGCCTGAGCGGGGACGCGGTGCTCGGGCGCCTGCGGGTCGGACTGCGGATGCGCGGGCGGCGGAGCCGGGTGCGCCGCCGGCTGGTGGGGCTGCTCGGGCCGCGGATGTTCGGTATGACCCTGTACGGGCACCTGGGCGTACGGAGGCACGCGGAAGTCGCGCAACGTCGCCGTCCGCACCACGGGTCCCTGACCGGCCCCCTGAGTCATCGACCCCTCCACCACCGTCGCGACGCCCTCACAGCGCGGACCGGCCTGGTCGGAGCGGCCCGCACTGTCGTGCGCCCATCATAGGAATGAGGCATGTGCTGTGTGACGCACCAGGGGTGGTGAATCGGCGAGCACGCCCGGTTCGCCTGATGTTTCGCCCTTTTTGGGAAGGTCTGGAAGGGGGAGGGCGGGTCCCCCGTCAGGATGCTGCCGGGGGACCCGCCGCTCCGTGGCGCGTTTCTATCCCATTCTGTCCAGGACTGGCCGTAGGTGTCCTAATCCTGGCGTGGCTGGCGCGGAGGGCTCACGGTCCTGCGCGGCGGCCTGCGCTGCGACGACGTCCTGACGATCAGCTCTGTCGGTATCACCTGCTGGACCGGCCGCTCCTGTTCGACGCCCTCGATCGCGTCGATGAGCAACTGGACGACGGCGGTGCCGATCCGGCGCGGTTTGAGTGACAGCGTGGTGATCGGCGGCTCCGTCGTCGCGTACACGGTGGACTCGCTGCAGCAGACGAGCAGCAGGTCCTCGGGGACGCGCAGCCCGTACCGGCGCGCCGCGGCCAGCAGGTCGGTGCCGTTCGGGTCGAACAGCCCGTACACCGCGTCCGGGCGGTCGGGGCGGGCCATCAGCCGGTCGGCGGCGAGGGCGCCCGCGCACGGGTCGTGCGCCGGGTACGCCTCGTACACCGGGTCCTGGCCGACGCGCTCGCACCAGCTGAGGTAGGCGGTGGTGGAGAGGCGGGTGTACGTGTCGGTGCTGGTGCCGGTGAGCAGGCCGATGCGGCGGGCGCCGGCTTCGGCGAGGTGGTCGAGGACGGCCGCCTCGTGGTCGTTGTCGACCCAGGCGGTCACCGGGAGCGATCCGGCGGGGCGGCCGTCGGAGACGACGGGCAGACCCTGGCGGACCAGCTCGGCGACGACGGGGTCGTGGTCGGAGGGGTCGATGACCACCGTGCCGTCGAGGGCCACGTTCGACCAGATGTCGGCGGGGCTGCGGCGGGAGGTGGCGGGCAGGATGACGAGGGCGTAGCCGCGGGCGAGCGCGGCGGAGGTGGCCGCCCTGGCCATCTCGGCGAAGTAGGCGAACTCGGTGAAGGTGAAAGGTTCATCCCCGTAGGTCGTCACGGTCAGGCCGATGAGGCCCGACTTGCCGGTACGGAGCGTGCGGGCCGCCGCGGAGGGCCGGTAGCCCAGCCGGTCGGCGACCTCGCGGACGTGGCGGCGGGTGGCGTCCGGGAGCCTGCCCTTGCCGTTGAGCGCGTCGGAGACAGTCGTGATGGAGACCCCGGCCGCGGCGGCCACATCCCGGATGCCTGCGCGCCCCTGCCGGCTCCCCCGGGTCTGTGCCCGGCTCACCTGGTGCTTCCCTGCTGCTGTCATGGCGAGCCGATAGTAGGGGGACGGCAACGGAGCGCGATGGGCGCGTGGCCTCGCGTTGACAGGCACGTTTCTGCATGGTCCAAAGCCCTCGGCGGCGATGAAACGCAAGGGCATCGGGTGGTTCTTCGGTGGGCGGCAGGCTGTCCACGCGCATAGTCCAGGCCGTCGGGCGGCGGGACGGGACGTCTCCAACTCACCCCCACGGGGGACGCGCGCCAGGGCGCGGGCCACCCGCGTGCGCCAGGGTCGCGCGCGCCCCACCGTGCCGGGCGGCGGGCCCGGACGCCCATCGGCTCTCCCGCCGCGCATTGGCGTCATTCGGCCATTCGCAGGAGCGGGGAATCCTCATAAGGTGTGCAGTATCCGTGGGACATACGGTCGAGGAGGACCACAGTGAGCGAGACAAGCCCCAAGCTGCGCGCCGTGCTGGACAACATCCCCACCTACAAGCCGGGGAAGCCGGCCACCGCCGCCGAAGGCCGCGTTGCGTACAAGCTGTCCTCCAACGAGAACCCGTACCCGCCGCTTCCGGGCGTGATGGAGAAGGCGCTGGCCGCCGCGGCCAACCTCAACCGCTACCCGGACCTGGCCTGCACGGAGCTGGTGAACGAGCTGGCCGACCGCTTCGGCGTGCCGGTGACGCACGTGGCGACCGGCACGGGTTCGGTGGGGATCGCCCAGTCGCTGGTGCAGTCCACGGCCGGGCCGGGCGACGAGGTGATGTTCGCCTGGCGTTCCTTCGAGGCGTACCCGATCGTCACGCAGATCGCGGGTGCCACGCCGGTGATGGTGCCCCTCACCGAGGACGGCACCCACGACCTGGACGCCATGGCGGAGGCGATCACCGAGCGCACGCGCCTGATCTTCGTCTGCAACCCCAACAACCCCACCGGCACCGTGGTGCACCGGGCCGAGCTGGAGCGCTTCCTCGACCGGGTGCCGTCGGACGTCCTGATCGTCCTGGACGAGGCGTACATCGAGTTCATCCGGGACAGTGAGGTGCCCGACGGCATCGAGCTCTACCGCGACCGGCCGAACGTCGCCGTGCTGCGGACCTTCTCCAAGGCGTACGGCCTCGCGGGCATGCGGGTGGGCTTCGCCATCGCCCACGAGCCGGTGGCCGCCGCGCTGCGCAAGACGGCCGTGCCGTTCGGCGTCACCCAGGTCGCGCAGGACGCGGCGGTGGCCTCCCTGCGTTCCGAGGACGAGCTGCTGGGCCGTGTCGGCTCGCTGGTGAGCGAGCGCGCGCGGGTGGTCGAGGCGCTGGCCGCCCAGGGCTGGGAGCTGCCGGTGACGCAGGCGAACTTCGTGTGGCTGCCGCTCGGCGAGCTGTCGGGCGCCTTCACCGCGGCGTGCGAGGAGGCGGGCGTCGTCGTGCGGCCGTTCGCTCCCGACGGGGTCCGGGTCACGATCGGCGAGGTCGAGGCGAACGACATCTTCCTGCGTACCGCCGAGGCGTTCCGCAAGGAGAGGTTCTGACGGCCGGCCGTCGTCCTTGCGGACCGTGAACCCGCCCGCCCGCTGACAGGCCGAAACCTGACTCCGGGCGCCTGAACGCGAGTCCCGCCGCCGAGGGCCGAGGCCCGGTGCGGCGCGGTGCCGGGCGCCGGGTGCGGGCGGCGCCGGTGCCGTCCGCGGTCCGGTGTGACGAAGTAGACGTCCTCGCCCCGCCGGGGTGGTGGAGCCGTCCTGCAAGGCCCCCATGAGCGTCCCGCTCGTGGGGGCCTTGTCGTTCAGGTGGCCCTTTCACCGTTCTGACCTGCGGTTTTGTGGGTGTGAGGGGTCGGGTTCGAGCAAAGCCCCGTAGTGCGGGGCCGTGGTCGGGCGCCTGGGGAAGAGGGGACCCCGCGGAAGGGTGCGTTTTCGGCCTGAGTCATAATGTTTGTGATTGTGAACGCATTCACAAGCGCGCCCTGGTTCCTCCCGAGATCAGCCGGAATCGGTGGGCGAAGGACAGGCCGTCGGGCCGAGAGGCCGCGGGGCTGCTAGGCCGTAAGGAGAAGATCGTCGTGGACCTGGCTCTGGCGCCAGAGACGCTGGCGCGGTGGCAGTTCGGTATCACCACCGTCTACCACTTCCTCTTCGTCCCTCTGACCATCTCACTCGCCGCGCTCACGGCCGGTCTGCAGACCGCCTGGGTGCGCACCGACAAGGAGAAGTACCTCCGGGCCACCAAGTTCTGGGGCAAGCTCTTCCTGATCAACATCGCGATGGGTGTCGTCACCGGCATCGTGCAGGAGTTCCAGTTCGGCATGAACTGGTCGGACTACTCGCGGTTCGTCGGCGACGTCTTCGGCGCCCCTCTCGCCTTCGAGGCGCTGATCGCGTTCTTCTTCGAGTCGACCTTCATCGGCCTGTGGATCTTCGGCTGGGACAAGCTGCCGAAGCGCATCCACCTCGCGTGCATATGGATGGTGTCGATCGGCACCGTCCTCTCCGCCTACTTCATCCTGGCCGCCAACTCCTGGATGCAGCATCCGGTCGGCTACGCCATAGACAAGGAGTCCGGGCGCGCCGAGCTGACGGACTTCTGGGCCGTCCTCAGCCAGAACACGGCCCTCACCCAGTTCTTCCACACCATGACGGCCGCCTTCCTGACCGGTGGCGCGTTCATGGTCGGCATCGCCGCCTTCCACCTGGCGCGGCGCAAGCACATCCCCGTGATGAAGACCTCGCTCAGGCTCGGTCTCGTCACCGTGGTGGCCGCCGGCATGCTGACCGCCGTCAGCGGCGACCTGCTCGGCAAGGTCATGTTCAAGCAGCAGCCCATGAAGATGGCCGCTGCGGAGGCGCTGTGGGACGGCGAGGCCCCCGCCCCGTTCTCCGTCTTCGCCTACGGTGACGTCGACGAGGGCCACAACAAGGTGGCCATCGAGATACCCGGCCTGCTGTCGTTCCTCGCGAACGACGACTTCTCCTCGTACGTGCCCGGCATCAACGACACCAACAAGGCCGAGCAGGAGAAGTACGGACCCGGCGACTACCGGCCCAACATCCCCGTCGCCTACTGGTCGTTCCGCTGGATGATCGGGTTCGGCATGGCCTCCTTCGCGCTCGGGCTGCTCGGCTTGTGGCTGACACGCAAGAGGTTCCTCCTGCCGCGCTCCCTGCGCGTCGGCGACGACGAGGTGCCGCACCTGGTCCTCTTCACGAAGCCGCTCAGCCACCGGCTGACCAGGCTGTACTGGCTCGTCGCCCTCTGGACGCTGGCGTTCCCGCTGATCGCCAACTCCTGGGGCTGGATCTTCACCGAGACCGGCCGTCAGCCGTGGGCCGTGTACGGCGTGTTCCGCACCAGCGACGCGGTCTCCCCCGGCGTCTCCCAGGCCGAGGTCCTCACCTCCATGATCGCCTTCACCCTGCTCTACGCGGTGCTCGCCGTGATCGAGTTCAAGCTGCTGGTGAAGTACGTGAAGGCGGGCCCGCCGGAGCTCACCGAAGCCGATCTCAACCCGCCCACCAGGATCGGCGGCCACGACCGCGACGCCGACCGCCCCATGGCCTTCTCGTACTGAGGAAGGGGAGCGAGGCATGGAACTCCACACCGTCTGGTTCATACTCATCGCGGTCCTGTGGACCGGCTACTTCTTCCTGGAGGGCTTCGACTTCGGCGTCGGCGTCCTCACCAAGCTGCTCGCCCGCGACCGGGTCGAGAAGCGCGTCCTCATCAACACCATCGGGCCCGTCTGGGACGGCAACGAGGTGTGGCTGCTCACAGCGGGCGGTGCCACCTTCGCCGCCTTCCCCGACTGGTACGCCACCCTCTTCTCCGGCTTCTACCTGCCACTCCTGGTCATCCTGCTCTGCCTGATCGTGCGCGGTGTCGCCTTCGAGTACCGGGCCAAGCGGCCCGAGCACCGCTGGCAGCACAACTGGGAGCAGGCCATCTTCTGGACCTCGCTCATCCCCGCCGCCCTGTGGGGCGTGGCCTTCGGCAACATCGTGCGGGGCGTCGAGATCGACGCGTCGAAGGAGTACGTCGGCGGCCTCTTCGACCTGCTCAACCCGTACGCGCTGCTCGGCGGGGCGCTCACCCTGACCCTCTTCACCTTCCACGGGGCGGTGTTCACCGCGCTGAAGACGGTGGGGGACATCCGGGCCCGTGCCAGGAAGCTGGCGTGGAACCTGGGGCTGCTCACCGCCGTCGTGGCGCTGGTCTTCCTCACCTGGACGCAGACGACGCGCGGTGACGGTACGAGCATGGTCGCCATGGGCATCGCCGTGGCGGCGCTCGTCGGCGCGATCGGCGCCATCAAGGCGGGACGCGAGGGCTGGTCCTTCGCGCTGTCCGGCGTCACCATCGCGGCGGCGGTCGCCATGCTGTTCCTGACGCTCTTCCCGAACGTCATGCCGTCCTCGCTCGACCCGGCCTGGAGCCTGACCGTGACCAACGCGTCGTCCAGCCCGTACACCCTGAAGATCATGACCTGGTGCGCGGCCGTCGCCACCCCGCTCGTCCTCCTCTACCAGGGCTGGACCTACTGGGTGTTCCGCAAGCGCATCGGCACCCAGCACATCGCCGACGCCCACTAGGCGCCACTGGCAGGGGATGTTTCACGTGAAACCGATCGACCCGCGACTGCTCCGGTACGCCCGCGCCACCCGCTTCTTCCTGCTGGCGGTGGTGCTCCTCGGCCTGGTCGGGGCGGGGCTGGTGGTCGCCCAGGCGATGCTCGTCGCCGAGGTCGTCGTCGGCGCCTTCCAGGACGGGATGGCCGTCGACGACCTCACCCTGCCGCTCGTCCTCCTCGTCGCGGTCGCCGTCGGCCGCGGGCTCGTCTCCTGGCTGACCGAGCTGGCCGCCCACCGGGCCAGTGCGGCCGTCAAGTCCGAGCTCCGCGGCCGGCTGCTGGAACGGGCGGCGGCGCTGGGCCCCGGCTGGCTCGGTGGCCAGCGGACCGGTTCACTGGTGGCCCTGGCCACGCGGGGCGTGGACGCGCTGGACGACTACTTCGCCCGGTACCTGCCCCAACTCGGGCTCGCCGTGGTGGTGCCGGTGGCCGTCCTCGCGCGGATCGTCACCGAGGACTGGGTGTCCGCGGCGATCATCGTCGTGACCCTGCCGCTGATCCCCGTCTTCATGATCCTCATCGGCTGGGCCACCCAGGCCCGCATGGACCGGCAGTGGAGGCTGCTCTCCCGGCTGTCGGGGCACTTCCTCGACGTGGTGGCCGGGCTGCCGACCCTGAAGGTGTTCGGCCGGGCCAAGGCGCAGGCGGAGTCGATCCGCGCCATCACCGGTCGGTACCGGCGGGCGACACTGCGCACCCTGCGGGTCGCCTTCCTCTCGTCGTTCGCGCTGGAACTGCTCTCGACCCTGTCGGTGGCACTGGTCGCCGTCGGCATCGGCATGCGCCTCGTCCACGGCACCCTGGACCTCCACACCGGCCTCGTCATCCTGATCCTCGCCCCGGAGGCGTACCTGCCGCTGCGCCAGGTCGGCACCCAGTACCACGCCGCGGCGGAGGGGCTGTCGGCCGCCGAGGAGGTCTTCGCGGTCCTGGAGTCCCCCATGCGGGAGCCCGGCACCGAGGTCCTGCCGGGCGGGCCGGTCCGGATCGAACTGGACGCGGTGACCGTACGCCACGAAGGCCGCTCCGAGCCGTCGCTGGACCGGGCGTCGCTCGTGGTGGAACCGGGCGAGACGGTGGCCCTGACCGGTCCGAGCGGCGTCGGCAAGTCCACCCTGCTGGACGTCGTGCTGGGCTTCACCGTCCCGGACGCGGGAACCGTGCGGGCGGGCGGCACGGACGTCGCCGCACTGGACCCGGAGCGGTGGCGGGAGCACATCGCCTGGGTGCCCCAGCGGCCGTACCTGTTCGCCGGGACGATCGCCGAGAACGTGCGCCTGGCCAGGCCGGAGGCGGACGACGACGCCGTGCGGGCGGCGCTGCGGGAGGCTGGCGCCGACTTCGTGGACCACCTGCCGGCGGGCGTCGGCACGCCACTCGGTGAGGACGGTGCCGGGCTGTCGGCCGGCCAGCGGCAGCGGCTCGCCCTCGCCAGGGCCTTCCTCGCCGATCGGCCCGTGCTGCTCCTCGACGAGCCGACCGCCGCGCTCGACGGTGCGACCGAGGAGGCCGTCGTGGAGGCCGTGCGGAGGCTGGCCGCGGGGCGGACGGTGCTGCTGGTGGTGCACCGGCCCGCACTGCTGGCCGTGGCGGACCGGGTGGTCACGCTGCGGCCGGGCGGCGGAGCGGGTGGCGCGGTGGCGGCGGTGGCCGGGGCGGACGGTGCGGGATCGACGCCGACCGGCGAAGGGGTGCCGGCCGGTCGTGCGGGGGCGGCCGACGCGGCCGGTGGAGCGCCGGCGGCGCGGGGCGGCGTGTCGTCCGCGGCGGGAGTCGGTACGGACATGGTCGATGACGCCTTCGGCGTCGTCGGTGGCCTGTACGGCGGCCAGTCACCCGACCGCGCCGGGCTCGCGGTCACCGGGCCGGCCACCCCGCGGGGGGCGCGGCGCGTGCTCGCCCGGGTCCGTGGCATGGCGGGCGAGTCGCGGGGGCGGCTCGCGCTGGCGCTGCTGCTCGGCAGCCTGGCCCTCGCGTCGGCCGTGGGCCTCATGGCGGTATCCGGCTGGCTCATCTCCCGCGCCTCCGAGCAGCCGCCGATCCTGCACCTGATGGTCGCCGTCACCGCGACCCGCGCCTTCGGCACCGGCCGGGCCGTCTTCCGGTACGCGGAGCGCCTCGTGTCGCACGACGCCGTGCTGCGGATGCTCGCCGACCTGCGGGTGGCCGTGTACCAGAGGCTGGAGCGCATAGCCCCGGCCGGGCTGCGCCGCACCGGGCGGGGCGACCTGCTGTCGCGGCTCGTCTCCGACGTGGACGCCCTCCAGGACTACTGGCTGCGCTGGCTCCTGCCCGCCGGAACGGCCCTGCTGGTCGGCGCCGGGGCCGCCGGATTCACGGCGTGGCTGCTGCCCGAGGCCGGCGCCGTCCTCGCGGTCGGCCTGCTCCTCGCGGGTGTCGTCGTCCCGGCGGTGGCCGGTGCCTTCGCCCGCCGCGCCGAGCAGCGGCTCGCCCCCGCCCGAGGCGCTCTGTCCGCCCGTGTGGTCGACCTGCTGCTCGGCTGCGCCGAGCTGACCGTGGCGGGTGCGCTGCCGGACCGTGTCGCGCGGGCCCGCGAAGCGGACGGGGCGCTCACCCGGATCGCCGCCCGGCAGTCCGCCGCGACCGCCCTGGGCGGCGGGCTCATCGCCCTGGCCACCGGGCTCACCGTGGCCGGGGCGGCGCTGGCCGGCGTCGCGGCGGTACGGGACGGGCGGCTCGACGGGGTGGCCCTGGCGGTCGTCGTACTGACCCCGCTCGCCGCGTTCGAGACCGTGGCCGGGATGCCGCTGGCCGTGCAGTACCGGCAGCGGGTGCGGCGCAGCGCGGAGCGCGTCTTCGAGGTGCTCGACGCGCCCGTGCCGGTGACGGAGCCGGAACGGCCCGCCGCCGCGCCCGGAAACCCGTTCCCCCTGGAGCTGCGTGCGGTGGCGGCCCGGCACCCCGGCCAGGACCGGGACGCCCTGACCGCCTTCGACCTGCGCCTGGAGCAGGGCCGGCGCGTCGCGGTCGTGGGCACGTCCGGAGCGGGCAAGACGACGGTGGCGCAGGTGCTGCTGCGGTTCGTGGACGTGGCGTCCGGTACGTACCGGATCGGTGGCGCGGACGCGACGGAGCTGGACGGGGACGACGTACGGCGGTTCGTCGGCCTGTGCGCCCAGGACGCGCACCTCTTCGACAGCACGGTACGGGAGAACCTGCGGCTGGCCAGGCCCGACGCGAGCGACGACGACCTGCGGTCGGTGCTCGCCGAGGCGCGGCTGCTGGACTGGGTCGACGCGCTGCCGGACGGTCTGGACACCCCCGTCGGGGAACACGGGGCGCGCCTCTCCGGCGGCCAGCGGCAGCGGCTCGCCCTCGCCCGCGCGCTGCTCGCCGACTTCCCCGTGCTCGTACTCGACGAGCCGGCCGAGCACCTCGACCTGGCCACCGCCGACGCGCTCACCGAGGACCTGCTGCGGGCGACGCGTGGCCGGACCACGGTCCTGATCACGCACCGGCTGCGCGGACTCGACGCGGTGGACGAGGTCGTCGTCCTGGCCGACGGAGAGGTCGTGCAGCGTGGACCGTACGCCGAGCTGGTGGCCGAGGAGGGGCCGCTGCGGCGCATGCGGGAACGGGAGCGGGCGGCGGACCTCCTGCTGGGTGCGTGAGCCGGTGCCGGTCGCGCGTGCGCGGGCGGCGGAGCGGAGGCCAGGCGGCCGCCGGGTGGCGGGGATGGTGCGGTGGCGGCTGCGGGGCGGGGGTCCGGCGCGGTGGCGGAGGTGCGGTGCGGTGGGCGCGCGGGGCTGCGGGCGGCTGCGCGGCGGGGTGCTGACGTGGCGGGCCGGTGGAGCGGTGGGGATGCGGTCCGGGCGATGCTGCGGGATGGGCCGGTCGGCGGTACGGCCGTAGCCCGGATGGCGGTACGGCGGCGGGCGGGGCGGCGAGATGCCGGGGAAGCGGCGGCCGAGGCGCCACCATCCCAGGATGCGTCCTCCTCTTGGCCGACCGTTCCCGTCCGGACCGGTGGTGTCCGCGATGGCCGTGCTCCTCGCCCTCGCGGCCCCGGCCCTCCCGGCGTCGGCCCTCCCGGCGTCGGCGCTCCCGGCGTCGGCGCTCCCGGCGTCGGCGCTCCCGGCGTCGGCCGCCGTCCGTGCGGCCGCCGCGCCGGGAGCCGCGGCGACGGTGGCCCCGGAGCATGCCGCCCCGGGGGCGCACGGCCCCGCGGTCAGCGCCGAGGTGGCCCGCCTGCTCGCGGAGGCGTCGAAGGTGACGGCGGCATACGAGCGGGACCGGCGCGCCGCCGCCGCCCAGCGGGTCCGGGCCCAGGGGCTCCAGCGGGAGCTGGACGGCAGGAGGCGCGAGCTGGCGGCCCTGCACGGACGGGCCGGCAAGGTGGCGCGCGCCCAGTACCGGACGGGGGGCCCGCTGTCGGTGACCGCGCGGCTTCTGCTCGCGGACGACGCGGACGACGCGCTGCGCGCCGAGCGGGCCGCCCGGCAGGCCGGCCGGGCCGTGAACCGGCTGCTGCGGGACACCGACCGGGCGGAACGGCAGCTCAGGACGGCGGCGGCCCGGGCGCGTGCGGCCTGGCGGGACCTGGAGGCCCGGAACGCGCGGCTGGCGGAGCTCAAGCGGGGGCTGGAGGGGCGGCTGGAGCGGGCGCGCCAGCGGTTGCAGGCGGAGGCGGACCGGAGCGTGGCGGCGGGTAGCTGCCGGGGCCCGGCCAGGCTGGGGAAGCCGGCCGCCGCGCGCACGGCGGACACCGGCAGGGCGTGGGTGGCGCCGGTGGCGGAGGAGGACGGGTACGCACTGTCCGCCGGGTTCGGCGGCGCGGGGCGGCACTGGGCACGGCGGCACACGGGGCAGGACTTCGCCGTGGGCATCGGGACGCCGGTGCGGTCCGTCGGCTCCGGCCGGGTCCACACCGTGGCGTGCGGCGGCCCGTTCGGTATCGAGGTGGTCGTACGGCATGACAACGGCTGGTACTCGCAGTACGCGCACCTGGCGTCGACGGCGGTGGAGCGGGGGCAGCGGGTGGCGGCCGGCCAGTGGGTCGGCCAGGCGGGCACGACCGGCAACTCGACCGGTCCGCACCTGCACTTCGAGGTCAGGCTGACCCCGCACCTCGGTTCCGGTGTCGATCCGCTCCCCTGGCTGCGCGAGCACGGCGTCGTGCTGGGGACGGCCCGGTAGGGCGGCGCGCTGAGCCGCGACGGCCGCCGCCGGAGCCTGCGACCGTGGACTCTGACGCCACCCGGGCCGCTCGGCGTGGTCCCCCCCCCGGTGCGCCCTGCCGTCAGCGGGGCCCGGCGCCCGCCAGGCCGGCCGACGGCGCCGGCTGGGGGCGGGCCAGGGCGGAAGCGGGTCTCAGCAGTGGGCGAGGATGTCCTCGATCACGGCCGCGACGCCGTCCTCCTCGTTGGCCGCGGTCCGGTCGGAAGCGGCGGCGAGGACGTCCGGGTGGGCGTTGCCCATGGCGTACGAGCTGCCGGCCCAGGTGAGCATCTCGATGTCGTTGGGCATGTCGCCGAAGGCCACGACCTCCTCCGCCGAGATGCCCCGCTCGGCGCAGCACAGGGCGAGCGTGCTGGCCTTGGAGACGCCGAGCCCGCTCACCTCCAGCAGCGCCGTCGGGCTGGAGCGGGTGATGCTGGCGTGGTGCCCGGCTGCCGTGCGGGCCAGGGCGAGGAAGCCGTCCGGGGTGAGGTCGCGGTGGAGGGCCAGCAGCTTCAGCAGGGGCGCCCCGGCGCTGGGGAGGTCCTCGTGGAGGAGCTTCTCGGCGGGTCCCACGGTGAGGGCGGCGTCCAGGTGGAGCGGCGGGTAGTCCGGTTCGTGCCGGATGCCGTCCGTGAACTCCATGGCGAAGGCCGTACCGGGGGCCTCCCGCCGCAGCGTCTCCACCACGTCGTGCGCGGTGCGCCGCTCCAGCTCGCGTACCTCCACGATGCTCCGCCCGGCGTGCAGGTCGACGACGGCGGCCCCGTTGGAGCAGATGGCCAGGCCGTGGCCGTGGACGTGCTCGCTGACGACGTCCATCCAGCGGGCGGGACGGCCGGTGACGAAGAAGACCTCGATCCCGGCCTCCTCGGCGGCGGCCAGCGCCGCGACCGTCCGGTCCGACACGGTCTTGTCGTCGCGCAGAAGCGTTCCGTCAAGATCGGTGGCGATCAGTCGCGGGCGGGGCCGTGACAGCGGACGGCTGCGGGTGAAGGTCGTCGGTGAGGTCACGCGCCCATTGTCCCGTATGGACCGTGCGGTGATTGCACGGACGTGCGAATCCATGCGCATTTGAGCCGCATGCGGGACCGGGACGTACCGGGCGGAACGGGAGCGTTGCGGGCGGCTCTCTCCGGCCGCGGCCATGCGGCGGCGCACACCAGAGGGGGCGGGGACGCCCGGAAGGCCGGACGGAAGCGCACGGAAGGCTGGTCCGGGCCGCTCGGAAGGCACGCCGAGGCCTGCGGGACCTGCCGCCCGGTCCAGCCGGCCCGGTCCCGCCCGGCCCTGGGCGCCGCCCCCGGGCTCTCAGCCGTTCACCTGGGCGATTCCCTCGGTGGCGATCCGCTCGAAGACGACCTCGTCCGCGGCGAACACCGAGCCGGGGATGGGCGCGTGCACGACGATCTCGTCGAAGCCCAGCTCGGCGTGGCGCCCGGCGAAGTCCACGAACGCGTCCACGGAGTCCAGGACTCCGTTGGCCTCCGGGGTGAAACCGGTCAGCAGGATCTTGTCCGGTTCGGCGGCGTCCCGGCCGATCTCCGCGCATGCCTTGCCCAGGTTGTCCAGCTGCTCGCGGAGCGCGGCGCGGGACTGCTCGGGCGTGCCCGTCTCGAACAGCTTCGGGTCGCCGGTGGTGACCCACGCCTGGCCGTGCCGCGCGGCGAGCCGCATCCCGCGCGGCCCCGTCGCGGCCACGGCGAACGGCAGGCGCGGCCGCTGGACGCAGCCCGGTACGTTGCGCGCCTCGACGGCGGAGTAGAGCGTGCCCTCGTGGGTGACGGCGCCCTCGCTGAGGAGCCGGTCGAGCAGCGGGACGAACTCGGCGAACCGGTCGGCCCGCTCGCGCGGCGTCCACGCCTCCTGGCCGAGCGCCGTGGCGTCGAAGCCGCTGCCGCCCGCGCCGATGCCGAGCGTGATCCGGCCGCCGGAGATGTCGTCCAGGGAGATCAGCTCCTTGGCGAGGGTGACCGGGTGGCGGAAGTTCGGCGAGGTGACGAGCGTGCCGAGGCGCATCCGGCGGGTGGCCGTCGCGGCCGCGGTGAGGGTCGGCAGCGCGCCGAACCAGGGGCCGTCGCGGAAGCTCCGCCAGGACAGGTGGTCGTAGGTGTACGCGGCGTGGAAGCCCAGTTCCTCGGCGCGCGTCCACTGGTCGCGGCCCCCCTCGTGCCAGCGGCGGACGGGCAGGATCACGGTGCTCAGGCGCAGGGTCATGGCTTCGAGCCTACGGGCCGGGAGGTGCGGGTGGCCCTGTCACCCGGGAAGTCCAGGTGGTGGGATCGGCCCCTGCCATGGCGGGTGGCCCAGGCGGTGGGTGCGGGCTCCCGTCTCGGCGGGTGGCCCTGGCGGTGGGTGCGGCTCCCGTCTCGGCGGGAGGCCCAGGTGGCCATCCCAGCGCCCGTCACGGCGGGAGGCCCTGGCATGAGGGCGGGTCCTGCACGACCGGGCAACCAGGTGGGACGGCCGGCTCCATCAGGCCGGGAAGCCCAGATGGCGCGGCGGCACGTGGGCGGTGAGCCAGACGCCGTTGGCGCTGACGTGGAAGACATGGCCGTCCCGGTGCATCGCGCCCGCGTCGACGGTGAGGACGACCGGACGACCGCGCCTCGATCCCACCCGGACCGCGGTCTCCCGGTCGGGGGAGAGGTGGACGTGGTGGCGGTTCATGGGGCGTAGCCCCTCTGCGCGGATGGCCTCCAGAGCGGCGGCGACCGTGCCGTGGTGGAGGAGCGAGGGCGGTACGGCGGGCGGCAGTCCGAGGTCCACGGCGACGGTGTGGCCCTGGCTGGCCCGGATGCGGTCGCCGTCGAGGGCGAAGCGCCGCTTGTCGTTCGTCGCGACGACGTGCTCGAGCTCGGTCCGGGTGAGGGGCACGCCGTGCCGGGCCAGCGCACGCAGCAGATCGTCGACGGCGACCCAGCCCTGCTCGTCCAGGACGAGGCCGATCCGCTCGGGCTGGTGCCGCAGATGCCGGGAGAGGTACTTCGACACTTTCACGGTGCGCCGGTCGTCCATGTCGGCAGCGTGGCAGGGATCACCCCGTTCCGCCACAGAAAAACGGCGGAACAGGTTTGGTCCACAGTCAAGTCAGCTTATCCACAGGGTTGTTCGGTGTTTCTGTGGACAACCGGGCGGCTGTCCACCGCCCCGTCCGACAGGCGTCGGCCGAGGGGTATCGGCGGGCCTGCCCCAGGAGCCGCCCCTCAGGACCCGCGCGCGTCCGTTCCCCCCGCGGGCGGGCCCTCCTCGGCCGCGCGGCCGGCCCGCCCGGAGAGCGCGTCCAGTGTCCGCGCCCGCACCTCGCGCTCGGCCGCCGCGGCGATGAACGCCGCCGTGTTCTCGGTGCCGACCAGCTCCCGCACGGACCGGACCGTCGCGGCGGGCAGGACGACCGTACGCGGGTCCTCGTCCCGCCGGGGCGGGCCGCCCGGGGCGAGGTGGTCCCGGAGGTGGCGGTTGGCGAGGGTCCGCATGGCACGGGCCAGCTCCGCGTCCACCGTCTGCCGGGCGAGCGGGCGCAGCCGCCGCACCAGCCGGGCCGCCTCCGCCGTGTCGGCGTCGGTCGGCGGGTGGTGGGCGAGGTAGCGGCCGAAGACGTGCTCGGTGGTGAACTCGAGGAACCGCAGGGCGATGTGCTCCACCTGCGCCCGCAGCTCGCGCAGGTGCCCGGCCACGGCGAGCAGTGGCACGCCCGCCGCGTAGAGCTCGGCTGCCACGGCCAGCTCCTGCGGGCTGGGCACCAGGAACTCGTCGTCGCGACCCGGCACCCGTTCGAGTACGCCCAGCTCGACGGCCTCCTCGACGGCGTGCTCGTCCGGGGCGCCGCCGAACGCCGCGTCGAGCTCCGCGCGTGTGATGCGGTCGGCCCGCTCGTCGCTCCACGGCCCGTCCACCTCGGCGACCAGGCCCAGCACACCGCTCAGGCCCCGGCCCGTGTCCCAGGCGTCCAGCAGCTCCTTGATGGAGGCGAGACTGTAGCCCCGGTCCAGCAGGTCGGCGATCTGGCGCAGGCGGGCGAGGTGCGGCTCCCCGTACACGTTGGACCGGCCGCGCCGCTCGGGTCGCGGCAGCAGTCCGCGGTCCTGGTAGGCGCGGATCGTCCGGACCGTGGCGCCGCTCAGGTGCGCCAGGTCCTCGATCCGGTACTCGACCGCCGGGCGCCGGCCGGCCGGTTGCTCGGACACACTCGCTCCCCACTGCCCCGGACGGTCCTGCCAGGGATGGTACGGCCACGCCCATCGGCCCGCTCGCGCCCGTTCTCGATCCGCTACGGGGCACCCTCGGCGACGGCCTGGGGCATGGCAGTCGCCGGCGGTGTCCGCCAACCGGCCAGGTCATCCGCTGTCCTGGTGGCCAAGGAGTCGGTGACCTCGTGAAGATGCCACCTCGGGTTGTGCGAACGGGTGTGCCCGACCACGCCGTTGATGTGCCCGCCGCCCAGGGCCGCCCAGGGTCGTCCAGGCCCGGCCCCGGCCCGCCGCCCCGGGTCAGAGCCGCGGCGACCTCCTCGCCAGGGCCCGCACCGCGCCCGGCGCGAGGCGGGACAGCAGCAGGGCCACGCGGGCCTCGGGCGTGACCGGCACCAGGGGCCGGTTCTCCACCACCGCGCGCAGGATCGCGGCGGCGACCCTCTCCGGCGGGTAGCCCCGCAGTGCGTACAGCCGGGTCGAGCGCTGCCGCAGCCGCCTCTCCTCCGCCTCCGACGCCCCGGCGAAGCGGGCGGTCGCCGTGATGCCGGTGCTCACCACCCCCGGGCATATCGCCGTCACGCCGATGTCCCGGTCGGCGAGCTCGGCCCGCAGGGACTCGCTCAGCGACAGCACGGCGGCCTTCGACGCGCCGTACGCGGACAGCACGCGCAGCGGCTGGTAGGCCGCCATCGAGGCCACGTTCACGATGTGGCCGCCCTGCCCGCGCTCCAGCATCTGGCGGCCGAAGAACCGGCAGCCGTGGACGACGCCCCAGAGGTTGACGTCGAGGACCCTCCTCCAGTCGTCCGCCGTCGTGTCGAAGAAGGCGCCGGACAGCCCGACCCCCGCGTTGTTCACCAGCACGTCCACCGTGCCGTGCTCCGCCGCGACCCGCGCGGCGAGCTTCTCCACGGCCCCCTCGTCGCCCACGTCCGCGACCTCCGGCCACGCACCCGCGGCCCCGGCCCGCAGCGCGCGCTCCGCCGTGCGCGCCGCGCCCTCCGCGTCCCGGTCGACGGCGACCACCCGCGCCCCGGCGTCCGCGAACGCCAGGGCGGTCGCCCGGCCGATCCCGCCGGCCGCGCCGGTCACCACCACCAGCCGGCCGCCGAACCGGTCGGCGTACCGCCGGCCCGACGCGACGGCGGGCGGCAGCGACGCGCCCTCCTCCTCGTGCGCCGTGACGAACTCCGCGATCCAGGCGGCCAGCTGGTCCGGTCGCGTACGCGGCACCCAGTGCTTCGCCGGCAGCGAGCGCCGCACCAGCCGGGGCGCCCACCGGTCGAGGTCGTCGTACAGCCGCTCCGACAGGAACGCGTCACCGGTCGGTGTGATCAGCTGCACCGGCACGTGCGCGTACGCGTCCGGGCGCGGCCGCAGCATCCTGGAGCGCACGTTGTCCCGGTAGAGCCAGGCCCCGCGGGCCGCGTCCGAGGGCAGCGAGCCGGTGGGATAGCCCTCCCCGGACACCTTCTCGGCGCGCCGCAGCAGCGCGGGCCACCGCCTGCCGAGCGGCCCGCGCCAGGCCAGCTCCGGCAGCACCGGGGTGTGCAGCGCGTACACGTACCAGGACCTGGCGCCCTGCCCGAGCACCTGGGCCGCGCGGCGGGGCGTCGGCCGCCGCAGCCGCTCCGTGATCCAGTGGCCGAAGTGGTCGAGCGACGGGCCGGACAGCGACGTGAAAGAGGCGATCCTGCCCTCGGTGCGCCGGACGGTGGCGAACTCCCAGCCCTGCACCGATCCCCAGTCGTGGCCCACCAGGTGGACCGGGCGATCGGGGCTGACCGCGTCGGCGACCGCCAGGAAGTCGTCCGTCAGCTTCTCCAGCGTGAAGCCGCCGCGCAGCGGCACCGGAGCCGTCGACCGGCCGTGGCCCCGCACGTCGTACAGCACGAGGTGGAACCGGTCGGCAAGCCGCGCGGCGACCTCCGACCACACCTCCTTGGAGTCCGGGTACCCGTGCACCAGGACGACCGTCGGCCGGCCGGGATCGCCCAGCTCCGCGACGCACAGCTCCACCCCGCCGGTGCGGACCCGGCGCTCACGCGCGCCCTCCGGCAGACTCATGCCACCACCCCCGGTCCGAGGCGGCCCGCACGGCGGCGGCGCCTCCCGTCACCACGTTGACACCCACGACTGTGACAATGCCCGGCGGCGGCGTCAAGGGCGCCGAACCGGCCTGTGGACAACCCGCCCGAGCGGCCGTCGGCAACCCCCTGCGGGTCGCCGTCGGCACCCCCGCGGGTCGCCGTCGGCACCCCCGCGGGTCGCCGTCGGCATCCCCGCGGGTCGCCGTCGGTGCCCCTGCGAGTGGCGGTCGGGGACCCGTACGCCCTACCCCTCACGTACGGGTCCGTACGCCTGGAGTCGGACACGGAACCAGCCGTCAGGGCTGACGTGCTCCGTGGCGCCCGCCCCTACGGTCGAGTGGTGACTGTGATCGCCACCGAAAGCCTCAGCAAGCGGTTCCCACGGGTGACCGCTCTCGACCGGCTCTCCCTGGACATCGGGCCCGGCGTGACCGGACTGGTGGGTGCCAACGGAGCCGGCAAGTCCACGATGATCAAGATCCTGCTCGGCCTGTCCCCGGCCTCCGAGGGCCGCGCCGAGGTACTCGGCCTCGACGTGTCGAAGGACGGCCCCGCGATCCGCGAGCGCGTCGGGTACATGCCGGAGCACGACTGCCTGCCGCCGGACGTCTCGGCCACCGAGTTCGTCGTCCACATGGCGCGCATGTCGGGGCTCCCGCCGGCCGCCGCCCGCGAGCGCACCGCCGACACGCTGCGCCACGTCGGCCTGTACGAGGAGCGCTACCGCCCCATGGGCGGCTACTCGACCGGCATGAAGCAGCGCGTCAAGCTCGCGCAGGCCCTGGTCCACGACCCGCAGCTGGTCCTCCTCGACGAGCCGACGAACGGCCTGGACCCGGTCGGCCGCGACGACATGCTGGGCCTGATCCGCCGGGTGTGGACCGACTTCGGCATCTCCGTGCTGGTCACGTCGCACCTGCTCGGCGAGTTGGAGCGGACCTGCGACCACGTCGTCGTCATCGACGGCGGCCGGCTCCTGCGCTCCAGCTCCACCCGCGACTTCACGCAGACCACGACCACCGTCGCGGTCGAGGTCACCGACTCCGACGCGCACCCCGACGGCACGGCCGCCCTGCGCGCCGCCCTCGCCGCCGCCGGAGTCGCCCTCCACGCGCGCGAGGAGGAGGGCCTGCCCGGAGCGGGCCACGTCCTGCTGCTGGAGGCCACCGGCGAGGAGACCTACGACATCGTGCGCGACGCCGTCGCCGACCTGGGCCTCGGCCTCGTCCGCATGGAGCAGCGCCGCCACCACATCGCCGAGGTGTTCCGCCCCGGCCCCGCCGAGGCCGGACAGCCCCTGGAGGTGCGAGCCCGATGAGTACCGAGACGCAGATCCACAACATCGGGTACCGCAAGTACGACGGACCCCGCCTCGGCCGCGCCTACGCGCGCAGGTCGCTGTACAGCCAGTCGCTCCGCGGCGCCTACGGACTCGGCCGCAGCGCCAAGTCGAAGGTGCTGCCGATGATCCTCTTCGGCATCATGTGCGTTCCGGCGCTGGTCGTGGTCGCGGTGGCCGTGATCACCGAGTCGGACAAGCTGATGCTGGGCTACACCCGCTACGCCATCGCCCTGCAGATGGTGATCTACCTGTACGTGGCCGCCCAGGCCCCGCAGTCCGTCTCCCGCGACCTGCGCTTCCGCAGTGTCCCGCTGTACTTCTCGCGGCCCATCGAGCGGTTCGACTACGTCGTCGCCAAGTTCGGCGCGATGGCGTCCGCCCTGTTCGTCCTGACCGCCTCGCCGCTGCTGATCCTGTACGTGGGCTCCCTGCTGGCCAAGATGGACTTCGCCGAGCAGACGCGGGACTTCGCCCGGGGGCTGGTGTCCGTGGCGCTGCTGTCGCTGCTGTTCAGCGGCATCGCCCTGCTGCTGGCGGCCCTGACGCCGCGGCGCGGCTTCGGTGTCGCCGCGGTGATCGGCGCGCTGTTCATCTCGTACGGCGCCGTCACCACCGTCCAGGCCATCGCCTGGGCCACGGACAACCTGACCGCGGTGACCTGGCTCGGCCTGTTCTCGCCGATCACGCTGATCGACGGCGTGCAGACCGCCTTCCTCGGCGCCTCCACGTCCTTCCCCGGCGAGGCGGGCCCCGACGGCGCCACCGGCGCGGTCTACCTCCTGGTCGTCCTCGCGCTCATCGCCGGCTCGTACGCCGCGCTGATGGGCCGCTACCGAAAGGTCGGGCTGTGACCTTGCTCCCGTCGCCCACCACCCTCCCCGAGAAGGGGCCGCGCCCATGAGCGTCCTCTCGATCGACCGCGTCTCCCGCTGGTTCGGCAACGTCGTCGCCGTCAACGACGTCACCATGTCCATCGGCCCGGGAGTGACCGGCCTCCTCGGCCCGAACGGCGCGGGCAAGTCCACCCTGATCAACATGATGGGCGGCTTCCTGGCCCCCTCCACGGGCGCGGTCACCCTCGACGGGCAGCCGATCTGGCGCAACGAGTCCGTCTACCGCCACATCGGCGTCGTCCCCGAGCGGGAGGCCATGTACGACTTCCTCACCGGCCGCGAGTTCGTCGTCGCCAACGCCGAACTGCACGGCCTCGGCGGGAAGGAGGCGGGGCGCGCGCTCGCCACCGTCGAGATGGAGTACGCCCAGGACCGGAAGATCAGCACGTACAGCAAGGGCATGCGCCAGCGCGTGAAGATGGCGTCGGCCCTCGTGCACGACCCGTCCGTGCTCCTGCTGGACGAGCCGTTCAACGGCATGGACCCGCGCCAGCGCATGCAGCTGATGGACCTGCTGCGGCGCATGGGCGCGGAAGGCCGCACCGTCCTGTTCTCCTCGCACATCCTGGAGGAGGTCGAGCAGCTCGCCTCCCACATCGAGGTGATCGTCGCCGGACGGCACGCGGCGAGCGGCGACTTCCGCCGCATCCGCCGGCTGATGACCGACCGGCCGCACCGCTACCTGGTGCGCTCCAGCGACAACCGGGCCCTGGCCGCCGCGCTGATCGCCGACCCGTCCACCGCGGGCATCGAGGTCGACGTGCGCGAGGGAGTGCTGCACGTGCAGGCGGTGGACTTCGGGCGGTTCACGGAGCTGCTGCCGAGGGTCGCCCGCGAGCACGCCGTCCGGCTGCTGACGGTCTCGCCGTCCGACGAGTCCCTCGAGTCGGTCTTCTCCTACCTCGTCGCGGCCTGAAGGGAGCCCTCGACCATGTACCACCCCACAGTCGCCCGGCTCACCTACCGCGGCCTCCTGGGCCGCCGCAGGGCGGCGATCCTCTTCGTCCTGCCCGCGCTGCTGATCGCCATCTCGGCCGCCGTCCGCGCCTTCCAGGGTGCCGACGACCAGGTAGCCGCCGACCTCCTCGCCGGTTTCGCGCTCGCCACCATGGTGCCCCTGATCGGCGTCATCGCGGGCACGGGCGCGATCGGCCCGGAGATCGACGACGGATCGGTCGTCTACCTGCTGGCCAAGCCGGTGAAGCGGCCGACGATCATCTTCACCAAGCTGATCGTCGCCATCGGCGTCACCATGGTCTTCTCGGCGGTGCCGACGCTCGCCGCCGGGCTGATCCTCAACGGCAACGGCCAGCAGGTCGCCGTCGCGTACACCGTCGCCGCGCTCGTCGCCTCGATCGCGTACAGCGCCGTGTTCCTGCTGCTCGGCACGGTCAGCCGGCACGCCGTCGTCTTCGGCCTCGTCTACGCGCTGGTGTGGGAGGGGCTGTTCGGCAGCCTCATCTCCGGGGCGCGCACGCTGAGCGTCCAGCAGTGGGCCCTGGCGGTGGCCGAGAAGGTGACGCGCGGCGAGGGGCTGGTCTCCTCCGACGTGTCGCTGCCGGTCGCCGTGGTGCTCCTGGTCGCGGTGTCCGCCGCCGCCACCTGGTTCGCCGGGCGGAAGCTGCGCACCCTCACCCTGGCGGGTGAGGAGTAGGCGTCTATCGGAGGCGCCCCGAGGGGCCCTCGGAGGGTTTTCCACAGGGAGACGGCCGTCGCAGCGCCCGGCGCCCCACGGGATTACTGTGGGGCCCGGGCGCGACCCGTACGGCCCGTACGAACCACACTCACACCCTGGGGAGCAAGCCATGTCAGACCGCTTCGACGTCGTCGTGCTGGGAGCCGGCCCCGGCGGTTATGTCGCTGCGATCCGCGCCGCCCAGCTCGGCAAGCGGGTCGCGGTGGTGGAGGAGAAGTACTGGGGCGGCGTCTGCCTGAACGTCGGCTGCATCCCGACCAAGGCGCTGCTGCGCAACGCCGAGCTGGCGCACATCTTCACCCGCGAGGCGAAGACGTTCGGCATCAAGGTCGACGGCGAGGTCTCCTTCGACTACGGCGAGGCGTTCCGGCGCAGCCGCCGTGTGGCGGACGGCCGGGTCAAGGGCGTCCACTTCCTGATGAAGAAGAACAAGATCACGGAGTTCTCGGGCCGGGGCACCTTCCTGGACGCGAACACGCTCCAGGTCGCCCAGGCGGACGGCTCGACCGCCACCCTCGCGTTCGACCACTGCATCATCGCGACCGGAGCCACCCCGCGCCTGCTCCCGGGGACGCGCCGCAGCGACCGCGTGGTCACCTACGAGGAGCAGATCCTCACCGAGGACCTGCCGCGCTCCGTCGTCATCGCGGGCGCGGGCGCGATCGGCGTCGAGTTCGCGTACGTGATGCACAACTACGGCGTGAAGGTCACGATCGTCGAGTTCCTCGACCGGATCGCGCCGCTGGAGGACAAGGAGGTCTCGGCGGAGCTGGCGAAGCAGTACCGCAAGCTCGGCATCGACGTCATGACCTCCACGCGCGTGGAGACGATCGACGAGTCGGGCGAGCAGGTCCGTGTCACGGTCACCGGCAAGGACGGCGCGCAGCAGGTGCTGGAGGCCGACAAGGTCCTCCAGGCGATCGGCTTCGCGCCGAACGTGACGGGCTACGGCCTGGAGGCGACCGGCGTACGGCTCACCGAGCGCGGCGCCATCGACGTGGACGGCCGCTGCCGCACCTCGGTGCCGCACATCTACGCCATCGGCGACGTGACGGCGAAGCTGATGCTGGCGCACACGGCCGAGTCGATGGGCGTCGTGGCAGCCGAGACGATCGCGGGCGCCGAGACGATGGAGCTCGACTACCCGATGATCCCGCGGGCGACGTACTGCCAGCCGCAGATCGCCAGCTTCGGCTGGACGGAGGAGCAGGCGCGGGAGAAGGGCTTCGACGTCAAGGTCGCCAAGTTCCCCTTCACGGCGAACGGCAAGGCGCACGGCCTGGGCGACTCGACGGGCTTCGTGAAGCTGATCAGCGACGCGAAGTACGGCGAGATCATCGGCGCCCACCTGATCGGCCCCGACGTGACGGAGCTGCTGCCCGAGCTGACGCTGGCCCAGCAGTGGGACCTCACGGTCCACGAGGTCGCGCGGAACGTGCACGCCCACCCGACGCTGGGCGAAGCGGTCAAGGAGGCCGTGCACGGCCTCGCCGGCCACATGATCAACTTCTGACCGCGGGCGCCGGCCCCGGTCGGGCGACGGGGGCCGGCACTGGGGGGCCGCACAGGCGGCGGGAGCGCACGGCCGACGGGGGCGCACGGCCGGCGGGGCCGGGCCTCCGGGCGGGTGGGCGGCGCGGGACGCGACGCGTCCGGGGCCGCCGGGGGCCGCCCCCGGCGGCGGCCCCGGACGTGACCGTTCCCGGCGGCGCCGCGTCGGGGCACCGCGCCGGGGGTTCACCGCGAGAGCAGCCGCTCCAGGGTGAGGGCGATACCGTCCTCGTCGCTGGCGGCCGTGACCTCGTCGGCCACGCTCTTCAGGTCGTCGTGGGCGTTGGCCATGGCGACGCCGTGCCGCGCCCAGGCGAACATGGGGATGTCGTTCGGCATGTCGCCGAAGGCGATCGTCTCCGCCGCCTTCACGCCCAGGCGGCGGGCCGCCAGGGAGAGCCCGGTCGCCTTGGTCAGGCCGAGCGGCAGCAGCTCGACCACCCCCGCGCCCGCCATGACCACGTCGACGAGGCCGCCGACGACCTGGCGCGCGGTCGCCGCCAGCGCGTCGTCGTCCAGCTCCGGGTGCTGGATGTACACCTTGTTCAGCGGCGCCGACCACAGCTGCGCCACGTCGTCCAGCGGCAGGTACGGCAGCGGGCCGTCCTGCACCCGGTAGCCGGCGCCCACCAGCACCTCGCCGTCGAGACCGTCCCGGCTGGCGGCCAGGGCGAGCGGACCCACCTCGGCCTCCAGCTTCGCGAGGGCCAGCCCGGCGAGTTGCCGGTCGAGTGTCACGGACGTCAGCAGCCGGTGCTCGCCGGCGTGGTAGACCTGCGCGCCCTGCCCGCACACCGCGAGGCCCTCGTATCCGAGGTCCTCCAGGATGTGGCGGGTCCAGGGCACGGAGCGGCCGGTGACCACGATGTGCGCGGCGCCCGCCTCGGTGGCCGCCGCCAGGGCGTCGCGCGTGCGCCGGGACACGGTCTCGTCCGGGCGCAGCAGGGTGCCGTCGAGGTCGGTCGCGACGAGCCGGTAGGGGAAGGGGCTCACTTGGCCACGGGCTCCAGCACTTCCCGCCCGCCCAGGTACGGCCGCAGGACCTCGGGCACGCGGACCGAGCCGTCGGCGAGCTGGTGGTTCTCCAGGATCGCGACGATGGTGCGCGGCACGGCGCACAGGGTGCCGTTCAGCGTCGCCAGCGGCTGGACCTTCTTGCCGTCGCGCATGCGGACGGACAGGCGGCGGGCCTGGAAGCTGTCGCAGTTGGACGCGGAGGTCAGCTCGCGGTACTTGCCCTGCGTCGGGATCCACGCCTCGCAGTCGTACTTGCGGGACGCGGAGGCACCCAGGTCACCGCTGGCGACGTCGATCACCTGGAACGGCAGCTCCAGCGCGTTCAGCCACTGCTTCTCCCACTCCAGCAGCCGCTTGTGCTCGGCCTCCGCCTCCTCGGGCGCGACGTACGAGAACATCTCCACCTTGTCGAACTGGTGGACGCGGAAGATGCCGCGGGTGTCCTTCCCGTACGTACCGGCCTCGCGGCGGTAGCAGGGGGAGAAGCCCGCGTACCGCAGCGGGAGCTGGTCGGCGTCGACGATCTCGTCCATGTGGTAGGCGGCGAGCGGCACCTCGGACGTGCCCACCAGGTAGTAGTCGTCCTTCTCCAGGTGGTAGACGTTCTCGGCGGCCTGACCGAGGAAGCCGGTGCCCTCCATGGCGCGGGGGCGGACCAGCGTGGGCGTGAGCATCGGGATGAAGCCGGCCTCCGTCGCCTGGGCGACGGCCGCGTTGACGAGCGCCAGCTCCAGCAGGGCGCCGACGCCCTTCAGGTAGTAGAAGCGCGAGCCGGACACCTTCGCGGCGCGCTCCACGTCGATGGCGCCCAGCGCCTCGCCCAGCTCCAGGTGGTCCCTGGGCTCGAAGCCCTCGGCGGCGAAGTCGCGGATCGTGCCGTGCGTCTCCAGGACGACGAAGTCCTCCTCGCCGCCGACCGGGACGTCCGGGTGGACCAGGTTGCCGAGCTGGAGCAGCAGGCGCCGGGTCTCCTCGTCGGCCTCGTGCTGCTCGGCGTCGGCGGCCCTGACGTCGCTCTTGAGCTGTTCGGCCCGCTTCAGCAGCTCCGCCCGCTCCTCGGGGGAGGCCTTGGGGATCAGCTTGCCGAGCGACTTCTGTTCGGAGCGGAGCTCGTCGAAACGGACGCCGGACGACCTGCGCCGCTCATCGGCGGAGAGCAGGGCGTCGACGAGGTCGACGTCCTCTCCACGGGCGCGCTGGGAGGCGCGAACACGGTCGGGGTCCTCACGGAGCAGGCGAAGGTCAATCACCCTCCCAGGCTACCGGTGTGGACCGGTCGCACCCCACCGCGTATCACCGCCGCCCGAGCGTTTCTCTTTGCGCCAATTGTCGGAGTTGTCGAAGGTAAAGGTGAAAATGTCGGCAATGCAGGTAAAGCGCGATCCATGCGCGTAACTTGTCCACAGCGTCGCTGGACTGGTGAATGTTATCCACAGCCTGTGGGGAAGGTTTCCGCTCCTGTGAAGCGATCGCGCCGGAGGAACGGGTTCGGCAGGCGATTTCCGGGCTCAAACCCTGCCCAAGTGCTCATTCGGGTGGGAGCTGTGCGGGTTGAGGGGCCGATCGGGGAATGGGGGCGATGCGGGCGACCGAAGAGGGGGCGGGATTGCCGCGGTGATCACCATGGCGATTTGTCGACCTTGCCCGGTTCGCCCCCTGGTGGCGAGGGTGGAGATGTCGACTTGTCCCCAGGGAGCCCCAAGGGCTGTGGATAACTCGGGCACCCCTCCACGTCTGCGATCGCAGCCGTCCGCCCGGGCTCAGCGTTCCGCCGGAGGCCGGCGCCTTCGCAGCTCGGGCGCCCCCTGAAGCCCAGACGTCCCCTCGCGGCCAGGACGCCCCCGAAGCTCAGGCGCCCTGGCCGTCCTGGCAGCGCAAGCTCAGGCCCCCCGGCCGTCCTGGCAGCGCGCCAGCCAGTCCGCCGCCGCCGTGAAGTCGGCGTCCGACGTGCCGGGGCGCAGCGCCCGCGCCCCGTCCGCGGAGACTCCCGCCCGCGGATACGAACCGAGGAAGCGCACCTTCGGGCAGATCCGCTTCAGGCCCATGAGCGCCTCGCCCACGCGCCGGTCCGCGATATGGCCTTCGGCGTCCACCGCGAAGCAGTAGTTCCCGATCCCCGCACCCGTCGGGCGCGACTGGATCAGCATCAGATTGACGCCGCGCACCGCGAACTCCTGGAGCAGTTCCAGCAGCGCGCCGGGGTGGTCGTCCCGCAGCCACAGCACCATCGACGTCTTGTCCGCGCCCGTGGGCGCCGCCGGCCGTGCGGGACGGCCCACCAGCACGAAGCGGGTCTCGGCGTTCTCCGCGTCGTGGATCTCCGTGACCAGCGCCTCCAGCCCGTAGGTCGACGCGGCGAACTCGCCCGCGAACGCCGCGTCGAACCGGCCCTCCTGCACCAGCCGTGCCCCGTCCGCGTTCGACGCGGCCGACTCCCACACCGCCGCCGGCAGATGGGCGCGCAACCAGTTCCGCACCTGCGGCTGCGCCACGGGGTGCCCGGTCACCGTCTTGATGTCGGCGAGCTTCGCGCCGGGCCGCACCAGCAGCGCGAAGGCGATCGGCAGCAGCACCTCGCGGTAGATCATCAGCGGCCTGCCCGACGCCAGCTCGTCGAGCGTGGCGGTCACCCCGCCCTCCACCGAGTTCTCGATCGGTACGAGCGCGGCGGCGGCCTCCCCGTTCCGCACGGCGTCCAGGGCGGCGGGCACCGACACCATCGGCGCCAGCTCGCGCGTCGCGGCTTCCGGCAGCGTCCGCAGGGCCGCCTCGGTGAAGGTGCCCTCGGGGCCGAGGTAGGTGTATCGCGTGGCCGACATACCGGTCACCCTAATGCGCCGGGCCCCCGCCATGCGCCTTCGCCGGACCGCCTCCGACGGACCACCCGCGCCCTGTACGGCTCCGGTCCCGCGGCGACCCGCGTCGGCCGCCGATCCGCCCCCGCGGCCGACCCGATCCGCCCCGCGGCCGATCCGCCGCCCCGAAGCCGGGCCGAGCCCCGCGGCCGACCCGGACCCGCCCCCGTCCCCGGACCCGTCCCCGCGCCCGGCCCGAGCCCGCGCCCGGCCCGAGCCCGCGCCCGGCCCGAGCCCGCGCCCCCGGTACGCCCCCGCCCCCGCCGGGGGCGCGCCCGTGCGAGGGGGCACAGGCGCCCCGTCTCACGCCTCCAGCAGCCGCCCGCCCACGTACTCGCCCTCCGCCGGCCCGCCCGGCACCGCGAACAGGGCACTTGTCTCGTGCCGGATGAACCGCGACAGCGCGTCGCCCCGGTCCAGCTTCCGCTGCACCGGCACGAAGGCCCGGCTCGGGTCGGCCTGCCAGCAGATGAACAGCAGTCCGGCGTCCGGCACCCCGTCCGGACCGATCCCGTCGTGGTACGAGAACGGGCGCCGCAGCATCGTCGCCCCGCCGTTCTGCTCGGGCGCCGAGATCCGCGCGTGCGCGTCGGCCGGGATCACCTGCCTGCCGTCCGGGCCCAGCTTGTCGAGGTCCAACCTCGTCGTCTCCGTACCGCCCGTCAGGGGGGCGCCGTCGGACTTGCGGCGCCCGATGACCTCCTCCTGCGCCTTCAGCGGCAGCTTCTCCCAGTCGTCCAGCAGCATCCTGATCCGCCGCACCACCGCGTACGACCCGCCCGCCATCCACGGCTGGGCCCCGCCCGGCTGGACGAAGACGTGCCGGTCGAAGTCGCGGGCGGTCGGCTTGGGGTTGTTCGTGCCGTCGACCTGCCCCATCAGGTTGCGGGTCGTCATGGGGTGCGCGGTCGCGCCGGGCGAGCGGTTGAAGCCGTTCATCTGCCAGCGGACCTTCGCCGCCGCGCCCGCCTCGCGCTGGAGGGTCCGCAGGGCGTGGAACGCCACCAGCGCGTCGTCCGCGCCGATCTGCACCCACAGGTCGCCGTTCGAGCGCTTCGGGTCGAGCCGGTCGGACGAGAACACCGGCAGCGGGTCCAGCTCCCGCGGCCGCCGCGCCACCAGCCCCGTGCGGTCGAAGAAGGACGCGCCGAAGCCGAAGGTGACCGTCAGCGAGCACGGCCCGGCGTCCTTCGCCACCGCGCTGTCGGAGCCGCCCACGGGCTCGCCCGCCATCAGCCGCTCCGCCGCCGCCGACCAGCGCCGCATCAGCGCGACGGCCTCCTTGCGGCCCGCGCCCGGCGCCAGGTCGAACGCCACCAGGTGGCCGCACGCCTGCGGCGGCTGCACGATCCCCGCCTGGTGCGCGCCGCGGAAGGGAACCCGCGCCGCACCGACCGCCGCCAGCGCGGGCCCGTCGTCGCCGCCGTCGGCGAGGGCCGCGTACCCCGCGGCGCCGCCCGCGCCGCCGAGCGCGAGTCCCGCCGCTCCGGCGGCGCCCATGGTGCCGAGCAGGCGACGCCGCGAAATCTCCAGGTTGTCGCTCATAGTCAGGTCAACCGATCTTCACGTTCTTGTCGATGGTGGTCTGGTCGATGTCGGACGTCCGCACCGTCACCCGGATGCGCCAGTCCCCCGGCAGGGGCAGCCGCGCCGAGCGGGCGGTCCACCGGCCCGGCGCGTCCTTGTCGAGTGCGATGGCCAGCGGTCCGATCTCCCGCTCGTCGAGGGTGAACGACACCTTCAGCTCGGCCACGTCGCGCGCCCGCCCGTCCGTCCCGTCGACGTCGACCCGCAGCGCGTTGGCGCCGGACCGGCCGGGGTCGAGGGTCAGCCGGACGGTGCCGGTGCCGTCCGGGCCTCCCGTGTCGAACGGCAGGGTGACGTCGACCGGCCGGTCCGGGACGGCGGTCGCGCCCACCGCCTGCGCGCGGTCCACCTGCTCCTGGGTACGGCCGGGCTCGGTCGTGGTCAGCGCGGTGGTCACGGCGAGGAGGACCACGACGACGGCCGTCTCGGCGAGCACGGAGCGGCGCAGCCCGGCGCGCGCGGGGTCGGCGTCCCGCACCCGTCGCCTGCGGGCCGTCGCGACGGCGGCCCGCTGCCGCGCCAGCTGCGCGGCCCGGACCGGGTCGGCGACGCCTGCGTCCGGTACGGGCCCCGCGCCCGTGCCGGGGCCGCTCTCCTCCGCGCCGGTCTCCTCCGCGCCGCTCTCCTCCGCCCGCGACTCGTCGTCCGCCCCGTGCGAGGCTCCGCGCGCCGGCTCCGCGAGCCGCCGCGTCCAGCCGCGGGAGACCCAGCCGACGCCCAGCAGGACGGCGACCAGCCCCAGCTTCAGCAGCAGCAGCCGTCCGTACGCCGTGCCGGTCAGCGCCGACCAGCTGCCGACCTGCCGCCACGACTGGTACAGCCCCGTCGCCGCCAGCACGGCCACCGCGCCGAACGCCAGCCGGGAGAACCGCCCGACGGCGGCCCGCTCGATGGACGGCTCCCGGTACAGCGCGACGGCCAGCGCGGCGAGCCCGCCCAGCCAGGCGGCCACGGCGAGCAGGTGGAGGACGTCCAGCGGCATGGCGAGCGCCGGCTGCACCCCCGTCGAGGCGTGCTCGGAAAGCGCCCAGGTCCCGGCGATCCCGGCCGCGACGACGGTCCCGCCCGCGGCCAGCCCGTAGACGAGGTCCCGCCGGTCGCCCGGCCCCTCGCGCCGCGCGTACGGCCCGAACAGCGCCGCGACGAACAGCGCCGCCACACCCGCGAGCAGCAGCCGGGAGGTGAGCGCGGCGCCCGTCCTGGTGTCCAGCACGCCCTGCAGCACCCCCGGGTCGAAGGCGTCGCCCAGCCGCCCCGACCCGGTGTAGGGCCCGCGCAGCATCAGCAGTGCCAGCGTGGCGGCGGTGAACGCCACCCAGCCGTACGCGACGAGCCGCCGCACCGGCCGCACGGACGCGCCGCGCGGCCAGCAGACCAGGACGAAGGCGCTACCGCCGGCGAGGACGGTGAAGCCCGCGTACGACACGTACCGCCCGATGTCGTACAGCTGCCCGACGAGCCCGCCACCGGCCTCCTGCCGGGGCAGGACGACCTTCGTCGCACTCGGCTCGCCGATGGAGAAGGTGAACGCCCCGGAGATCGGGTGGCTGTCGGCCGACACGGCCTGCCAGGCGACGGTGTACGTGCCGTCGGGCAGCCCGTCGCGCAGGTCCACGCCGTACCGGACCACCGGGCCGCTGCACAGGTCGCGCAGCTCCCCGGAGTCGGCGCGCTTCCCGCTCGGCTCCAGTACGCGAATGCCGTCGTCACCGAGCGCGACCTGCTCGGAGAAGGTGAGGGTGACGCGCTGGGGCGCCGTGGCGACCACCGCTCCGTCCGCCGGGTCGCTGCCGGTCAGCGCGGAGTGCGCCGACGCCGTACCCGAGAGCGCGGTGCCGAGCAGCCCCGCGACGAGCAGCAGCAGCGCGGGCAGCCGCCGCACCGGCGTGCGGCCGGTCGCCGCGAGCCCGGCGGACCCGCGGCGGACCGGCCCCCGAAGGACCGGCCCCCGAAGGACCGGCCCCCGGCGGACCGGACGCCAGAGAAGCGGACGCCGAAGGACCGGCCCCCGCCGCGCCCGCCCCCGGCGGACCGGTACCGGGAGCGCCCGGCGGACCGGCCTCCGGAGTGCCAGAGGGGGCCCCGGGGCCCGGCGGGTCTGCGACCGGAGGGCCGGGCGTGCGGCGGCTCCGGGGCGGGGGGCGATGGCCGTCATGGTCGTTCCTCGTCGCTCAGTGCCGTGCGCCGTCGTGGCTGCTCGGCTGCTGCTGGTGGGAGCTCGCCCCACCGTGCTCCATGTGGTCCCCGGATGCCTGCGGGTTGTGGGTCCTGGCCTCGACCGGGACCTCGACGCCGATCCGGCCGGCCTTCTCGAAGTGCAGCTCTATCCTGACCGTGTCGCCCTTCTTCGGGGTGCGCTTGAGCCCCATGAACATCAGGTGGTCGCCGCCGCGCCGGAGCTTCAGCTCGCCCTTGGCGGGCAGGTCGAAGGAGTCGACCTGCCGCATCTTCTGGTCCTTCGTCTCGTGCAGCTGCACGTCGTCGGACAGGTCGCTGGTGACGGAGGTGAGCGTGTCAGCGCTGTCACCGGTGTTGGTGACGGTGAGGAAGCCGCCCGCCATGTCGGCGCTGACCGGCTCCGGCATGAACGCCCCGCTGACCTTCAGCTGCGGGGTGGTGTCCGTCTGGTCGGCGGACGAGCAGCCGCCCAGGGCCAGGCCCGCGACGAGCGCGAGCGCGGCGGAGAAGGCGGCGGTGGTGGTGCGGGTCACGGGTTCTCTCCACGGATGAGCTTGGGCAGGTCCTTCGCGTACTCGTCGACGGTGGTGTTCTCGCCGTAGACGACGTAGCCGCGGTCGGTCTTCGGGGAGAACGCCATCACCTGGGCGCCGTGCATCGAGACGACCTTCCCGTCCTTGTCCTTGGACGGCGGGTCGATGCCGATGCCGAGCCGGCGTGCACCGGCCTGGATGGTGGCGAACTCGCCGCTGAGGCCGACGAAGCTCGGGTCGCCCGCGGCCGGCAGCCACTTGGCCAGTTCGGCGGGGGTGTCGCGCTCGGGGTCGGTCGTGACGAAGACGACCTCCAGCTTGTCCCGGTCGGCCTTGGGGAGCCGCTTCATCGCCTCGGCGAGGTTGCTCATGGTGAGCGGGCACACGTCGGGGCAGTGGGTGTAACCGAAGTAGACGAGGGTCGGCTTGCCCTTGGTGCGCTGGCGCAGGTCGTACGGCTTGCCGGTGGTGTCCGTGAGGACCAGCTCCGGCTTCTCGAACGGCCGGTCGAGGACCGTGCCGGGCTTGCCGGAGTCGGGCGCCACCGACACGTCGGCGACGGGGCTGTTGCCCGTGTCGGTGCCGGGGCCGCAGGCGGAGAGGGCCAGGGTGGACGCGGCGGCGAACGCGGCGGCGATCAGCCGCGTGCGGTGTGCCGCACGGCGGGGCCGCGCGGCGCGGGGGTGAGTGCGCATCACGTGTTCTCTCGAATCAGTAGGGGCGGAGAGGGAGGGAGTACGTCATCAGCCTCGGTGGCCCGGTCGGGACCCGAGGCGCGGGCCCGAGGCGCGGGCCCGGGGCTCCGGAGCCGGGGGCCGGTCGCGGGGCCCGCGCTCCCGGGTTCCACGGCTCAGGCGGAGCGGCGGCGGCCGGCCAGGACGCCGTACGCGATGCCGGCGGCTCCGACCAGGATGCCGACGACCCCGAGGACGCGGGCGGTGGTGTCGCTCACATCGGCCGACGCCGCCTCGGTCTTCGTCTGGTTCTCGTCGGCGGCCCGCGCGGCTCCGGCGGCACCGGTCTTCGCGTGGTGACCGTCCTCCGCGGCGGCCGCGAGCTTCAGCACGGGCGCGGGTGAGTCGGGCTCGGCGGCACCCTCGGCGGGCTCCTCGATCCAGCGCACGACCTCCTTGTTGTCGTACGTCTGGAGGGCCTTGAAGACGAGTCGGTCGGTGTCCTCGGGCAGACGGCCGAGTGAGACGGGGAACTGCTGGAACCGGCCGGGCTCGATCTTCGAGCCGCTCGCCGTCCAGGTGATCTTGGAGGGGGCCTCGGTGATCTTCTTGCCGTGCACGTCCAGCGGCTTGGCGAGCTTCGCCTTCTCGACCACGACGGTCCAGCCGGGCACGGGCTGCGGCATCACGGACGCCAGCGGGTGGTCCGTGGGCAGTGTGACCTCCAGCTTCACGGTGGAGGCGCCGTCCCGCTCGTTGGGCACCTTGAAGTTGACCGTGGCGTAGCCGCCCTTGGCGGCCTCGCCCTGCGGCTGGACGGTCACGTGCGCGTACGCCGTCGAGGAGAGCAGCAGGACGGACGAGACGGCGGTACCGCCCACGAGGGCGAGACGCGAGGGCAGACGGCTGACGTTCATGTCGGGTTACTCCACTTGCGAGAAAGAAGGCTGTGCGGACGCGCACGGGCGCGTCGGGTTCGGCCGCGGCGGCCATGGGCCCGGTCGCCGGGACGCCGCCTCGGACACGCCGCAGAGGTGCGTGGGTCGCGCCCGCTGCCGGCCCGGACGGCCGGGCGGGCCGGTGCGGGGGCGTCGGGGAACGCCGCGAACGCGGGTGCGTCACGTGGTCGAGGGGCGCGTGTGCGCCGGAGGGGGCCGCTTCGGGGCCGGGAAAAGGAGGACGGGCCTGGACGGGACGCGTCAGGCCGCGAGCGTGAGGGAGACCGGCGGACCGCGCCTGATCACCGTGTGCTGCAGGGCCCCGGCGGTCGGGACCGGAGGGGCGTCCTCGCGGGCGTGCGCCGTCCACGGCCCGGTGGCGGGCAGCGACCGCGCACCGGCGAGCAGGACGCGTACGAGGACGAGCGCCGCGCGCAGTGCCCGGACGAGCGCCTCGTCGGCGGCCTCCGCGGCCCCCCGCGCCGTCATCCGGGCCAGCCGGGCCAGGCGCAGCAGCGCCAGGTCGCCACGGCGCAGCAGCCACCCGGCGGGGAGCGCGGCGAGCAGGTGGGCCAGGACCATGGACATGCTCGGGAGCATCAACTGGTCCACCGGGCCGGTGGCGACCGGTCCCGCCCCGGCCGCTGCCGCCGCATTCGCCGGGTCGAGACCCGCGGACGTCACGATCCGGTGGGCCTCGCCGGGGGTGATCTGCTGCGCACCGCCGCCGCCACACATCAGCCGGGCGGCCGCGCGGACCAGCGCGTCGCTCGCGGGACCGTCGGTGCCCGCCGGTGCGGCGTGCTCCTGCCCGACCCCGAAGACCATGTGGAGGGCCAGCTGGCCGCCCGCGAGGGCCACCGTGATCGAGGGGAGCGAGCGCTCCCGCCCGGTGAAGGGCAGGGCCAGCACGAGAATGGCGGCGAAGCCGACGGCCAGCGTCCACCAGGGGACGGCCTGGCCCGCGGCCAGGGAGTGCCCCAGTGCGGACAGCACGACGCAGACCGCGGTGAACACCGCGGCCCTGAGCAGCCGTGGACCAAGGGGGGCAGACATGGCCGGGCCATCATCCCACCACGCCTTCGAGCCCCCCACGGCAGGTCCGGTACGTCGCCTTGGCGCCGGAATGGCGCCGGAGTCCCGTAAGGCCCCGGCTCTCGCGTATACACCCGCGGCCCGAGCAGGCGCGTCCGCTGATCGGGGGAGCGGACACCCCGGCAGCGCTTACCCGCCGGATATAGGGCAATACGTAACGGTACGACGAGCCGCGGCCGGGAGGCTGAAGCATGAGCATCTGGTGGTCCCTCCACTTGCGGCGCGAGGCTGCGAGCGTTCCGCTCGCCCGACGTCTCCTCCTCGGCACCATGGAGACCGCCGGGGTGGACCCTGACACCTCCTACGACCTGTCGCTGGCCCTCGGTGAGGCCTGCGCCAACGCGGTCGAGCACGCCGGGGAGGGGTCGGCCGAGTTCCGGGTCACGGCATACCTGGACGGTGAGAAGTGCCGTATCGAGGTGGCCGACTCGGGGCCCGGCTTCCCCCAGGAGCCGGTGTGCGCCTTCACCCGCAGCACGGCGCCCGTGGACGCGGAGAGCGGTCGCGGCCTCCGCCTGATCGAGGAGCTCGCCGACCATGTGCACTTCGGGAACCGTGCCGGGCGGGGCGGAGCCGTCGTCTCCTTCGACAAGAGCGTCAAGTGGCGGGCGGACGCGCCCGTGGCGCTGACCACCTGAGCGGCCCGCCGCCCTCGACGTGGAACCTGCCGCAGTCGGCGGGGATGGGACCGGGCCGTGCGGGGCGCGGTTTCACGTGAAACCTCCCGTGCGCGGCACGGTTTCACGTGAAACACCGGGCCGACTCACGCGCGGGCCCGTCGCCGCGCCTGTCTCGGGCGCCCGCTGCCTTCCCCGGCCTCCCGCCCTGGGCCCTTCCGCCTCGGGAGGCTTCCGCTCCGCCAGCCCTGCCGCCTTCCCCGTGCCTGCCCTTCCCCGGTTCCCGCCGCCACCGTGTTTCACGTGAAACATCCCCCGCCGGAGTCGTTCCGGCGGGGGATGTTCCCAGGGCGAAGGGGAGTCGGGGTGGGCGGAGGCGTCAGCCCCGCAGGCCCGCCATCCACGCCTCGACCTCGTCCGAGCGGCGCGGAAGCGCCTCGGACAGGTTCCGGTTGCCGTCCTCGGTGACCAGGATGTCGTCCTCGATCCGGACGCCGATACCCCGGTACTCCTCCGGCACGGTCAGGTCGTCGGCCTGGAAGTAGAGGCCCGGCTCCACCGTCAGGCACATGCCCGGCTCCAGGGTGCCGCCCACGTACGCCTCGGTGCGCGCGGCGGCGCAGTCGTGGACGTCCATGCCGAGCATGTGGCCGGTGCCGTGCAGAGTCCACCGGCGCTGGAGGCCCAGCTCCAGGACACGCTCCACCGGACCCTCGAGCAGACCCCACTCGACGAGCTTCTCGGCGAGGACCCGCTGGGCGGCGTCGTGGAAGTCGCGGAACGCGGCACCCGGCTTGACCGCGGCGATACCGGCCTCCTGCGCCTCGTACACGGCGTCGTAGATCTTGCGCTGGAGGTCGGTGAACGTACCGGAGATCGGCAGCGTCCGCGTGACGTCGGCGGTGTACAGCTCGTTCGTCTCGACGCCCGCGTCCAGCAGGAGCAGGTCGCCGGGGCGGACCGGACCGTCGTTGCGGACCCAGTGCAGGGTGCAGGCGTGCGGACCGGCGGCGCAGATGGAGCCGTAGCCGACGTCGTTGCCCTCGACGCGGGCGCGCAGGAAGAACGTGCCCTCGATGTAGCGCTCGGAGGTCGCCTCGGCCTTGTCCAGGACCTTGACGACATCCTCGAAGCCGCGCGTGGTGGAGGCGCACGCCTTCTCCAGCTCGGCGATCTCGAAGTCGTCCTTGACGAGCCGCGCCTCGGAGAGGAAGACCCGAAGTTCCTCGTCCCGCTCGGCGGTGACCTTGTCGGTCAGCGCCTTCTCGACACCCGCGTCGTAGCCACGCACGACCCGTACCGGGCCGGTCGCCTCGGCGAGCCTGGCCGGCAGCTCGCGGACGTCGTGGGTGGAGATGCCGTACAACGTGGCGGCCTCCGTCAGCGAGTGCCGGCGGCCCACCCACAGCTCGCCCTGGCCGGACAGCCAGAACTCGCCGTTCTCCCGGTCGGAGCGGGGCAGCAGGTACAGCGTCGCGTCATGGCCCTCGCCGTCCTTCCGCGGCTCCAGCACGAGGACGCCGTCCTCCGTCTGGTTGCCGGTGAGGTACGCGTACTCGGTGGCGGCGCGGAAGCCGTACTCCGTGTCGTTGGCGCGCGTCTTCAGATTGCCCGCGGGGACGACCAGGCGCTCACCTGGGAAGCGGGCCGACAGCGCGGCACGGCGTGCGGCGGTGTGCGCGGCCTGGGCGATCGGCCGCAGGTCGCGCAGCTCGGTGTCGGCCCAGCCCGACTTCATGTTCTCGGCGAGCTCGTCGGAGACGCCCGGGTACAGGCCGTTCTTGCGCTGCTTGATCGGCTCTTCGTCGCTTTCCGGGGTCTCCGGAGTGAGCTCATCGGCCACGGGTCCGCCTCCTTCAGGTACGACACTGAACCCCTGACCCCCGGGTCGGTGACCCTGGGGTACGCCTCCCATCGTACGGGCGTGCGTAAGGGGGCCCAGGGGGAAAGCACCTGTCGGCCCCGGCTGGCCGAAAGGCCCCGCCGTGTCGCGGGCGGTACCCGGCGGCCGGGTACTCGACGGCCGGGGGCCGGGCCCGGGGACCCTGGGGCGGGCTCCGGTCGACGGCCGCCGTGCCCGCCTGCCGCTTCGGGGGCCCGCGACGGTCCTGCTCGAAGCGATCAGTCGAACCGGGCGGCGAGGATCACGACGTCCTCGTCGGCGTCCCGCGCGACCCGGCCGCCCTCGTGCCCGCCCCCGCCGCCCGCGCAGTCCTCGCCCCCGTCCCCGGCGTCGTCGGGCCCGCCGAGCACCAGACGCAGCACGTGGTCCACCACCGCCTCCGGGTCGTCCCGGTCGGCCTTCGGCACGCTCGACGCGGCCGCGTGCAGCCGGGTGAAGGCGCGGTCGACGGAACCACCCATGCGGCGCAGCAGGCCGTCGGTGTACAGCAGCACCGTTTCTCCCGGCTCCACGTCGAGGTCCACGCTCGGCGCCTCCCAGCAGGCGAGCATCCCCAGCGGCGCCGACAGGGAGGTCTCCACGTACTCGGTGCGGCGCTCGCCGAGAACCAGCGGCGGCACGTGCCCCGCACCGGCCAGCACGATTCTCCGCCGCGCCGGCTCGGCGTACGCGAACAGGGCCGTCGCGGTCCGCGCCGGCTCCGTCAGCCGCAGCAGCAGTTCCAGGTCGGACAGGACGGCGACGGGGTCCTCGCCCTCCATCACGGCGTACGCGCGCAGGGAGGCGCGCAGTCGCCCCATCGCGGCGACGGCACCGGGCCCGGTGCCCGACACCGACCCCACGGCCAGGCCGAGCGCCCCCTCGGGCAGCGGCAGCGCGTCGTACCAGTCACCGCCGCCGGACCCCCCGGCGGTGTGCCGCGCGGCCAGCCGGGCGCCGGGGACGCGGGGCAGCCGGGTGGGCAGCAGCTCCTCGGTGAGTGCGGCGATCTGCGAGCGGCCGCGCTCCAGCTCCAGCAGCCGGGCCAGGTGCTCGGAGGCGTACTGCCCGTACAGGCTGACGAGGTGGCGGTGGCGTCCGTCGGGTTCGGCCGGTTCGTCGTACAGCCAGACGACCGCGCCGAGGCGGCCGGCCTCCGGCGTGCTCAGTGGTACGGCGTAGCTGGCGGCGAAGCCCAGGCGGGCGGCGACCTCGCGGTGGCGGGGGTCCAGGTGCTCGTCGCCGAGGAGGTCGGGGACGGCGACGGGGCCCGGCGCGCCGGCGGGGGCCCCGGCCGCTTCGTCCGCGCCGTGGCCGTCGGCGGTGTGCGCGGCGGCGTGGGAGCCGGCGCGACCGTCGACGGCGCTGCCGGTGAGGGGAAGGGAGTCCACGGAGGGCGGGCGGGGGTCGGGGAGCGGGCCGCCGGGCAGGCCGTCGAGGAGGCGCCCGTAGGAGGTGGCGCTGCGGGGGACCGTCTCGATGGTGCCGAGGTCGGCGTGCGCCAGGCCCAGCCCGACGGTGGCGGTGGGGCCGTGGCCGTCGGCCGGTTCGATGACGGCCATCCCCCGGCGCGCCCCGACGAGGGAGGCGCCCGCGTCCAGCAGCTCGCGGAGGGCGCCGTCGAGGGTGCTCGTCCGGGCGAGGCGTCCGATGAGTTCGTGGAGGGTCGTCAGATCGGAGACCCACCCCGCCAGCCGGTCCTGGAGCGGGGTTCCGGGTTGAGGCGCCGCGGCGGGGATACCAGGGAGGGGCGTCGCAGTGTGAGCAGGAGGAGGGACCGTGGGATCGATTCCGGCCACTTTCGGCAGGTGAGGGGCGCTCATGGCAGCCGGCTTTCCGGCTGCTTCCCGTCGCTCAATAGCATCGCAAACCCCCATGTCAATCCGCATGTCATGCTGCGCCGCTATCAGTGCATCCACATGTACACGTACACGTGAGGGGATGTCCAGCATTGTCCAGCGGGACGCGTGGTGTCTGTGCAATGCTGAACTTGACCGAAAAATGGCCCCGGTGGGGAGGTTTTGCGGTCGACTGAGCGCGTTCGGCAAGGGGCACCGTCCGAGGCGACACCCAGCGGACTCGGGGGCTGCGTCATTCCGGGCGGGCAGGGTACGTAATCGGTGGAGACCAGGGGCGGTTGGGGCAGGCCCGGAACCTCGCGGGAAGCCCGGACGTCCTTTCCACCGAGGGCGCGCCCGTCTCGACGGTGCGGAGAGCGCCCTTCGCGCGCCACTCCTCGCCACACGTTCGACTGACTCAGCCGACGCCGGCCCCCCAGCGGTGTTGTCCGACCGCCCGGCAGCTCGTCGGCGGCCCGGGGCGGCGATTCGCCGCCCCGTACGCACAGCGAAGTAACGCACACGTGTTGTGATGTGGACCTCGGCGTTCAACGGAAAGGAACGAGCGCTCATGCGCGAGATCCTCGGAATGCGACGCAGGCTCCGGTTCGGGCGCAGGAACAGGCCCGCCCTCCTCGACGCGGCGCTGCACTGCGCCACCGAGTGGCAGTGGCCCGTACTCCCCGGCGTGGGGTTCAAGGCGGCCAAGCCGACGAAGCCTGCCAAGCCGAGCAGGACGGCGGGGGGACCCGCCGGCGGGGCGCGCGCCTGCGCCTGCCCCGACCCCGAGTGCGTCGTCCCCGGCGCACACCCCTTCGACCCCGGCCTGCTGGCCGCGACCACCGACGCGCGGATGGTGCGCTGGTGGTGGATGAACCGGCCGGACGCGCCCCTGCTCCTTGCCACCGGCGGCCGCGCCCCCTGCGCCGTGAGCCTCCCGGCCGTCGCGGCGGCGCGCGCCCTGGCGGTGCTGGACCGGCGCGGACTGCGCCTCGGCCCCGTGGTGGCGACGCCGACGCGCTGGTCGCTGCTGGTCGCCCCGTACTCCCTGGAGCGGCTGGGCGAACTGCTGTACGCGAAGGACTGCGTCCCCAGCTCGCTGCGGTTCCACGGCGAGGGCGGCTACCTCGTGCTGCCCCCGTCGCGGACGGGTACGGGCCCGGTGCTCTGGGAGCGCCCGCCCGCGCCGGGCGGACCGTGGCTGCCGGACGTGGAGGCCGTCGTGGACGCGCTGGTCGAGGCGAGTGCGGCCGCGCCGGACGGCGGCAGCCGCCTCCGCTACTGACGCACGGCCGGCTCGGCCTCTCGCGGTGTGCGCGGTCGGGGTGCGCCCCGGGGCGCGACCGCGGGGCCGGTCGGCCGCTCGGGAGGGGGCCCCGGTTCCCGGGGCGCGATGCCGCCGGTCTCGACGCCGCGCAGCGGTGCGCGCCCGTGCGCGGCGCCTCATACCCGCGTGGGACCGGTCGCAGGGGAACCCCGGACTCCGTCCGGAACGCCGCCCCGTACGCACTTCTGGCTGAAACTGACGACCCGTCGGAAACGGGCGAGGCCGGACCTCGGCCTCGCGCTTCGCCGCCCGCACAGCGGCCGGGCGCCGGCCCGGAGGCCGCTGACGCCTCCGGGCGGACGGGGCCCGCCTGGTCGCGGCGCCGGGCGCGCGGCGGGGCAGCGCGCATCCGCCGGCCGAGCGGTACGGCGGCGTCCACCGGCTTCGGTTCCGGGACGCCCATGACGGGCCGCCGCACCCGGCGCATCGCACGTGGCCGGGGCCTCGCGGGGTCTGCCGTGAGGGCGGTGGTCGGCTCCGGGACCCGCTCGACCGGTCCGGACACGGGGGTCGGGGTGCGGCGATCGCGGGGCGATGTGCGGCGGGCGGGGTGCGGACGGGCGGCGGGCGCGGGGCGTCCGCGGCGGCGACACGACGGTTGCCGTCCGTAGCGGTAGCGGAAGGTCCGATTCCGCGGAAATGGAAGAACCCGGTCGCTGGCGACGGGGGATGCACCAGCGACCGGGCTTCCAGAACCGTAACAAGAGATCGGCGGTTAGCAAATTCGATCTCTCGTATTCGGACAGCGATTTACCGGCGGGTAAGGATTCGATAAGGAACCGGCCGAAGGTCCTTCCGGCGCCCCTCCGGCACCCGTCGGAGCCCCCGGCCCTCTTCGGTCCCGTCCGGCGCCTCCCGGACCCGTCCGGCGGGCCTCGTCAGCTCAGCGTGACCTGGCGGTTGGTCAGGCCGCCGCGCGCCCGCCGCTCGTCCGCCGTCAGGGGCGCGTCGGACGCGAGGGCCCGTGCGAGCCGCTCCGCGAACTCGGCGGCCGGCTTCTCGCACTCCTCCGCCGTCATGGCGCTCGGCAGGTCCCACACCGGGATGACCAGGCCGTGCGCCCGGAAGGACCCGACGAGGCGCGTGTCCTCGCCGAGCGACGAGGCGCCGGCGGCGTGCAGCCGCGCGAGCGCGTCGAGCAGCTCCTCCTCCGGGTGCGGCATGACCCAGCGCAGGTGGTTCTTCTCCGGGGTCTCGCACCAGTACGCGGCGTCCACGCCCGCCAGCTTCACGGTCGGGATCGCGGCCTCGTTGGCCCGCTCCAGCGACGCGGCCACCTCCGGCGACGCGCCGTCCGCCGACTCGGGCACCCAGAACTCGAAGCCGGTGTGCACGACCGGCTCGAACGCCGCCTCGGCGTCGAGCAGGTCCTGCAGGCGAGGGCCCTCCGCGGGCACCCGGCGGGCGGCGACCGGCGTGCCCGGCGCGGCGTCCAGCGCGCGCTGGAGCGTGTCGGCCAGGTCGCGGCTCAGGTCGCCGGAGGACGTGTCGTTCTGCAGGGCCAGCAGGACGGAGCCGTCATCACGGCGGAGCGCCGGCCACGCCATGGGCAGGACGGTCGCGAGCGTCACGGAGGGCACCCCCTCGGGCAGCCCGCCCTTCAGGCGCAGCGGCGCGGTGGCGGCCGGCACCAGCTCGCGCAGTGCGACCCAGTCGCACTCGCCGGCCAGGCCCTCGAACGGGCGCTGGACGAGTTCGGTCACCGCGTGCGCGGCGGCGCGGCCGTGGCAGGCCTTGTAGCGGCGGCCCGAACCGCAGGGGCAGGGCTCGCGGGCACCGACGACCGGCACCTCCCCGTGCGTCACCTGCGGTGCGCCGGCGGCCTTCTTCTGGGGGCGCTTCTTGGCCATGCGTGGGTCTCCCGTTGGACGCGGTCTCTGTCGGCCGCGAGCCTAGCCGTACGGGAGGGCCGCGGACCTCAGCCGAAGTCCTCGTACATGTCGAGGAGGCCCGGCTCGTCCGTCAGCTGGCCGGCGCGCGTGGCCGGGGCGGCGCCGTAACCGCCCGCGCCGGCCACGCGCGCGGGCCGGGCGCCGTTCGCGCGGGGGAGGGCGGACGCGGGGCGGCCCTCGCGCGGGCCGGCCAGGCGCGGGCCGGTGGTGCCGGTGCCGGTGCCGGTGCGCGGGGGCGCGCCCGCGACGAGCACCCAGACGGTCACCTCGCCGGACGAGCCGTCGCGTACGCCCCACTCCTGGGCGAGGGCGTCGATGATGGTGAGCCCACGACCACCGCGGGCGGTGACCGAGGGCTTCGACGGGACCGGCCGGGTCGGGCCGCCCCCGTCGGTCACCTCGACCGTCAGGGCGCCCCGGCCGTCGATCCGCCAGGCGGCCCGGACGGCGCCCTCGCCGACCTCGGCGGCGTCCAGCGGCCTGCCGTGCCGGCACGAGTTGCTGAGCAGTTCGGAGAGGATCAGTACGGCGTCGTCGACGACCGACTCGCCGACGCCGCTGCGCCGCAGCTGCTCCCGCATGCGCTGCCTCGCCTCGCCCACGCCCGCAGGGCCATGGGGTACGGCCATGCTCGACGACGTCGGCACTTCCTGTGCCACCATCAACGCCACCCCCGAGACCTCCTTCGCCCCACGCCACGGAGTGGATGCCCTCCTGGCCTGGACCGGAAACCGGCCAGTCCGCATACAGTGACGCATTCGACACGAGTCGCCGCGGAGCGAGCGCGCCGGGGCACTCCGCGTGACGGCCGGGGGCTCCTGGAGCCCACCCGGCCTACCGGTTGTGCCGGGCCTGCCAGGCCCTATCGGGGGGCGCGTCCCAGTTGCGACAGGACCTGCCCGGGGCGGTTCGTGATGATGGCGTCCACTCCGAGGCGGACGCACAGCTCCACGTCCTCCGGCGCGTCGACCGTCCACACGTGGACCTGGAGCCCGGCCTCGTGGAGGCGCTCGACGTAGCCGGGGTGGTTCCGGATGATCCGTATGGACGGCCCGGCGATGCGGGCGCGGGCGGGGAGGCGGCCCTCGCGCACCCGCGGCGCGACGAACTGCGCGAGGTAGACGGTCGGCACGGTCGGGACGGCCGCCGCGACCCGGATCAGCGACCGGGGGGAGAAGCTCATGATCCGCACGGCGGACTCGCCGGGGGTCGGCGGGTCGGCGAGGTTGAACCGGCGCAGCAGCCGGACCAGCCGCTCCTCCACCTGGCCCGCCCAGCGCGTCGGGTGCTTGGTCTCGATGGCGAGCTCGACCCGGCGCCCCGCGTCGGCGACGAGCTCCAGCAGCCGCTCCAGGGTGAGGACGGAGGTGTACTCGGGGTCGCTCCAGTCGGGGGCCTCGGTGCTGTCCCCCCGGTCCCGCCAGGAGCCGAAGTCGAGGGCGGCCAGGTCGGCGAGCTCCAGCGCCGACACGGCGCCGCGCCCGTTGGAGGTGCGGTTCACACGGCGGTCGTGCACGCAGACGAGATGGCCGTCCGCGGTGAGGCGTACGTCGCACTCCAGGGCGTCCGCCCCGTCCTCGATCGCCTTCACGTAGGCGGCGAGGGTGTGCTCGGGCACGTCCTCGGAGGCGCCCCGGTGGGCGACGACTTGGATGGTGTGCTGGCGCGCGTGGGTCACCGCGACATGGTGCCACCGTTCGCCCCGTCGGCGGAGCCCGCGGGGCCTGGTTCGGCCGCGTCGGGGCACGTCCGTAATGCCGGAGTTAAAGAAGCGGTGGCGGATGCACAGGTCCCGCTTACAGTGGCCTGACGAGCGGTAGGAAAAGCTGAGTACGCAGATGTACGGCGGGCTCATGCCGATACGACGACGTGGAGACCGAGGAGAGAACCTGTGAGCACCGAGAACGAGGGCAACGCGGTTCCGTCCGCCCCCGACGCCCCGTCCGCGTCAGCTCCGGAGGGCACCCCGGCGCACCCTGCGGCGTCCCCGCCCCCGGCCGCGAACCCGGCCGCGAACCCGGCCGCGAACCCGGCCGCGAACCCGGGCACGGACCCGGGCACGGACCCGGTGCCGGGGGCCGCGGAGACCGGGCGTACGCAGCGGCCGCCGTACGAGCCGCCGCCGGCCCCCGGCGCTGAGCCCCCGGCCGCTCCGCCCGCCTCCGCCCCGCCGGCCGCTCCCGCCCCGCACGCCTCGCCGGAGGCGCCCGCGGCCCACCCGGCGGCGCCCCCGCCCCCGGCCGCACCGCCCGCCTACCCCGCGTACGGTGCCCAGAGCGACCCGCACGCGGCCCACGCCCACCACGCCACCCCCGCACCTCACGGCCCGGCCGCCGACCAGACCGCCCACGCCACGCAGGCGTACGCCCACGCCCCGGCGGGCGGCGGGGCCTGGGGCGCTCCTCCCGGCGGGCAGCCCCCCTTCCCCCCGGCGCCGCGCAAGCGGCCGGGCGGGCTCGTCGCGGGCGTCCTCGTCGCGGCCCTCGTCGCCGGCGGCGTCGGCGGCGGCATCGGGTACTGGGCGGCGGAGCGCACGGACGGCACGACCACGTCCACGACGGTCTCCGTGGGCGACACCCCCGCCGACTTCAAGCGGGAACCCGGCACGGTCGCGGCGGTCGCCGCCAAGGCGCTGCCGAGCGTCGTCACCATCGAGGCCAAGTCCGGCGGCTCGGCGGGCGAGGGCGGCACCGGCACGGGCTTCGTGTACGACAAGGAAGGCCACATCCTCACCAACAACCACGTGGTGGCCTCGGCCGCCGAGAGCGGCACGGTCACCGCGACCTTCTCGGACGGGCGGAAGTTCGACGCCGAGGTGGTCGGCCGCGCCCAGGGGTACGACGTGGCCGTACTGAAGCTGAGCGGCGCCCCGGCCGGCCTGGCGCCGCTGCCGCTCGGCAACTCCGACAAGGTCCTCGTGGGCGACTCGACCATCGCGATCGGCGCGCCGTTCGGCCTGTCCAACACCGTGACCACCGGGATCATCAGCGCCAAGAACCGCCCGGTCGCCTCCAGCGACGGCTCCGGCGGCAAGAACTCGTACATGAGCGCCCTCCAGACCGACGCGTCGATCAATCCGGGCAACTCCGGCGGGCCCCTGCTGGACGGGCGCGGTGCGGTGATCGGCATCAACTCCGCCATCCAGTCGCCGGGGGCGGGTGGCATCGGCCAGTCCCAGGCGGGCTCGGTCGGCCTGGGCTTCGCGATCCCGATCAACCAGGCGAAGAACGTCGCCGAACAGCTCATCAAGACGGGCGAGCCGGTCTATCCGATGATCGGCGCGACCGTGAACATGTCGGAGGAGGGCGAGGGCGCCACCATCGTCGAGCAGGGCACGGGCGGCACGCCGTCGGTCACCCCCGACGGCCCCGCCGCCAAGGCGGGCCTGCGGCCGGGTGACGTCATCACCCGCTTCGGCGACCGCATCATCGACAGCGGCCCGACCCTGATCAGCGAGATCTGGACCCACCAGCCCGGCGACACGGTCACCCTGACCTACAAGCGCGGCACCCAGGAGAAGCAGGTCGAGGTCACCCTCGGCGAACGCAAGGGCGACTGACCGTGCCCAACCGCCCCGCCCCGACCAGCCACTGACGGCCCGCCGCCCTCCGCCACCGCCTCGGCCGGGTAGGCTGTAGCCCGCTCCGCGGCAGGTGAGGCGGGGCACGGGTGGGTTGCCCGAGCGGCCTAAGGGAACGGTCTTGAAAACCGTCGTGGCGCGAGCCACCGTGGGTTCAAATCCCACACCCACCGCGCAGGTGAAACGGCCCCTGACCAGCTGGAGCGGTCGGGGGCCGTTCTGCTGCCCGGTCTCCGCCCCACCGGTCCCCGTCCGGTCGGGCACGCGGAGGGCACGGTCAGGCTTCACCGCTCACAGCACCTGGGAGGTCCACCCGTATCCGCGGCTCGCGGCTGGTCGGGCGGGTCTGGGGTCGGAGCGGGGGCTCGGGCGCTGAGGAGTGCGTCGCCGTCTCGGGGTTTATCCGGCCTCCTGTCACGCTTCAGTGGGATTGGCCCTACCGGTCCGGTTCGCCGGGGTTCCGGTGGGAAGCCTTGATCCGCGAACGCCGGCACGACGCCACTGGAGGAGGACGACATGCCGTACACCCGCCCCGTCCGCCGGTCCGACACCGCCCCGGCGCGGCCGTCCCGGTGCGCACGGCCAGTACCGCTGACCACCCGGCCGCCACCAGGTGCGGCGGCCCGGCCCGAGGGGTGAGGGGACGAGGAGGGTGACGATCGACGGCCCGCGCACCGGACCTGTGTACCGGCGCGCGGGCCGTCGGCGTGGCGGTCCGTCTCCCCGTACCCCGGCCTGCCGGCCCCCTTTCCCTCCACCTACAGGAGGTGGGGCCCGCACCACCCCTACAACCTGAGGGGGACACCCTTTCGGGACCTGGGGGCGATCCCCCTGCGGGTGCCCCGCTCCTAGCGTGGTCGTATGACCGCGACTACTGGCCCCGTCTGCGCCGGAGCCTCCACGGCCGCCACCGCGTACCCGTCCTTCACCTCGTACGTCCGGGCCCGGGGGCCCCTGCTGCTGCGCACCGCGCGCTCGCTCACCGCCAACCCGAGCGACGCCGAGGACCTGCTGCAGACCGCCCTCGCCAAGACGTACGTGGCGTGGGAGCGCATAGAGGACCACCGGGCCCTCGACGGCTATGTACGCCGCGCGCTGGTCAACACGCGCACGTCGCAGTGGCGCAAGCGCAAGGTGGACGAGTTCGCGTGCGAGGAACTGCCCGAGCCGCACGGCGTGCCGGAACCGGACCCGGCCGAGCGGCAGGCGCTGCACGACGCCATGTGGCGTGCGGTCATGCGGCTCCCCGACCGGCAGCGCGCCATGGTCGTACTCCGGTACTACGAGGATCTCAGCGAGGCGCAGACGGCCGCGGTCCTCGGGGTCTCCGTCGGCACGGTCAAGAGCGCCGTCTCCCGAGCGCTCGGCAAACTCAGGGACGACCCGGAGCTGGCCCCGATACGGTGAGCCGGGCTCGCGGCGCGTGCGGCAGCGGTGGGGGTGCAGGGGAGAGGGCGAGGGGCGCGGGGGTCGTGGCGCTCGCTGTGCGGGCGGGGGGACTGCGGGCGGAGGGCTCTCGGGAGCGGTGCGGGCCCCCGGCGCGGTGGAGCGTGGGCGCCGGGTGGGGGTCCCAAGGCTGAGCGCGAGCCGCACGGAGGCGGGTGCCGGGGCCGGGTTCGGGGCGGTGGGGCCCGTGGTGGGTACGCGGCGGTGTTTCACGTGAAACCACGTACTCCCAGGTAGTGACATACCGCGCGGTATGTGCGCAGAATCTGCACACCACACCGCCGCGTAGCGAGCGCCCATCGGGAGGACGCCGTGCTGAGCACCATGCAGGACGTACCGCTGACCGTCACCCGCATCCTCCACCACGGGATGACGATCCACGGGAAGTCGCAGATCACCACCTGGACCGGCCAGCCCGAGCCGCACCGCCGCAGCTTCGCCGAGGTCGGTGTCCGGTCCACCCGGCTCGCGAGCGCCCTGCGCGACGAACTCGGCGTCACCGGCGACGACCGCGTCGCCACCCTCATGTGGAACAACGCCGAGCACGTCGAGGCGTACCTCGCGATCCCCTCCATGGGAGCGGTCCTCCACACCCTCAACCTCCGCCTCCCGCCCGAGCAGCTCGTCTGGATCGTCAACCACGCCGCCGACCGCGTCGTCCTGGTCAACGGCAGCCTCCTCCCCCTCCTCGCCCCGCTCCTCCCGCACCTCCCGACGGTCGAGCACGTCGTGGTGTCCGGGCCCGGCGACCGGTCCGTCCTCGACGGCGCCGCGCCCCGCGTCCACGACTACGAGGAGCTGATAGCGGACCGCCCCGACACCTTCGACTGGCCCGAGCTGGACGAACGCCAGGCCGCCGCCATGTGCTACACCTCCGGCACCACCGGGGACCCGAAGGGCGTCGTCTACTCCCACCGCTCCGTCTACCTGCACTCCATGCAGGTGAACATGAGCGAGTCCATGGGCCTCACCGACCGCGACACGACGCTCGTGGTCGTCCCGCAGTTCCATGTGAACGCCTGGGGTCTGCCGCACGCCACCTTCATGAGCGGCGTCAACATGCTGATGCCCGACCGCTTCCTCCAGCCCGCGCCCCTCGCCGAGATGATCGAGAAGGAGCGCCCCACCCACGCGGCCGCCGTCCCGACCATCTGGCAGGGCCTCCTCGCCGAGGTCATGGCCAACCCGCGCGACATCTCGTCCATGGCCAACGTCACCATCGGCGGCGCGGCCTGCCCGCCCTCCCTCATGGAGGCGTACGACAAGCTCGGCGTCCGCCTCTGCCACGCCTGGGGCATGACGGAGACCTCGCCGCTGGGCACCATGGCGTTCCCCCCGGCCGGACTGTCGGACGAGGAGGAGTGGCCGTACCGCGTCACGCAGGGCCGTTTCCCGGCCGGCGTCGAGGCGCGGCTGGTCGGTCCGGGCGGCGGGACGCTGCCGTGGGACGGGGAGTCGGCCGGTGAGCTGGAGGTCCGAGGGCCGTGGATCGCGGGCGCCTACTACGGCGGCGCGGACGCCGAACCGCTGCGCCCCGCCGACAAGTTCAGCGAGGACGGCTGGCTCAAGACCGGTGACGTCGGCGTCATCAGCCCGGACGGCTTCCTCACCCTCACGGACCGCGCCAAGGACGTCATCAAGTCGGGCGGCGAGTGGATCTCGTCGGTCGAGCTGGAGAACGCCCTGATGGGTCACCCGGATGTCGCCGAGGCGGCGGTCGTGGCCGTCCCGGACGAGCGTTGGGGCGAGCGGCCGCTCGCGACGGTCGTCCTCAAGGAGGGCGCGGAGACCGGTTACGAGGCGCTGCGCGCGTACCTCGCCGAAGCCGGCATCGCCCGGTGGCAGCTCCCCGAGCGCTGGGCGGTGATCCCGGCCGTGCCGAAGACGAGCGTCGGCAAGTTCGACAAGAAGGTGATCCGCAGGCAGTACGCCGAAGGGGAGCTGGACGTCACGCAGCTGTGACGAGGGCTGGGGGCGGCACCTCAGCTGCGATGGGGCTGGGGCGGCACCTCAGCTGCGGCGCCGGCTGGGGCGGCACGTCGGTGGGGCGGGGACTGGGCGGCGCGTGGCTGTGACGGCGCTCGTGGGTCGCAGGTGGCGGTGGCGGGGGTCCCGGGCGGCACACAGCCATGGCGCCGCCGCCGTGTGCCGCCCCGCGACGCCGCTCGGGGCATGGCGCTGTTGTGATCGGGCCGGCAGCTGTGACCGCCGAGTCGGCGTCTGGGGCGGGACGTGCGGGAGGGGGCCGGCGTGGGCCCCGCTGGCGGGGTGTGCCGGCCGCCCACCTCGCCGTCGGGGCCCCCTTCCACCCGTGCGGGTGGGCCCGCTCCGTCGCCGCGCCGCCGCCGGGGGGCCGGTACGTCCGCTCCCGCGGGTGCCGTCCGGCCCCTAGTTCGTGCCGATCTTCGCGAGCAGGTCGACGATCCGCGACTGCACCTCCGGGCTCGTGGACCGCTCAGCGAGGAACAGCACGGTCTCCCCGGACGCCAGCCGCGGCAGGTCCGCCTCCTCCAGGCCCGCCGACGTGTAGACGACCAGCGGCGTGCGGTTCAGGTGGCCGTTGGCGCGCAGCCAGTCGATGATCCCGGCCCGGCGGCGCCGCACCTGCATCAGGTCCATGACGACGAGGTTCGGCGGGAGCTGCGTGGCGAGCGCGACGGCCTCGCTGTCCGCGGCCGCGCGCTGCACCCGCATGCCGCGCCGCTCCAGGGCGGCCGTCAGCGCGTGGGCGATCTCGTCGTGCTCCTCGATCAGCAGGACCCGCGACGGGTGCTGCTCGCTGTCGCGCGGCGCCAGGGCCTTGAGGAGCACGGCGGGGTCGGCGCCGTACGCGGCCTCGCGGGTGGCCTGGCCCAGCCCGGCCGCCAGCAGCACCGGCACCTCGGCCGCCACCGCCGCCTGGCGCAGCGACTGGAGCGCCGTGCGGGTGATCGGCCCGGTCAGCGGGTCGACGAACAGGGCCGCGGGGAACGCGGCGATCTGCGCGTCGACCTCCTCGCGGGAGTGCACGATCACCGGCCGGTAGCCCCGGTCGGTCAGCGCCTGCTGCGTGTCCACGTCCGGCGCTGGCCACACCAGGAGGCGGCGCGGGTTGTCCAGCGGCTCCGGCGGCAGCTCGTCGTCGACCGGTCGCGGCTGCGGCTGGTTGGCCACCTCCACGGCGCCACCCGGTCCGTCCAGCGGCTCCGGGCCCTCGTCGGCGCCTTCGTCCGGTGCCCCTATCTCGTAGGCACGGCCCTCGGGGGCGGGTGCCGCGAGAAGCTGCTGGCCGGGGGGCGCGGAGGGGGCATGCGGCACCGGCGCGGGGGCGCTGGACTGGGGCGTAACCGGCTGGGGTGCGCCCGGCGGGGTGGCCGCGGGTGCGGTGCCCTGCGGGGTGGCCGGGGGCGCCGCGCCGGGGACCGGCGGGGCGGGCGGGCGCGGGGCCGCCGGTGGTCGGCCGGCCTGCTGTGCGGCCGGGGGAACGGCTGTCGCGTCGGGTGACGGCTGCGGCTCGATGTCCGGGGGCGTGGCCAGCTTGCGCCGGCGTCCGGAACCGGTCCCGGTGCCGTGGGCGGGTGTCGGGGCGCCCCCGGCGGACGGCGGGGTGAACGGCACGCCCTGGCCGAGGGTGCGCACGCTGAACGCCCGTCCCTGGGTGGCCGACGCATCGGCGGGCACACCCTCGGCGGCCGGGCCGTCGGCCGACGCACCGGGCGCGGCGGTGGGCGCCGGTCCCGCCGGTGCCGGGGGCGCCACCGCGCGGCGGCGGCCGGTGGGCACGGCGGGCGGGGACGCGGGCGCGGTGGGGCTCGGCTCGGCCGCGCTCGGCGGGATCTCCGGCGTGACGGCGCCGGCCGCCGGGTCGGGCCGCCGCGGCGCGGTGTCGCCGGGACCGGTGGGTCCCGCGGGTCCAGCGGTCCCGGAAGGGCCGGCGGGTGCGGGAACCCGCGCGGAGCCGGGCGCGGCTGTACCGGCTGCCGGGTGGACGCCCGGCGGCACGGGGACGGCGGGCGCTTCGGGAACCACAGGGGCGCCGGGCGTGCCGGGCGGTACGGGGGCGCCGGTCGGTACGGGGGCGCCGGTCGGTACGGGGGCGCCTGCGGTGCCCGGCGGGACAGCGGTGTCACCTGGTGCTACAGGGGGGCCCGGGGGCACGGGGATGGCGGGTGCCGCTCCCGCACCGGGAGGCACAGAGGCACCAGGCGTCGTCTCCGTAGCGGGCGCGGCGCTGCCGCCCGCGGCCTCGGGGCCGCCGAGGGGCGGTACGGCGATGGCCGGGGACGCGGCGGGTACACCCGGCACCGGAGCGCCCGGCATCGGGGCGCCGGGCACCGGAGCGCCGGGCACCGGAGCCTGCGGTGCGATGGGCATCGGGTGGGGCTGCGGCGGTGTGTGGTCCGCGCCCGGCACCGTACGGACGGCGTCGTGGCGGCTCTCCTCGACCGGCGCGGCGATCCGGGCCTGCGGAACGGCCCGCGGGGCGGCCGGCCGGGCTTCAGGACCGGCCGACTGGGCCTGGGCCTGGACCTGGGCTTGGGCCTGGGCTTGGGCCTGGGCCGGGTGCGCGGGCCGGCCGGCCGGGGCGCGGTCCGCCTCGGCCGGGGGCAGCGCGAAGGCCGCCCGCCCCGTGCCCTCGGCTGTGGCCCCGGTGGCGCGTTCCTGGCCCGTCGCGAGCGCCCGGCGCGCACGGCGCCCGGCAGGCGTGGACGCCGGCCCCTGCGCCGGCCCCTGCGCCGGAACGGGCGCGGGCGGCAAGGCCGGTACGGCGCCCTCCTGGCCGGCCGGGCCGCGCCGGGCACGGCGCCCACCGCCCGGCGCGCCGTCCTCCGCCGGGGCGACGCCCTGCGGCGGAACGGTGTCCCCGAGCGCCACCGGCCGGGCCTGCGCCGACTCGGCGGCCGTCACGACGGAGCCCTCCGCCGGCGCGGCCTCCACCGGGCTGGGCCGCCCGCGACGCCGACCGGTCGGTTCGGCGCCGCCGGAGTCCTGGGCGGGTACGAGTCGCTGCTCACCCGCCGTGTCCCCGGCGGGCGCGGCGGCGCGGCGCCGCCCGGTCGGCGGGGGCGCCACGGGGTCCTCCGCGCGCACCGGACTGTCGAGGAACGCGTCCGTCGACGCCCGCCGGGCACGTCGGCGCCCGCCACCCGGAGGGGCCTCGTCCGCACCGGCACCGGGCACCGCACCGGCCCCCGGCCGCGACTGCTGGGCGGGCAGTGCGACGGCGGCACCGCCACCCGCCACAGCGCCGGACCCACCGGAAACGCCGGACCCACCGGGGACGCCGCCGTCCCCGGCCGAAGCACCCGCGTGAACTCCCGCCGGACCAGCGGCCGTACCACCCGAAGAGGCACCGCCCGAAGAAGCACCGTCCGGAGCCGGACCGGCGACCCCGGCCGGGCCACCGCCCGTCGCCCCGTCCGAGACCAGGCCCGAACCACCGCCCGCAGCCCCGCCCGCAGGGCTTGCCGCCCCCGGGCCGGCGGCATCCGCCCCGGCATCCGCCCCCGTGCCCGACCCGGCGGCGGCCGTCGGCGCGGTCCCGCCGCCCGCGCCCAGCGGGACCTCCAGGACGTACGCGCTGCCGTTCATGCCCGGCACCTCGTGCGTCTGGAGCACCCCGCCGTGCGCCCGGACGATGCCCCGCACGATCGGCTCGTGCACCGGGTCGCCGCCCGCGTACGGCCCGCGCACCTCGATCCGTACGACCTCGCCGCGCTGGGCCGCGGCCACCACGACCGTCGAGTCGGCGTACCCGCCGCCCGCGACGATCCGGGCCTTGCCCGTGGAGTCGACCCCGGCCACGTCGGCGACCAGGTGGGCGAGGGCCGTGGCGAGGCGCACGCCGTCGACCTCCGCCTCGATGGGCGGCGCGTGCACCGCGAACTGCGCCCGCCCCGGCCCGATCAGCTCGACCGCGCCGTCGAGACCGCTCGCGACGACCGCGTCGAGCAGGACCGGTTCCTTGCGCAGCTCCTCCTCGCCCGTGTCGAGTCGCTGGAAGCCGAGGACGTTGTCGACGAGCGTCGTCATCCGGGCGTACCCGGCGGCGAGGTGGTGCAGGATCTGGTTCGCCTCCGGCCACAGCTGTCCGGCCGGGTCCGCCGCGAGGGTGCCCAGCTCACGGCGCAGCTCCTCCAGCGGCCCGCGCAGCGAGCCGCCCAGGACGGCGGCCAGCTGGCGGTGGTGCGCGGCCAGGGACTCGTACCGCTCGGCCGCCTCCGCGAGCCGCTCCTCGTACGCCGCGGCCTCCGCCCGGTGCCTCTCGGCCAGCCCGGCCGTCTCGGCCTCGTGCTTCTCGGTCAGCCGCGCGGTTTCGGCCTCGTGCTTCTCCGCGAGCGCCGCGAGCCGGTCGGCGTGCTCCTCGGCGAGCTGCTCGTACGGCCTGCGGTCCGCGAAGGTCATGACGGCGCCGACGAGCTGGTCCCCGTCCCGTACCGGAGCGGTCGTCAGGTCCACGGGGACGGCCGAACCGTCCTTCGCCCAGACGACCTGCCCCCGGACGCGGTGCTTCCGCCCCGAGCGGAGGGTGTCCGCGAGCGGCGACTCGTCGTACGGGAACGGCTCGCCGTCCGCCCGCGAGTGCAGCATCAGCGGGTGGAGCTCCTTGCCGCCCAGGTCGCTGGCCCGCCAGCCGAGGATCTGCGCGGCGGCCGGGTTGACCAGGACGATGCGCCCGTCCGTGTCCGTGCCGACGACGCCCTCGGAGGCGGCGCGCAGGATCATCTCGGTCTGCCGCTGCGAGCGGGCCAGCTCCGCCTCGGTGTCGACGGTGCCGGACAGGTCGCGGACGACGATCATCAGCAGTTCGTCGCCGCTGTAGGAGGTGGGGCCGTACGAGTCGTACGCCTCGCGGCCGTCCTCCAGCCCGGCGCTGGTGACCTCGACGGGGAACTCGCCGCCGTCCGTCCGCCGGGCGACCATGCGGGTCGGCTTGGTGCGGCCCAGCGAGTCGGCCCCCTCGGGCCTGCGCATGGAGCCGGGGATGAGCCGCGAGTCGAACGCGGGCAGCAGGTCGAGCAGCCCCCGCCCCACCAGTGCCGTGCCGGGCGTCTCGAACATCTCGAGCGCGATGGTGTTGGCGTTGACGACCGTGCCGTTGGTGTTGACGAGGACGAGCCCGTCGGGCAGGGCGTCGAGTATGGCTGCGAGGCGAGCAGCGCCTCGGGATGGCCTGCTGCTCACGACGACGCTTCCTCCCACTGACCTGGTGCCGCTTACGGGAGGGAGTCTAAGGGCTGGGGGTGTACGAGGGGCGGCGGATGAGGGGGAGCTGTGCGCGAGGTTGTGTGCGCGAGGCGTACGCCCCCGGCCCGTAGTCGCTGGTGAACGCCCCGTCGCGCTACGAACGCGCCATGGGGAGGACCGGCTGCAGGTTCTCCCAGCGGGCGATCTCGCAGCCATTGGTGCGGACGAAGCGTGCGTCGACGTCCCGGCCGTGCCAGGTGCCGGTGACGCGGGCGGTCGCCGGGCCGCCGTGCTGCTGGGTGCACACACGGTCCTGGGGGACGGGCGCGAACGGGTCCTGGCCGCCCTCGGACAGCTCGGCCAGCCGAGCGCACGCGCGGTGCGCGCGCGGGTGGGTGCCGCTGCCCCGGTCGCCGTCGCACTCCAGCTTGAACGTCCCGTCGGCGGTCGGGTTCCCGGACCGCTCCACCGTGATCGTCAGCGCGTCGGACGCGCCGGCGAGCAGCGGGGGGAGCTGCGGCAGGGGCGGCAGCGGGCCGGCGACGGCGAGCGGCGCGCCCACACCGAGGGCGACGACGGAGGCGGCGGTGGACAGGACGAGTCGGCGCAGCATGCGTACTCCAGGTGCTCGGAACCGGGCGGGGCGCCGGCGGGGCCCGGCTCCCCACCTCTCTAACGCCGCACCGGCCGCCGCGTTGCGCAACCCGTAAGCCTTTGCCCTGCGCCCCCGGTGCCTAGTACCGTGGACGGCGATTGGTGACACGGCCCCGTGCTGTGTCATCATCTGCACGCACCACACGCGCGAGCGCGGGTGCACTGGAGGCGTCGCCTAGTCCGGTCTATGGCGCCGCACTGCTAATGCGGTTTGGGTCTTAAAGCCCATCGAGGGTTCAAATCCCTCCGCCTCCGCCCCAAGGAAGCCCCGGCCCCACGGCCGGGGCTTCCGCCGTTCCCGGACCTCTCCGGCCGGCCCTCGGTTCCGTGCCCGATTCCGTGCTTGTGCCCGCGACCGCGCCCGTGACCGCGCCCGGACCGCGGGCACGTGGCTCGGGGGCGCGGTGGGTGGTTTGCCCAGGTGGGGGGTGGTTTGGCGAATGGATTTCGCGTCACGGCGCAGGTCATGTAATGTTGTTCCCGCAACGCCGACCGGGCCGAAAAGCCCGGGAGGAAAGCCAGAGAGTAAGATCCCTGGCAGGCACTCGTAGCTTAACGGATAGAGCATCTGACTACGGATCAGAAGGTTGCAGGTTCGAATCCTGCCGAGTGCACAGCAGACCAGAGGCCCTGTGGAGTGATCCACAGGGCCTCTGGCTTTTGTCTTGAGGGCAGCCGGGCAGGAGGCGCGCGGTGGATCTCGGTACGTCGGCCCTGAGCCACCGGACACCCCTGGCTAGGATCCCTGCCCATGGAAACCGGGGGTGCGGATTCCACAGACGCGGACCGCGGTACGGCCGTGGAGTTCGTCTACCGGCTGACGGCCGCGGACTTCGAGGAGGCGCTCCGTGCGCGAGCCCGTCGGACGCCGGCGGGCCGGGCCCAGGTGCTCATGGCGCCGCTGGCGGCGGCAATCGGCGTCATCGTCTTCGCGGCTTTCCTCGACGCCCCGCTGCCCGTGTGGATCATCTCGCTGGTGCTTTCCGTGGGCATCGCGTCCTGGGGCACCGTACGAGGACTGCGCACCATGGCCCGCCGGATGTTCGGCATGGTGCAGTCGTACGGGCAGTGCCGCATGGTGGCCGACGACCGCGGTGCGGTCACCACCGGTGAGCGGGCGTCCTTCAGCATGGACTGGACGGTGTTCCGGGAGTATCTGGAGACGCCGGGGCTCTTCGTGCTGCTGGGCGGCGACCGCGCGGCCGGAGTCGCCGTATTGCCCAAGCGGGACGCCCAGGACCCCGCGGACGTGGACCTGCTCCGGGCGATCCTGGACCGGAACCTGAAACGCCTCTAGACGGTCACGGGGACCCCGGCCGCGCCGTCGTCCGCAACCGGCCCCTCATCTCAACGTCCAACACGCTGATCATCTCAACGTCCAACACGCTGGCAGTGACGACCACGGACGACGACTGACGGCCACGACGACTGGCGGCCGCGCACGGCGCCCGCCGGCGAGGAGGGGCAGAGATGCGCTGGGCGAGATCACACGACCGGGCGGATGTCGTCTGCCTGCCGTGGTTCCTGACGGGGCGAGGTCGCGTGGCGGACAATGCCACGGTGACGCTGACGATTTGGGTGGATGACTGGCAGATCCAGTGCTGCGGGGAGAGCTTCGCACCAGGGGACGTCGTCTCCTGGACGTTGCTGGAGGTCGACTCGAAGGACTACGCGGACATCGTCGGCCGTGAGCGTGCGGGTGGGATCGACTTCCGCGAGGAACACCACGGCTGGGGGGAGGGACGGGCAGCCACCTTGGTGGAGGTGGTGTCGATCAGCGAGGTGCACTGTCGATACGGGGTACCCCCGGGCGCCACGGAGCAGGCGCTTCGTCCCGTTCCGGGAACGACCGTACTGGTACCGGTCCAAGAGGCGGACGGGTGGGCGAAGCCCAGGCCGGACGTCAGCTTCGCGGGCTATCTCGTGACCGCCCGGTACGCCGTGGGGGAGCCGGAAAGTACGGGTGGCGGCCGGGCGATGACGCGCTGACTCGGCCGGCGTCCTGTCTCCGGAGGACTGCGACGGCCGAGATGCGGCGGCCCTGCGCCGCGGCACCGGTGAACGGACTGTCGCGTAAGCCACTGTGCGAGCCCTCAGGTGGTCCGGGAGGGCAGGGCGCTGCCCTCGCTGACGGTTCCGGCCGCGCTGCGGATCCGGAGGTCGCGGATGGGAACCCCGGCGCGTTCTGTCGGTGCGGGCCGTGTCGCGGCGGCTTGGGCGCGGGACTCCGACAGGTGAGGTGGGGAGGGGTGGAGGTGGCTGCGGTGAGTGGTGGGGCGTGGCGGTGCCGGGGGGTCCGCTGGAGCGGTGGGCGGCCCGTCTGGCTGTGGGAGGGCGGCCGGACCAGTCCCCTCTCCCCCGGGCGTGAGCTGGCGTTCCGGGTGGTCGGGGAGCGGCTGTGCCCCGGTGCCCGCGGCAACCCGTGCGCCGACCGTGCCGTCGTACCCGCCCGCGGCACCGGTGGGCGCTGCCCGCAGTGCGCGCGGCTGGACCGGGCGCACTCCGTCGCCGCCGACACCGCGCTGGACGACCCGAGGGTGTTCCGGGTCTACCTCGCCTGGTTCGGTGGCGCCCTGGCCAAGGTGGGCATCACCGCCGAGGAGCGGGGCGACGCGCGGCTGCTGGAGCAGGGCGCCGTGGCATACGCCTGGCTGGGGCGCGGGCCGCTGATGGCCGCACGGCGCACGGAGGAGGTGCTGGGCGCCGCGCTCGGCGTGCCGGACCGGATCCCGTACGCGGCCAAGCGGCTCGCCCGCGTCGAACTGCCGGGCGCGGCCGGGCGCGCGGCGGAGGTGGAGCGGCTGTACCGGGCGGCCCGCGCCGTACCGGGGTGGGGCGACACGCTGGAGGCCCTGCCCTTCGGCGGGGTGCGGGACCACGTCCCGGTCTTCGGGCTCGACCGGGTCTCGCGCGTCGACGGTGTCGTGGGCGGTGGCGGTGGCGGTGGCGGTGGTGGGGTGAGTGGGGCGGTGGGCGGCGGCGGGGGCCTTGCGGCCGGTGGGGAGCTGGCGGGCACACTGCTGGCGGTCGCCGGGCCCGATCTGCACCTGGAACTCGCGGACGGCCGGCAGGTCGTCCTGGACGGGCGGCTCGCCGCCGGGTGGGAGCTAGCCCGGGGGGAGGGCCGGACGACCTTGCCCGTCGAGGTGGTGCAGCGGGGCCTGTTCTGACGGGGGGGGGGTGGGGAGGAGGGCGGGAGCGGGCCGGGGCGGGAGCCTGGGTGCGGGTGCGGGTGCGGGTGCGGGTGCGGGTGCGGGCGCGGCTGCGGCCGTGGGGAAGGGCGCCGGGCGGGGCTCGGGCCGCCCGGCGCCTCGGCCTCCACCCGGCCGGGGCCCACGAGAAGGTGAGGCGGGACACCGCCAGGGTGTCACCGGGTGCGCCGAGCGCCTCACACCCGTGGGGACGCGGCCGGCTCCTGGCGCTCGGGGACCGCGTGCTGCCGGCGGCGGCTTCGCCGCCATCCCGCATCGCCACCCCAACCGACCGGCGGCGCCGGAGCGGCTCGGCGTCGGCGACGACCGGCCGCGCGGGGCACTCCGCGGCGGTGCCGCCATGCTGTTCGCGCCTTTCTCAGGGGATTCACAGGAACGCCTCAGCCGGGTTTCAGCGCCGGGGCCCAGCGTGGCCGTATGACCCTTTCCACGCCCCGGCCCCGTGCCCTCACCAGCCGTGCCTCCACCAGCGGTGTGCGCTCCGGGACCCTTGTCCGCTCCGGCGCCCGTGTCAGCCACCCCGGCCGGGCCGGCTCCGACACCCGTGCCGGTTCCGGCGATGGTCCCGTCCTTCCCGTCGTACGTCCCCGACCCGATCCGGCCGCCCGCCCCACCGTCCGGCCGCGCTCCCGCGCGCAGGCCGTGCTGGTCGTCGGGGACCTCGTCCTCGACGAGGGCAGCCGCGAGGTCACCCGCGCGGGGGAGGCCGTCCGCCTGACCGCCACCGAGTTCGCGCTGCTGCGGTACCTGATGCGCCATCCGGGGCGCGTGCTGAGCAAGGCCCGGATCCTCGACCGCGTCTGGGCGTACGACTTCGGCGGCCGGGACAACGTGGTCGAGCAGTACATCTCGTACCTGCGCCGCAAGATCGACGTGGGTCGGCCACCGCTGATCCACACCCGGCGGGGCGCCGGCTACCTGATCAAGCCCCCCGCGTGACGGGCGGGAGCGGTGGAGGCCGGGTCGGCGCCCGCCGGGCGCGCGTCGCGGCGGGATCGGGGCGGGATCGGGGCGGCGGCGGGACCGGAAAACGGCTGTGCGGAGCGGGAGGGGGCCTTGTACGGTGTAAGGGAACCTGTCCCTTACACCGTACAAGGAGCTTCCGTTGACGGCGACGACCGCCGAGAACCCGAAGGACCCCGCCGCCGTGTCCGGCGGCGGCCACCCGCAACGCTGGCTGATCCTCGGCGTGATCTGCCTCGCCCAGCTGACCGTGCTGCTCGACAACACCGTCCTCAACGTGGCGATCCCCTCCCTCACGCGGGAGCTCCACGCCTCCACCGCTGACATCCAGTGGATGATCAACGCCTACGCGCTGGTCCAGTCCGGGCTGCTCCTCACCGCCGGCAACGCCGCCGACCGCTACGGCCGCAAGCGCATGCTGCTCACCGGTCTCGCGCTGTTCGGCATCGGCTCGCTCGCCGCCGGCCTCGCGCAGAGCTCCGCCCAGCTCATCGCCGCCCGCGCCGGGATGGGCGTCGGCGGCGCACTGCTGATGACCACCACCCTCGCGGTCGTCGTCCAGATCTTCGACGACGCCGAGCGCGTCAAGGCCATCGCCATCTGGTCGACCGTCAGCTCGCTCGGCTTCGCGGCCGGACCGCTGCTCGGCGGCTTCATGCTCGACCACTTCTGGTGGGGCGCGATCTTCCTGATCAACATCCCGGTCGCCCTCCTCGGCCTGACAGCCGTCGCCGTGCTCGTACCGGAGTCCCGGCACCGGCAGGGCGACCGCCCGGACCTGGTCGGCGCGGTGCTGTCGACGATCGGCATGACCGCCCTGGTGTACGCGATCATCAACGGCCCCGAGCACGGCTGGCTCTCCGGCCACGTGCTCGTGTCGGCCTCGATCGGCCTCCTCGCCATGGGCGTCTTCGCCCACTGGGAGCTGCGCGTCCCGTACCCGATGCTCGACCTGCACTTCTTCCGCGACCAGCGGTTCGTCGGCGCCGTCGCGGGCGCGATCCTCGTCGCGTTCGGCATGACCGGGTCGCTGTTCCTGCTCACCCAGCACCTCCAGTTCGTCCTCGGGTACGACCCGCTCGACGCGGGCCTGCGCACGGCGCCGCTCGCGCTGACCGTCGTCGTCCTGAACCTGAGCGGCGTCGGCCCCCGGCTGCTGGCGAAGCTGGGCACGCCCGTCACGATCGCCCTCGGCATGGCCCTCGTCTCCGGCGGCCTCGCCTCGATCGCCCTGCTCGGCTCCGGCGGATACGCCGGGATGCTCCTGGGGCTGGTCGTCATGGGCGCGGGCGTCTCCCTCTCCATGCCGGCCATGGCGAACGCCATCATGAGCGCGATCCCGCCGGAGAAGGCGGGTGTCGGCGCCGGGATCAACGGCACCCTCGCGGAGTTCGGCAACGGGCTCGGCGTCGCCGTGCTCGGGGCCGTGCTGAACGCGCGGTTCGCGGCGCTCGCCTCGGTGGCGGCCGCCTCCCTGCCGGCGGCGCTGGCGGCGGCCGACGGTCCGGCGGAACGGGCCCGGATCGCGGACGCGTTCGCGGCGGGCCTGGAGACCAGCCAGCTCGTCGGCGCGGTCGCCGTCCTCGCGGGCGGCCTTCTCGCGGCGCTGCTGCTGCGACGCGCGGAGCGGGGTGCGCCGGAGCGGGGTGGGCTGCCGGAGGAGGGGGTGCCGGACGGGAGCGTTTCGGAGCGGGCCGCGTCGGAGCGGGCCGCGTCGGACCGGGGATGAGCGGGCGGGAGGGCCGCCCGGGGCCCGAGCGGGGGTAGCCGCGCCAGAGGGTGGGCCGGGGCCGGGGCAGCCGGTCGGGTGGTCCGCCCGGGGCGGTGCGGGCGAGGCATAGCATCGGCCGCACGGAACGACGAGGAGGGCCCATGGCGGCGGCAGCCGACCGCGACACGAAGCGTCCGGTGCGCATGAGCGTCTGGCTGGACGGCAAGGCGGCGTCGCGCGGACGCCGGGCGGGCGGTGACCACCCTTCGGGGCTGGACCGCGACCGCATCACGGCCGCGACCGTACGGCTGCTGGACGCGGAGGGGGCGGCCAGGTTCTCCATGCGCCGCCTCGCGGCCGAGCTGAACGTCACGGCCATGTCGCTCTACTGGTACGTCGACTCCAAGGACGACCTGCTGGAACTGGCGAGCGACGCGGTGGTCGGCGAGGTCGCCCTCCCGGACCCGGACGCGGACACCGACTGGCGCGACCAGCTCCGCGACCTCGCCCAGGGGTACCGCGCCCTGCTGGTCCGCCACCCGTGGCTGTCGCCGCTGATGGGCCGGTTCCTGAACATCGGCCCGAACTGGTCGGCGCTGGCGCTGTGCGTGCAGCGGCTCATCCGCAAGGCCGGGCTCCCGCCGGAGCGGCAGGCGGGCGGCATCGCGGCGGTCTTCCAGTTCGTGTACGGCTTCGGCACGATCGAGGGCCACTTCCTCAAGCGCTGCGCGGAGGCCGGTCTGCCCCCCGACGCGTACTTCGCCCGTGCCATGGGCGCGATCGACGGGCGGCCGGAGCTGGCTCCGGTCATGGAGTCGGGGCGGGCGATGGCCGAGGCGCGCGGCGGGGGCACCGTGGACGAGATGCGGGACCGCGACTTCGCGTTCGCCCTGGACCTGCTCGTCGCCGGCATCGAGGCGTACGCCCGGCCGTAGGGACGGCCGGGCCTTCGGACGTTCGGACGTTCGGGCGTTCGTACGACGTCGGGGCGGAGCGGGGCGGGCGGGGCGGGGCCGGCGGCGGGCCGCGCGGCGCGCGGTGGCGCGTCCCACCGCGTACGGGTCAGGCCCGGTGGCGCGTAACGCGTACGGGTGGACCTCCCGGAGGTGTGGCCCGCGTACGCGGGAGGCCCCGGTGGCGGGGCCGGGGGCGTCCCCTGCCAGCCCTGCCCGCCACCGGGGCCTCGTGGTCCGGGCGGTGCGGCCCTCCGCTCAACGGCCGCCCGCCCGGAGTCTCAGTGGGCCGCCTTCTTCAGGGCGACCTCGCGGATGAGCAGCGTCACCAGGAACGCGGCCAGGGCGAACGGCGCCGAGTACAGGAAGATGTCGGCCACGGCGTGCCCGTAGGCGCTCTCCATCACCTGCCGCATCGGCGCGGGCAGCTTGTCCAGGTCGGGGATGCCCCCGCCGGCCGTACCGCCGTGGCCCAGGGCGGCGCCCTTCGGGCCGAGGGCGGTGAGGCCCTCCTTCACGTACTCCGTGACCTTGGTGCCCAGCACGGCGCCCAGCGCCGAGACGCCCACGGCTCCGCCGAGCGAGCGGAAGAACGTGACGACCGACGACGCGGCGCCCAGGTCCCGCGGAGCCACCTGGTTCTGGGTGCACAGGACCAGGTTCTGCATCATCATGCCGAGGCCGAGGCCCAGCACGGCCATGTACACCGCCACGTGCCAGTACTCCGTGTCGTACCGGATCGTGCCCAGCAGCCCCAGGCCCGCCGTCACCAGCGCGCCGCCGCCGACCAGCCAGGCCTTCCAGCGGCCGGTCCTGGTGATGATCAGCCCGGAGCCGGTGGACGACACGAACAGGCCCGCGATCATCGGAATGGTCATGACGCCGGACATCGTCGGCGACTCGCCGCGCGCGAGCTGGAAGTACTGGCTGAAGAAGACCGTCCCGGCGAACATCGCCACACCGACGAACAGCGACGCGATCGAGGCGAGCGTGATCGTGCGGTTGCGGAACAGCCGCAGCGGGATGACCGGCTCCGCGGCGCGGGCCTCGACGGCCAGGAACAGCGCGCCGAGCACCACCGAGCCGCCCACCATCGCGGCGGTCTGCCAGGACATCCACGCGTACTTGTCGCCCGCGAAGGTCACCCACACGAGGAGCAGCGACACCGCCGCGCTGATCAGGGCCGCGCCCCACCAGTCGACCTTCACGTCGCGCTTGACCACCGGCAGCCGCAGGGTCTTCTGGAGGACCAGCAGCGCGATGACGGCGAACGGCACGCCGACGTAGAAGCACCAGCGCCAGCCCAGCCAGTCGGTGTCGGTGATCACACCGCCGAGCAGCGGGCCGCCGACCGTCGCGACGGCGAAGACGGCGCCCAGGTAGCCGGAGTAGCGCCCGCGCTCGCGGGGGGAGATCATCGCGGCCATCACGATCTGCGCCAGGGCGGAGAGGCCGCCGACGCCTATGCCCTGGACGACCCGGCAGGCGATCAGCATGCCGGAGCTCTGGGACAGGCCGGCCACGAGCGAGCCGGCGACGTAGATGACGAGGGCGAGCTGGACCAGCAGCTTCTTCGAGAACAGGTCCGCGAGCTTGCCCCACAGCGGCGTCGTCGCGGTCATGGCCAGCAGGGACGCCGTCACCACCCAGGTGTAGGCGCTCTGGCCGCCGCCGAGGTCGGTGATGATCTCGGGGAGGGCGTTGGAGACGACGGTCGACGACAGGATGGCGACGAACATGCCGAGCATCAGCCCGGACAGCGCCTCCATGATCTGCCGGTGCGTCATGGGCGGGCTGCCGGCCTGGTCGGCGTCGCCGTCCCGCACTCCGGACGGGGTGGTCGTGGCCATGGACTTCCTTTACGTGTGCGTCGTCGTCTTCGTCTTCTGCTGTTGCTGTTGCTGTTGCTGTTGCTGCCGTTGCTGCCGTTGCTGCCGGTGCGCCTCGGGCGCGGAGCCGGGCGTGGATCCGCTCGCGGCGCGGCCGTCCGCCGCGTCGTCCGCGGGGGCCGCCGCTGCTCCTGGTCCCGCCACCGCGGCCGGCGAGGACCAAGGCTGGAGCTGCGCCGCCCGGACATCGCCGAACGACGCCCGGAGCCGGGTCAGCAGGGTGACGAGTTGCCCGACGTCGTCGTCGGGCCACTCCCGCAGGCGGTCCGCCAGCAGGTCCGTGGCGCGCTGCTTGAGGTCGTCCAGCACCTCCCGCCCCGCCGGCGTCAGGCGCAGGATGCGCGAGCGCCGGTCACCCGGATCGGGCGACCGCTCGACCCAGCCCTGCTCCACGACATGGGCGACGTGGCGGCTGGTGACCGACATGTCGACGGCCAGGAGTTCGGCCAGGCGGCTCAGCCGCATGTCCCCGTGCCGGTCCAGCAGGGCCAGGACGGCGGCGGCACCTCCCGGGCACTCGGCGGGGAGCAGGCGGGCTATGGCGCGCTTGACGACCCCGACGGCGCTGACCTGGCGGGTCAGTTCCTCGTACTGACTGCGTGCTGCCACCCGGGGCACCTCCGCATCTTGTTGCTTAGAGCAACCATATGATCGGATGGTTGCTACAGGCAAATGAAATGGGGGTACATACGGCCAAAGACCTGGCAAAGAAAGGTCAAGATCCTTTCCCGGGGCTCCCGGGGTGGGGCGGGTGGCGGTCATTCGCTAGGGTCCTGCCCCATGGCACACAACCCGCACGCCCCCCAGGGACCCGAGGGCAACTACGACCCCGCGGGCTCGACCCAGATGTTCCGCGCCTTCGTCGACGAGGGCGCCCCGCAGCGTCAGCCGCAGCCCGCGGCCCAGTCGTCCGGCCCGCGCGTCGGCCTCATCGTCGGCATCGTCCTGGCCGTCGTCGTCATCGCGGCGGTCGCCTGGCTCGCCCTGGGCTGACCCCTCCAGGGCCGCCCGGCCCGCCCGCCCGGCCGGTGCGCCCGGCCTTTCGTACGGCTCGGCCGTGCGGCGCCATGGCTGCGGCGCCATGGCGTGGCCTGCCCGTCGCGGGTCCGCGCGTCGTGCCTCGGCTCGGTCTGTTCGCCGGAGTCGTCGGTGCGGCCCGTTGGCTCGGACGGCTCGTCCGGTTCGCTCGCTTGGTGCGGCCGTGCGGCCGTGCCGCCCGGACCCGGGTCCGCCCCCTGCGCGTACGTCCCGGAAAGCGGCCGCCCGGCCCGCGAGGTGGGTCGCGAACCGGGCGGGCGGGGCGGTCAGTCCGCGATGAGGCCCTCGCGCAGCTGCGCCAGCGTGCGCGTGAGCAGGCGGGAGACGTGCATCTGGGAGATCCCGACCTCCTCGCCGATCTGCGACTGCGTCATGTTGGCGAAGAACCGCAGCATGATGATCTGTCGTTCCCGCGCCGGCAGTTTGGCCAGCAGCGGCTTCAGCGACTCGCGGTACTCCACGCCCTCCAGCGCGCTGTCCTCGTAGCCGAGGCGGTCCGCGAGCGAGCCCTCCCCTCCGTCGTCCTCCGGCGACGGCGAGTCGAGCGACGAGGCGGTGTACGCGTTGCCGACGGCGAGGCCGTCGACGACGTCGTCCTCCGACACGCCGAGGGCGGCGGCCAGTTCGGGCACGGTCGGGGAGCGGTCCAGCTTCTGTGCCAGCTCGTCGCCCGCCTTGGTGAGCGCGAGTCGCAGCTCCTGGAGGCGGCGCGGCACCCGCACCGACCACGAGGTGTCGCGGAAGAAGCGCTTGATCTCCCCGACGACGGTCGGCATGGCGAAGGTCGGAAACTCCACGCCCCGCTCGCAGTCGAACCGGTCGATCGCCTTGATCAGGCCGATCGTGCCGACCTGGACGATGTCCTCCATCGGCTCGTTGCGCGAGCGGAAGCGGGCCGCCGCGTACCGGACGAGCGGCAGGTTGAGCTCGATGAGCGTGTCGCGTACGTACATCCGCTCCGGGCTGCCCGCCGCCACACCCGCAGCGTCCAGCGCGCGCAGGCGGAGGAACAGGGAGCGGGAGAGCGTGCGCGTGTCGATGGCTTCCGAGGTCTCGGGAAGCGCGGCCGGCTCGCTCTGCGTGAGCGTGAGAACCTTCGAGCTGCCCTGTTCTGCGGACATGCCACCCCCTTGAGGTCGCGGACGGTCGCGGGAGCCGCGACCATCGGAGGAACGCAGCCTCCACGTGAGATACCGGCGCCGAGACTGCGGCAAACGCGGTTCCAGCAGAATGTCACATGTCGGCAACACGCTGTAGTGACTTGTCGACATGGTGGCGATGAGTACGTGCTGGAAACAGGGGGTGTGCGGCTTTTCGGAACGGTTGAATCAGGGCCAAACGGCTCTACCCGATCGTGTCAGGCATCGATCTTGTTTGCGGATCTCAACCGGGCGAAGCTGCGGGCGAGAAGCCTTGACACATGCATCTGGGAGACGCCGAGCTCCTGGCTGATCTGGGACTGCGTCAGGTTCCGGTAGTAGCGGAGCATCAGGATCCGCTGCTCGCGCTCGGGGAGCTGTACGAGCAGGTGCCGCACGAGGTCCCGGTGCTCCACCCCGGCGAGGGCGGGGTCCTCGTAGCCGAGGCGGTCGAGCAGGCCCGGCAGCCCGTCGCCCTCCTGCGCTGCTTCGAGCGAGGTGGCGTGGTACGAGCGGCCGGCCTCGATGCAGGACAGGACCTCCTCCTCCGAGATCTTCAGCCGCTCGGCGATCTCGGCGGTCGTGGGGGACCGGCCGTGCAGGGTGGTCAGGTCCTCGGTGGCGCCGTTGACCTGCACCCACAGCTCGTGGAGGCGGCGGGGGACGTGGACCGTGCGGACGTTGTCGCGGAAGTACCGCTTGATCTCGCCGACGACGGTGGGCATCGCGAACGTCGGGAACTGCACGCCCCGGTCGGGGTCGAAGCGGTCGATGGCGTTGATCAGGCCGATCGTGCCGACCTGGACGACGTCCTCCATCGGCTCGTTGCGCGAGCGGAAGCGGGCGGCGGCGTACCGGACGAGCGGGAGGTTGGCCTCGATCAGGGCGGCGCGGACGCGGGCGTGCTCCGGAGTGCCGCGCTCCAGCCGCTTCAGCTCACCGAAGAGGACCTGGGTGAGCGCCCGGGTGTCGGCGGTGCGGCGGACGCGGGCGTCCCGCGCGGAGGCGGCCGGCGAGGCGGGTGACGCTGCCGGGGGCGTGGCCGGTGACGCTGCCGGGGGTGCGGCCGGGGCGGGCGGCGCGGCCGGGGGTGCGGGTGGCGGCGTGGCCGGGGCGGCGGGGGTGGCCGGTGGTGCGGTCGGTGCGGCCGGGGCGGCGGGGGTGGTCAGTGGCGCGGGTGGCGGCGTGGCCGGTGCGGCGGGGGTGGCCGGTGGTGCGGTCGGCGGCGCGGTGAGGGTCTGGGCGCGCTGCGGGGCCTGCGGTGCGGTGTGGTGCGGGGCCGGGGGCTCCTGGCCCGCCGGGGCGGGGTGCCCGGTGCGCGGTTCCGGGGCCGGGCCTCCGGCCCGGGTGGACTGGCTCGTCGGCTCGTTCTGGGGTGGCACCTGGTGAGGCGTGGTACTGGCCGGCACGTTCACGCCACCCCTTCACGGCTAGCGGTCAACTTCGGTCAAGTCCTCCGTCAAAAGCGGTCATAGCATCACAACACATGTCCACTGTGTGCAAGCACCCCTTAGCGCCGTGTTGGGGCGGGGAGGCCGGGGAAAGGGGGCAGCCCCGCACCACAGGGTGCGGGGCTGCCAGGGGAAGTCCGGTGAGGGCGCCTCAGAACTCGTAGTCCGCGACCACCCAAGTGGCGAATTCGCGCCACTGTCCGGCGGCCGCCTGGTGGGCGGGGTGCTCGACGTACCGCTTGAGCGCGTCGAGGTCGTCCACGGCGGAGTTGATGGCGAAGTCGTACGCGATGGGGCGGTCGCTGATGTTCCAGGCGCACTCCCAGAACCGCAGCTCCGGGATGAGTCCGCCCAGCTCCTGGAAGGCGCGCGCACCCGCCTCGACGCGGGGCTCGTCGCGCTGCACACCCTCGTTGAGCTTGAAGAGGACCAGGTGGCGGATCACGCGGGACTCCTAGGTGATGAGGGCGGTCATGAAGTCGCCGACCGCCTGGGCGGCGCTCGAGATGCCCTCGAAGCCTATCTGGACGAGCTCGGCGGCCCGTTCGGGAGACTGGATGATCGTGTAGAGCACGAAGACGGCGAGGGCGTACAGGATGATCTTCTTCGCCTGCGCCATCGTCCCCGTCTCCCCGTCTCTCCCCTGCGATTCCCTCGGCGGTCGGGTGAGTCTAACCGAGCGTTGAAGGGCCGCAGCGGCAAGTTCCCGGCTGCTTGCCGCCCTTGAGGAGGCGTGGGCGGGGCGGGCGGTGCCGTGGGGCGCCGGCCCTGGTCCACCCCCGTGCGGGGGCCCGGCCCGCCCAGCCGGGAGGGGTCGGCCCGTCCGGGCGGGAGGGTCGATCGGCCTGGCGGGGGCCAGCCGCCTGCGCGTGCAGGGGGCCGCTCCACCATGCGAAACACCCCTCCGTCTCGCGTTTCCGCGCTTCGGAGGGGTGTTGTCAGCGGTAGCGGAGGGATTTGAACCCTCGGTGACTTGCGCCACACTCGCTTTCGAGGCGAGCTCCTTCGGCCGCTCGGACACGCTACCGAGAGAGAGCTTAGCCCAAAGGTGCCCGCGCGAAGAAATCCGTATCGCGCGGCTCCTCGCGGCCCCTTCCGTCCCGGCCGGGACGGAAGGGGAGGGCGCCGGGCGGGCGCCGGTCGTCCGCCTTGTCAGCGGCCGCGGAAGAAGCGGGTGAGCAGGCCGGCGCACTCCTCGGCGAGAACACCGTGGACGACCTCGGGGCGGTGGTTCAGCCGCCGGTCGCGTACCAGGTCCCAGAGCGACCCGACCGCGCCGGCCTTCTCGTCGGGCGCGCCGAACACGACCCGATCCACACGGGACTGCACCAGCGCGCCCGCGCACATCACGCACGGCTCCAGCGTCACGACGAGCGTGCAGCCCGTGAGCCGCCACGCGCCGAGCCGGCCGGCGGCCCGGCGCAGCGCCAGTACCTCGGCGTGCGCGGTGGGGTCGCCGGTCGCCTCGCGTTCGTTGTGACCGGTCGCGAGGAGGGAGCCGTCCGGCCCGAGCACCACCGCGCCGACCGGCACGTCGCCGGCCAGCGCGGCGCGCTCGGCCTCGGCCAGGGCCCGCTCCATGGGCGCCCGCCACGGGGTGCGCACGGGGTCCGGCCCGGGTCCTGGGACGGGGGTGGGTGAGGCATCGGGTCCGGGGGCACCGGGACCTTCCGCGGGGGCTATGGGATGGGCACGTACGGGCTCGCCCGCAGCGGGCTCACCCGTCGAGGGGGCGGGCACTAGCGGACGGTCTCCAGCATCTCGGAGGCGCCGAGGGCGTCCGCGATCTCGGAGAGCGCGTCGGTGCCGAGAGCGAGGAGCTCCTTCTCCGACATGCCGAGGTCCTCCAGGATCTGCCGGTCGCCGACCGGCGCGGCGGGCACGGTCTCGCCCACCGCCTGCGTCTCCTCCTCCGTGTCGTCCGGCTCCCCGGTTTCGGTGCCGTCCAGGTCCAGCGCGTCCAGGTCGGCGGTGTCGTCGCCCCGGTCGTCGCCCAGCAGTTCCTTGGTCAGGATCTCCCCGTACGAGGAGCGGGCGGCGGCCGCCCCGTCCGACACGAAGATGCGAGGGTCGTCCTCGCCCTCCACGCGGACGATGCCGAACCACGCGTCCTCCTGCTCGATGAAGACGAGCACCGGGTCGTCGTCCGGCGAGGCGTCGCGGGCCAGGCCGATCAGATCCGCCAAGGTCTCCACATCGTCGAGCTCTGTGTCGCTCGCAACCCACCCGTCTTCGGTGAGCGTGAGCAGTGCGGCGAAGTACACCGTGACTCTCCCACTGATCAGAGGTGTGACGATCGGGCGGCATGCTCCTGAATGCCCCGCCCACTCGGCATCGTGGCAGATGCGGAGCCTCAAGGAGAGGCGTTCCGGTCGTGCGTCGTGCACCAGTCTGGGCCCGGGACCCGGTCGGCGTCACCCCGGCCCCGCACATCCGGAGCGGTCGTGACGATGATCACCAGGGGTGTGCGAGCGGTATCCGCACGGCATATGACGGGCAGGGGGCCGGTGGGTGTGCGCCGAATGACCGGGCCCGGCCGCACCGTCCGGTGGGGCGCCCCGGCCAGGCGGTGCGGCCGGGGAGTGCGGCCGATCGGCCTTCGCCCGGTCCGGTGGCCCCGGTCGGCCTGGTGGCCCGGTCGGCCCGGCGGCCCCGCCCGGCCCGGTCGGCCCCAGTCGGCCCGGTGGCCCCGGTCGGTCTGGCTGCTTGCTCGGGAGGCTCGGGGGCGGCCGGACGAGCTGCTGATGCCGCTCGGGCTGCGGGGCTGCGGGGCCGCCCGGGTTGCTCGGGCGGCGGGGGTGACGCACACGCCTGACCGGGTCGGGGGCCGGAGGCTGTCCCAAGCGGCCGGGCAGGGCGACAGGAGGTGAGGCCGACGGGCGGCCGCACCACGGGGGCGTCCCGGTGCGGCGGCCGGGCCGGAGCCGGACAGGCGAGCCGGGTGCCCGGAGCGGCCCCGGCAGCCCGAGTGCCCCGAGCGGCTGCCGGGGTGCCCGGCCTTCGGCTCTCGCGACCGCCCTCCGTCCGGCCCCGGTCGGCCGCACGGGTGCGCCCGCCGGTGCCGTCCGGCTCCGCCCCCGGCGCCTGTACCCCGCGCGACCGGACCGTCTCGGCCACGGTCCGGTCGCGCGGGGCCCGTTACGCCGGCCCCGTTACGCGGCTCCCGTAACGCCCGGCCCCGTGCGATACCCGGAACGGGCCAGGCTCTCTCGCCGGACCGGCCCCGGCTCCGGCCTGAACCGGCGCACGGGTGCCGCTTCCGCCGCCCGGCGGCCCGGCGAGGACGCCGCCCCCGTCCGTACGGCTCCCTTCCGGAGCGTCACCAGCGGAACGTGCGCATGCGCATCGCCTGGCGCATGCGGGCGGCTCTGGCGCGGCGCGGCTGCACGCGCTCGCGCAGGGCCCGCGCCTCGTTCAGCTCACGCAGGAACTGCGCCCTGCGGCGCCTGCGCTGGGCGTCGTCCGCTGCCCGGCGCTCGCCGGGTTCTTCCTGGTCAGGCATGGCCACACCACCACCCCGGAGCTGCGTTCATCCGACTCCACCTTCCCTCCGCGGCGTGGGTTGATGCCAGTGCGGGCTACTGTTGTGGGCATGCGGATCCACGTCGTCGACCACCCGCTGGTGGCGCACAAACTCACCACGCTGCGCGACAAGCGCACCGACTCCCCCACCTTCCGGCGGCTCGCCGACGAGCTGGTGACCCTGCTCGCGTACGAGGCGACGCGTGACGTGCGCACCGAGCAGGTCGGCATCGAGACCCCGGTCACCACGACGACCGGGGTGAAGCTGTCGCACCCGCGTCCCCTGGTGGTGCCGATCCTGCGGGCCGGGCTCGGCATGCTCGACGGCATGGTCCGGCTGCTGCCGACGGCCGAGGTGGGCTTCCTCGGCATGATCCGCAACGAGGAGACGCTGGAGGCGTCGACGTACGCGACACGGATGCCCGAGGACCTGTCCGGGCGCCAGGTGTACGTCCTCGACCCCATGCTGGCCACGGGCGGCACGCTGGTGGCGGCCATCCGCGAGCTGATCGAGCGCGGTGCCGACGACGTGACCGCGGTCGTGCTGCTGGCGGCGCCCGAGGGCGTCGAGGTGATGGAGCGCGACCTGGCGGGTACGCCCGTGACGGTCGTGACCGCCTCGATCGACGAGCGCCTCAACGAGGACGGCTACATCGTCCCCGGTCTCGGCGACGCCGGTGACCGGATGTACGGCGCGGCGGAGTAGCACCCACCCGTACGCCTGCACCCCCGCACCCTGCTTCCCGTGGGCGCGTGCCTTCCGCGGGACTCCGCTTTCCCGGCCTCCTCTGGGAGGCGCCAGGGCTCGCGCGGGCCTCAGTCCGCTTCCCGGGTTCTCGTCGGGTGGAGTTCGCCCTTCCTCGGGTGCTCCGGGCCCAGCCTTTCCCTGGGTACGCGCCCGGCCGGTTGCCACGGCCGGGGGCGTCCGCCAGGGGCGTGGCGCGGGTCGTGCCCGGCTCGGCCCGGACGCGGGCCCTACGCAGGCCGTGCCCGGCTCGGCCCGGACGCAGGCCGTGCCCGGGCTCCGCCGTTGCGCGGCGCGGATTACGACCGGGTTCCGCCGGTCACCTGGACTGCGGCGCGCACTTCGTGGGCACGGGCTTCGGGTGCAGGAGGGCGGTCATCGAGGCCGTGGCGTCCTCGGGCGCCGCGAGGGCGGTGAACGCCGTCCCGATGATCAGGTCCACGTCCGCCGTCGCCCGGGTGTCCGTCTTCGTGACCGCGCCCTTCATCTGCGTGCCGAGGACGGGGAAGGCGCCCTTCGCGGCGCCGGGGGCGCCGAGCAGGACTCCGGCGCCGGGCACCTTCTTGTCGTAGGCGACCGGGGCGTTGCCGATCTTGCCGATGGTGAAGCCGCGCTTCCGCAGCTCGTCTGCGGTGGCCTTCGCCAGCCCACTGCGCGGGGTCGCGTTGTAGACGTTGACCGTGATGTCCGCGGGCTTGGGGAAGACCGCCGCCTGTGCCACGGGCGAGGGCTTCACCGGCTCGCAGGTGCGGGCGGCCGTGGAGCGCGCCGCCGTCTCCTGGCTTCCGCCGCCGAACACGTCGATGAGCTGGACCGTCCCCCAGCCGGCGAAACCGAGCGCAGCCGTCGCGGCGATGCCGGCGACGATGATCCGGCCACGTCGGCGCGGTCGGCGCATACGGGGGTATGCCGTGCCCGTGATGCGGTACTTTCCGCCCATACCAGGGGGAGTGAGCATGCTCATGGGCGCAGCGTAATGCGGCCCGATGACTATGCCTACTAAACGATCAGCTGTAGAGGGCCGGTCGGGTGGGAAACATCCCGGAAAGGGTCATCCCCGGACGGTCCCGGTCGAGTCGTCTCAGTCCAGTTCCAGCACGCGGGCGTGCAGGACCTGCCGCTGCTGCAGGGCCGCGCGCACGGCGCGGTGAAGGCCGTCCTCGAGGTACAGGTCGCCCTGCCACTTCACGACGTGCGCGAAGAGGTCGCCGTAGAAGGTGGAGTCCTCGGCGAGGAGCGTCTCGAGGTCCAGCTGGCCCTTGGTCGTCACGAGCTGATCGAGGCGGACCGGACGCGGCGCGACATCCGCCCACTGCCGGGTGCTTTCCCGGCCGTGGTCGGGATACGGCCGCCCGTTACCGATGCGCTTGAAGATCACACGGAAAGCCTACCGGGCAAGCGGCACCCGGCGCAGCCAGGCGGCGGGGGGCAGACACCCCGAAGGGGCATGAGGATCACGACAAAGGGGGCGTTTCGATCGCTTGGCCGCAACGGGTGACACTCCGGCGCCCCTCTCGGAGCCGGCGCGGGACCGGGTCGGCCCCGCACCCGGTCGGCCCCGCACCCGGTCGGCCCCGCACCCGGTCGGCCCCGCACCCGGTCGGCCTGGGGCCCGGCCGGTTCCGCATCCCGTCGGCCTCGGGCCCGGCCGGTTCCGCATCCGGTCGGCCTCGGGCCCGGTCGGTTACGCACCCGGGTACGGACCGGCCGGTCCCGTGCGGAACCGGCCGGTCCCACAATCAGGCGGGCCCGCGGCCGGCCGGTCGGTCCCGCGGTCGACCGAGTGGGGCGCCGCGCCGCCAAGGGGGCGGGGGGATGGCCGGTTGGCGGCGCGGCGCTCACGCGCGCGTCACTCGGTGACCTCGTGGTCGTGGTGGTCGTGCAGGCCGCCGCCGCTGCCCGCGTCGCCGTCCGTCGGGACGGACTCGACGGGCTCGCGCAGCGACCGGAGGTCGTGGGCGTAGACGCCCACGGCGTTGGCCATGACGTCGATGTTGACGTCGAAGGCGGTCATGTCGATGTTGTCCAGATCGTCGCAGGCGGCGTGGTAGCACGGGTCGTACGGGGCGCCGGTGGTCCCGCCGAACTTCTCCGCCTGCCGCGCCGTCTTGATGCCCTCGGCGCCGGTGAACGTGCCGCCGGAGGGTATGCCCACCTCGATGAACGGGCCGTAGTCCGAGCGGCCGGTGAAGTCGGTGCCCTCGTGCGGGTGGCCCTGCTTGTCGAGGAACGCGTTGATGTCCCGCTCGATCTGGGCGGAACCGGGCGGGCCCGCGGGGGCGCCGACGCCGTCGGAGTCGTCGCCGTCGTAGACGAAGAGACCGTAGTTGGGCGAGGCGATCATGTCGAAGTTGAGGTAGAGCTTGATCTCCTTGCGGCCGAGGTCGTCGAGGGCGCCGACGTAGTGCTCGGAGCCCAGCAGGCCGTTCTCCTCGGCACCCCACCAGGCGAACCGGACCTTGTTGCCGGTCTTGTCCTTGTGCTTGGCGAACTGCAGGGCGACCTCGAGGAGGCCGGCCGAGCCCGAGCCGTTGTCGTTGATGCCGGGGCCCGCGGTGACGCCGTCCAGGTGGGAGCCGAGCATGACCGTGTTCGCGGCGTTCCCCCGCTGGGTCTCCGCGATCACGTTCCGCGTGGTGCGGCGCTCCTGGAGCTGGCGGAGCTCGACGTTCACCTCGACGGTGCCCGCGGCCGCGGCGGCGCGGAGCGCCTCGCCGTCCGCCTTGGAGAGGCCGCCCGTCGGGATCTTCGCCTCCTCGGCGGAGCCGAGCGTTCCGCTGAGGGTGCCCTCCACGTTGTTGTGGACCAGGGCGGCGACGGCGCCCGCCCCGGCCGCGTTGGCCTGCTTCACCGCGAAGGTGCAGCCGCCGCGCTGGATCAGCGCGACCTTCCCCGTGAACGCGCCGGCCGCGAAGTCCGAGGGCTCGCAGCCGTGAGAACCGTCGGCGTCGACCGGGGCGGCGGCCAGCGCGGCCCTCGTCCCGCCGACCGGGGTCGACTTGGTGTACGTCATCGCGGAGACGGCGATCTCCCGCGGAGAGGGCGACAGCACGGCCAGCCTCTGCGCCTGCGTCTCCGTGTACATGAAGGGGAAGTCCTGGTACGAGACGTCGTATCCGGCCTTCTTGAGCTGCTGGTACACATACGCCGCGGAGGCGTCGTAGCCGAGCGTGCCCGCCGCGCGGTTGCCGCCGGCCGAGTCGGCTATCTGCTGGAACTTCCGCAGGTGCCGGTGGGCACTGTCGGCCGACGCCGAGGCGACGAGCTTTCGGGCGAGCTTCGTCGCCTCCTTGGCCGGGTCGGCGCGGTCGGCGGAGGCGGGGGACGCGGAGGCCAGCAGAAGCGGGGTCGCGAGTGCGGCTGCGGCCAGGGCGGCCACGGCTCTGCGAGGGGATGGGTTCACAGAGTTCCTTCCCGAGCGGACTGGGTTGAAGGGAAGCTAGCGACCGGCCGGGCTCCTGGGAACAGATCATCCACAACTCGCGTCATATCTTCGTACTCATCGTGGGTGCTGTGGACGGTCTGCCGCATGGCTTCTCCTCGGGCGGCCACGCTTGCCGCATGAACGGACGACGACTACTTCGACTCGGTCTTCTTGGCGGCCTTGGCCGCACGCTTCGCCTCCTGCTTGTACGCGCGCACCTTCGCCAGCGTCTCCGGGCCGGTGATGTCCGCGGCCGACCGGAAGGACCCCGCCTCCCCGTACGGACCGGCCGCCTCCCGCCACCCCTTGGGGCGCACGCCGTACTGCTTGCCCAGCAGCGCGAGGAAGATCTGCGCCTTCTGCCTGCCGAAGCCCGGCAGGTCCTCCAGCCGCGCCAGCAGTTCCTTGCCGCCGGTCGCGTCCCGCCACACGGCTTCGGCGTCACCGCCGTACTCGTCGACGAGGTACCGGCAGAGCTGCTGGACGCGTCGCGCCATGGCGCCGGGATACCGGTGCACGGCAGGCTTGGCGGACAGCAGCGCCGCGAACTCCTCCGGGTCGTGCGCCGCGATCGCGTGCGCGTCCAGGTCCTCGCCGCCCATGCGGGTGGCGATCGTGTAGGGCCCGGAGAACGCCCACTCCATGGGGACCTGCTGGTCCAGCAGCATGCCGACGAGGGCGGCCAGCGGGCTGCGGGAGAGGAGCGCGTCCGCTTCGGGCCGCTGGGCGAGACGGATGCCGGGGCTGCTGGTGCTCATGGCTCGATGATCGTGCGTCGCCCACCCGGCCGCACGGCGGCGTGCGCCTGTGGGGTCACGCGACGGGGCAGCCGGGACACGCGGCGGGCAGCTCGCGGCGGTGCGGACGCGGTGGCGAGGCGCCCTCAGCGGGGGGCGCTGCGGCCCACCACGGTGCCCGCGCGGTCGATACAGACGACGTCCACGACCACCGGCGCACCGCGGAGCACCGAAAGGGCCTGGTCACGGGCGGTCTCCGCTACCAGGTCGCCCAGGGGGACGCCCCGTGCCGCGCAGAGTTGGAGCGCGGCCAGGCCGGTGTTCGCGGTGGCCACCTCGGCGGCGAGCGACGCGTCGGCGCCCGCCGCGCGGGCCAGGTCGGCGAGGAAGCCCTTGTCGACCTGGGAGCGCGCCGAGTGCAGGTCCAGATGGCCGGCCGCCAGCTTGGACAGCTTCGCGAAGCCGCCGCAGAGGGTGAGCCGGTCGACCGGATGGCGGCGGATGTACTTCAGGACGGCCCCGGCGAAGTCGCCCATGTCGAGGAGGGCGTCCTCCGGCAGCTCGTACAGGGAGGTGACGGTCTTCTCGGAGGTGGACCCGGTGCACCCGGCGACGTGGGTGCGGCCGGCCGCACGGGCCACGTCGACGCCGCGCCGGATCGAGTCGATCCACGCCGAGCACGAGTACGGCACGACGATCCCGGTCGTCCCGAGGATGGAGAGTCCGCCCAGGATGCCGAGGCGCGGGTTCCACGTGGAGCGGGCGATCTCCTCGCCGTGGTCCACGGAGACGGTGACCTCCACATCGCCGGTCCCGCCGTGCGCGGTGGCGACCCGTTCCACATGGTCGCGGATCATCTGCCGCGGCACCGGGTTGATGGCCGGCTCCCCCACGGCGAGGGGCAGCCCCGGCCGGGTGACCGTGCCGACCCCGGCCCCCGCGCGGAAGACCACGCCGGATCCGGCCGGCAGGAGCCGCACCGTCGAACGCACGAGCGCCCCGTGCGTCACGTCCGGGTCGTCGCCCGCGTCCTTGACCACGCCGGCCGTCGCGGACGGGCCGTCGTGCTCCTCGACCGCGAGCGCGAAGGCCGGGGTCTGGCCCTTCGGCAGGGTGATGGTCACGGGGTCGGGGAAGTCCCCGGTCAGCAGCGCCGTGTACGCGGCGGTGGTGGCCGCCGTCGCGCAGGCACCGGTCGTCCAGCCCGGCCGGAGGCCGGTGTGCTTGAGTTGGGCGGTGCGCCCCCCGCTCGTACTCATGGACGGTTCCCCATGCATGTGTTGATCCTCGGCGGCACGACCGAGGGCCGCCGCCTGGCGGAGACGCTGGACGCCGCCGGCGTCCGGGTGACCAGCTCGCTCGCCGGGCGGGTCGCCAGTCCCGCGCCGCTGCCCGGTGAGGTGCGCGTGGGCGGTTTCGGCGGCGCCGAAGGCCTGGCCCGCTGGACGCGGGAGCACCAGGTGGACGCGGTCATCGACGCCACTCACCCTTTCGCCGGGACGATCAGTTTCAACGCGGCGCGGGCCGCCGCCACCTCCCATGTTCCCCTGCTGGCGTTGCGGCGCCCCGGGTGGACCCCCGCGGAGGGCGACGACTGGCATCCGGTGGCGTCCCTGGCGGAGGCGGCGGACACCGTGCGCGGCCTGGGGCGCCGGGCGTTCCTGACCACCGGGCGCATGGGCCTGGCGGCGTTCGCGGAGGTGCCCGGCGTGTGGTTCCTGGTCCGCTCCGTGGACCCGCCGGAGCCGCCGCACCCGGCGCGGATGGAGGTGCTGCTGGACCGGGGCCCGTTCACGCTGGACGGCGAGCGGGAGGTGCTGCGGAGGCACGGTATCGACGTGCTGGTCACCAAGGACAGCGGCGGCGCGGCCACCGCCCCGAAGCTGGTGGCCGCACGTGAGGCGGGGGTGCCGGTGGTGATCGTCCGCCGCCCACCCGTCCCCGACGGTGTCCCCGTCGCCGCGACCGTCGAGGAGGCCGCTTCCTGGGTCGCCGAAGGGGCCCCGGCGGGGTAGGCCGACCGCCCGCCGACGAGTGGGTGCTTCCGCGTGGCGTCCGAGGCCGGCCGCGCAGCGCCGTGGCGTGGCCCTGGCGCCGTGGTCGGGAGGGTGTGCGGGGCGGGCTCTGGGGTCGGGAGGGTGTGGGGCGGCGGCTCTGGGGTCGGGCAGGTGCGGGGCGGCGGCTCCGGGTGCGGCGACCACGCCTGCCGGCGGCCATGTGCGCCGGTGGCACCGGGAGGCCGGGGCGCCTGGCCGGGCGCCCTGATGGGTGCCGGGTCGGCCGCTCCGACGGGCGGGGGCTTCGCTTTCGCCGGCCCGGTCGCGCGGCCGGTGGTGCGGGGCGCGGCACCGGGGCGACCCGTCGGAATGGGCGCGCGGGGCGTGGGGGTGGGTACGTCGGCGGCGGGAGGGCGCGGGCCCGTCGGCGGGCCGGGCGGGGGTACGGGGGCGGGAGGAAGGGCTGCTTGAGGTGGCGAGCGGGAAGCCGGGCACGCCGGGCTCGCTGAGTGCGGTGGACGCCGGTGTCGGCGTGCATCCCGTAGAGGACGGGCCGCTGGAGGCCGGTGCGGCCGCTGTCGCCCCGCGCCTGCCGGGACGCTCGTCACCCGCAGTGGCGTCCGGGCCCGTCGTCGTGGTCCCGGCGGTGCGTGGGGCTGACCCCCGAGCGGGTGCACGCGGTGGCCCGGCCGGCCGCCGTACGGAAGGGTCCGTCCGGCGGCCGGGGTGGTGGGTGGTCGGGTGTGCGGCGCCGGTCAGGCGTCGGCCGGGGGCGCCTCCGGGTAGCGGCGCGGCGTCCACGCGATCGTGCGCCCGTCACCGCGCCGTACGGCCTGGGTCTGGGACGAGCCGATCAGCAGCAGCGTGCGCATGTCGACCTCGGCCGGGTCCAGGTCGGCGAGCGGCAGCACGCGGACGGACTCCTCCGGGCCGCCCACGTCCCGCGCCACGACGACCGGGGTGTCCGGGGCGCGCAGCTCCAGCAGCAGCTCGCGCGCCTGGGCGACCTGCCACGTACGGCTGCGCGAGCCGGGGTTGTAGAGCGCCAGCACCAGGTCGGCGGAGGCGGCGGCCCGCAGGCGCTCCGCGATGACCTCCCACGGCTTGAGCCGGTCCGACAGGGAGACCGTGGCGTAGTCGTGGCCGAGCGGCGCGCCCGCCTTCGCCGCGGCAGCGTTCGCCGCGGTCACGCCCGGCAGGACGCGCACCGGCACGTCCGCGTACTCCTCCTGCGAAGCGACCTCCAGTACGGCGGTCGCCATGGCGAACACCCCCGGGTCGCCGCCCGACACGACGGCCACGCGCCGCCCCCGCCGCGCCAGGTCCAGTGCGAACTCGGCGCGCTCGGACTCCACCTTGTTGTCCGAGCCGTGCCGCAGCTGGCCCGGCCGGACCGGCACCCGGTCCAGGTAGGTCGTGTAGCCCACCAGGTCCGTCGCCGAGGCGAGCGCACCCCGGGACTCGGGGGTCAGCCACGGCGCGCCCGCCGGTCCGGTGCCCACCACCACGACCTCGCCGCGCTCCGGTACGGCCGGGCCGGTGTCGACGCGGGACGGCAGCACCGCCACGGAGAAGTAGGGCACCGACTCCGGGTCCACGTCCGCGAGTCGCTCGGTGCGCTCGCCCTCCATGGTGGCGCGCTCCACGTAATGGGCGTCCGCGAGGCGGTCGGTGCGCTCCAGGGCGCGGCGCACCGCGGGGAACGTCCGGCCCAGCTTCATCACCACCGCCGAGTCGGTCGCCGCCAGACGGGCCGTCAGCTCGTCCTCCGGCAAGGTGCCCGGAATGATCGTCAGCACTTCCTCGGCCTCCACCAGCGGCTTGCCGATGGCCGCCGCGGCGGCGCTCACCGAGGTGACGCCGGGGACGACCTCCGTCTCGTAGCGGTGGGCGAGGCGCTTGTGCATGTGCTGGTACGAGCCGTAGAAGAGCGGGTCTCCCTCGGCGAGCACGGCCACCGTCCGGCCCGCGTCCAGGTGCGCCGCCAGCCGGGCCGACGCCTCCTCGTAGAAGTCGTTCAGCGCGCCCCGGTAGCCGCCGGGGTGGTCGGTCGTCTCCACCGTGAGCGGGTACATCAGCCGCTCCTCGATGTGGTCGTCGCGAAGATGCTTCGCCGCGATGGAGCGGGCGATGGACCGGCCGTGCCGGGCGCAGTGGTAGGCGATCACGTCCGCCTTGGCGATGGCCTCCACCGCGCGCAGCGTCATCAGCGACGGATCACCGGGGCCGAGGCCGACCCCGTACAGCTTGCCGGTGCCGCCGGGGGGCGCAGCCGCTTCCGCCGGGGCGCCGGTCACTGTTTCACGTGAAACACGGGCGTTCATTCCACCTCACTCGCGATCGCGTTGATCGCCGCGGCGGCCATGGCGCTGCCGCCGCGCCGGCCACGTACGACGATGTGGTCGAGATCGGAGGCGGCCAGGGCGTCCTTGGACTCGGCCGCGCCGATGAAGCCGACCGGTATGCCGAGTACCGCCGCGGGGCGGGGGGCGCCGTCGCGGACCATCTCCAGCAGCCGGAAGAGGGCGGTGGGCGCGTTGCCGATGGCCACGACCGAGCCTTCCAGGCGGTCGCGCCACAGCTCCAGCGCGGCGGCGCTGCGGGTCGTCCCCAGTTCTGCGGCGAGGCCGGGCACGGACGGGTCCGAGAGGGTGCAGACGACCTCGTTGTCGGCGGGGAGCCGCTTGCGGGTGACGCCGCTGGCGACCATCTGCGCGTCGCACAGGATGGGCGCTCCGGAGCGGAGCGCGGCGCGGGCCCGGGAGACGACCTCCGGCGTGTAGGCGAGGTCGCGGACGAGATCGACCATGCCGCAGGCGTGGATCATCCGCACGGCGACCTGGCTGACGTCGGCGGGCAGACCCGCGAGATCCGCTTCGGCGCGGATCGTGGCAAAGGACTGGCGGTAGATCTCCGCGCCGTCCTTCTCGTAGTCGAACACTGTGCTCCCGCTCATCTCTGTGCCTGTGCGTCGTCGTTGTCTCGTCGCGCGGCCCGTACGGTGATGTCGTAGGTGCCGTCGCCGGTGGCCCGTACGTCCACCCAGTCGCCCTGCGGGTGGCCGCACCGGCGCTCGCACCCGGACCAGTGCGCCGGAAGTCCGCGCAGCGCCGCGTCCTGAAGCGGCCGCGCGTCCGTCCGTACGTCGGCCAGGGCCTTGCCGCAGCCCGGCCGGCCCGTGCAGGCGCTCACCGCCAGCCAGGGCGAACCGGGCCGGGTGAGGTACCCGGCGTCGGCGAGCGCCGCGAGCCGCTCCTCCGCCTCGGCCCGGCCGGCCAGGCCCGCCACGACGAAGCCCCGCCACGGTGTCACCCGCACCTCGTCGCCGGACCCCGCCGCCAGGGCGCGGAACTGCCCGCTGGTGACCCGCCCCAGCGGCGCGACCACCGACACGGCGCGGTCGCCGACCAATCCCGGCTCGGGCGGCGCCGCGACCGGCGGAACGCCCGCCGCGCCCGGCAGCGCCTCCGCACCGTCCGCCGCGTGTGCCGCGGCCCGTGCAGCGGCGACCCCGGCCGTGGCCAGACGCTCCGTCACAGCTTCCTCCAGCGGTGCGCCGTCGGGCAGTTCGGCCACCCGCCAGGCCCCCGTGCCCGCTTCCCGGGCCACCGCCAGGAACCCCTCCGCCGCGGCCAGCGCCGCGGTCGGCGCGTCGTCCGGGGCGACCCGCCACGCGAGGCCCCCGATCCTTACCAGAGCGCGGCCGTCCGGCTCTGCGACCAACGTCACATCCCCGCCCAGGCCGGCCACGTCCCCGCGCCCGTCGTCCACGGCGAACAGGAACCGCCCCGAGAGGCCCGTCGTCCACGCCCGCGCGCACAGCAGCGCGTCCAGCGAGCGCGCCCACGCACCGGCGTCCCCGAAGCCCCGGCCGTCCAGCCCGGACAGGGGGGAGACGACCATGTTCCGCACCCGCTCGTGCGCGGCCGACGGCAGCAGCCCGGCCGCGCCCAGCAGCTCGGCGAGGGCGAGGCCGCAGTCGTCGGGAAGGCCGCGCAGATCGAGGTTGCCGCGCGAGGTGACACCGATCCGGCCGTCGCCCAGCCGGTCCGCGGCATCGGCGAGCGCGGCGACCTGGGGGGCCGTCAGCACACCGGTGGGCAGCCGCAGCCGGGCCAGGCCCCCGTCGTCCGCGCGGTGCAGCCGCAGTGCGCCGGGGCACGCGTCCGCACGGTCGCGGACACGGTTCCGAAGGGGATCCCGTATGTGGGATTCGCCCCCGTTCCGGGGCTTTGATGGGCTGGGCGGCATGGCGGCGAGCATACGCGCAGCCTCTACTATGCAGACGGCACAGGGTCCCAGGACCCTAGGGAGGAAGCCCGGTGTGAATCCGGCGCGGTCCCGCCACTGTGAGCAGGACCCGAGCGGCCCCGCGAGTCAGGAACTCCCGCCACCCACGACCACCCGGGGCGAGGACACCCCGAGGAAGGCCCGGCACGCGTGATTCTGCTGCTGTCGCACTCCGACACCGACCTGCTGAGCGCCCGCGCGGCGGGCGGCCCGGTCGAGTACCGGTTCGCCAACCCCGCACGCCTCCCCATAGACGGGCTGCCCGGCCTCCTCGACGGAGTCGACCTCGTCGTCGTCCGCCTCCTCGGGGGCCTCCGGTCCTGGGAGGAGGGCATCGACCTGCTCCGCGCCCAGGACCGCCCGGTCGTCTTCCTCACCGGTGAACAGGCGCCCGACGCCCAGCTCATGGAGGCGTCCACCGTCCCCATCGGGGTCGCCACCGAGGCGCACGCCTACCTCGCCCACGGCGGCCCGGACAACCTGGAGCAGCTCGCCCGGTTCCTCTCCGACACCGTGCTCCTCACCGGCCACGGCTTCGACCCGCCGGCCGCCGCGCCCACCTGGGGCCCGCTGGAGCGCACCCCCCGCACCGCCGACGGCCCGACCGTCGCCGTGCTCTACTACCGCGCCCACCACATGAGCGGCAACACCGCCTTCGTGGGCGCCCTGTGCGACGCCGTCGAGGACGCCGGCGGCCGCGCCCTCCCGCTGTACGTGGCCTCCCTGCGCGCCCCCGAACCGGAGCTGCTGGACCAGTTGCGCGGCGCCGACGCCGTCATCACCACCGTCCTCGCCGCGGGCGGCACCAAGCCCGCCGAGGCCCAGGCCGGCGGCGACGAGGAGGCGTGGGACGCGGGCGCGCTCGCCTCCCTGGACGTCCCCGTCCTGCAGGCGCTGTGCCTCACCAGCCCGCGCGCCGACTGGGAGGAGAACGACGAGGGCCTGTCCCCGCTCGACGCGGCCAACCAGATCGCCGTACCCGAGTTCGACGGGCGGATCATCACCGTCCCGTTCTCCTTCAAGGAGATCGACGAGGACGGGCTGCCCGCGTACGTCGCCGACCCCGAGCGCGCGGCCCGCGTCGCCGGCATCGCCGTCCGCCACGCGCGGCTGCGGCACATCCCGAACGCCGAGAAGCGCCTGGCGCTGGTCCTCTCCGCGTACCCGACGAAGCACTCCCGCATCGGCAACGCCGTCGGCCTGGACACCCCCGCCTCCGCCGTCGCCCTGCTGCGCCGGCTGCGCGAGGAGGGGTACGACTTCGGCGACGAGGACGTGCCGGGCCTCGCGTCCGGCGACGGCGACGAGCTGATCTACGCCCTCATCGAGGCCGGCGGCCACGACCAGGACTGGCTCACCGAGGAGCAGCTCGCCCGCAACCCGGTCCGCATCCCGGCCGCCGACTACCGGCGCTGGTTCGCGACCCTGCCGGAGGAGCTGCGCTCCGCCGTCGAGCAGCACTGGGGCCCGCCGCCCGGCGAGATGTTCCTCGACCGCTCCCGCAACCCGGAGGGCGACATCGTCCTCGCCGCGCTGCGGCGCGGGAACCTGCTCATCCTCATCCAGCCGCCGCGCGGTTTCGGCGAGAACCCGATCGCGATCTACCACGACCCGGACCTGCCGCCCTCGCACCACTACCTGGCCGCCTACCGCTGGATCGCCGCGCCCGCCTCCGACGGCGGCTTCGGCGCGGACGCCATGGTCCACCTCGGCAAGCACGGCAACCTGGAGTGGCTGCCCGGCAAGAACGCCGGCCTGTCCGCCGCCTGCGGCCCCGACGCCGCCCTCGGCGACCTGCCGCTGGTCTACCCCTTCCTCGTCAACGACCCCGGCGAGGGCACGCAGGCCAAGCGGCGCGCCCACGCCACACTGATCGACCACCTGGTGCCGCCGATGGCCCGCGCCGACTCGTACGGCGACATCGCGCGGCTGGAGCAGCTGCTCGACGAGTACGCGCAGATCTCCTCCATGGACCCGGCGAAGCTCCCGGCGATCCGCGCCCAGATCTGGACCCTCATCCAGGCCGCCCGCCTCGACCACGACCTGGGTCTGGAGGACCGGCCCGACGACGACGGCTTCGACGACTTCCTGCTGCACGTCGACGGCTGGCTGTGCGAGGTGAAGGACGCGCAGATCCGCGACGGCCTGCACGTCCTCGGCACCGCCCCGTCCGGTGCCGAGCGGGTCAACCTGGTCCTGTCGATCCTGCGCGCCCGGCAGATCTGGGGCGGCACGCAGGCTCTCCCCGGCCTGCGGGAGGCGCTCGGCCTGGACGAGTCCGCCGCGACCCGCACCACCGCCGACGAGGCGGAGGCCAAGGCCCGCGCGCTGGTGGAGGCCATGGAGGCCGCCGACTGGGACCCGGCCGCCGTGCCGGCGGTCGCGGAGGGCCACGGCGAGCAGGTCGCCGCCGTACTGGACTTCGCCGCCCGCCAGGTCGTGCCCCGCCTCGGCGCCACCACCGCCGAACTCGACCACGCCGTGCACGCCCTCAACGGCGGCTTCGTACCGGCCGGCCCGTCCGGTTCGCCGCTGCGCGGTCTGGTCAACGTCCTGCCGACCGGCCGGAACTTCTACTCCGTCGACCCGAAGGCCGTTCCGTCGCGCCTCGCGTGGGAGACCGGGCAGGCCCTCGCCGACTCGCTGCTGGAGCGGTACCGCGCCGACAACGGCGACTGGCCCACCTCGGTCGGCCTGTCCCTGTGGGGCACGAGTGCGATGCGCACCAGCGGCGACGACGTCGCCGAGGCGCTGGCGCTGCTGGGCGTCCGCCCCGTCTGGGACGACGCGTCCCGCCGCGTCAACGGCCTGGAGCCGATCCCGCTCGCCGAGCTGGGCCGCCCCCGCGTCGACGTGACGCTGCGCATCTCCGGCTTCTTCCGTGACGCCTTCCCGCACACGATCGGGCTGCTCGACGACGCGGTGCGGCTCGCCGCCTCCCTCGACGAGCCCGCCACGGAGAACTACGTCCGCGCCCACGCGCAGGCCGACCTGGCCGAGCACGGCGACGAGCGGCGCGCCACCACCCGCATCTTCGGCTCCCGGCCCGGTACGTACGGCGCGGGCATCCTGCAGCTGATCGACTCCCGCGACTGGCGCACCGACGCCGACCTCGCCGAGGTGTACACGGTGTGGGGCGGCTTCGCGTACGGCCGGGGCCTGGACGGACGCCCCGCGCGCGAGGAGATGGAGACGGCGTACAAGCGGATCGCCGTCGCCGCGAAGAACACGGACACGCGCGAGCACGACATCGCCGACTCCGACGACTACTTCCAGTACCACGGCGGCATGGTCGCCACCGTCCGCGCCCTGCGCGGCACCGCGCCGGAGGCGTACATCGGCGACTCGACCCGCCCGGAGACGGTCCGCACGCGGACCCTGGTGGAGGAGACGTCCCGTGTGTTCCGCGCGCGCGTCGTCAACCCCCGCTGGATCGAGGCGATGCGCCGCCACGGCTACAAGGGTGCCTTCGAGCTCGCGGCGACCGTCGACTACCTCTTCGGCTACGACGCCACGACCGGTGTCGTCGCGGACTGGATGTACGACAAGCTGACCGAGGCGTACGTCCTGGACCCGGAGAACCGCGCGTTCCTCCAGGAGGCCAACCCGTGGGCGCTCCACGGCATCGCGGAGCGGCTCCTGGAGGCGGAGTCCCGCGGCATGTGGGCGAAGCCCGACCCGCGGGTGCTGGAGGAGCTGAAGCAGGTGTACCTGGAGACGGAGGGCGACCTGGAGGGCGGCGACGAGGCGTAACGCCCGCTTCCTCGTTCGCGGTTCCGGTTGTCCACAGCCGCCCGGCCTGGTTGTCCACAGGGCCGGGCGGCTGTGGCGTTTCGTCCGTAGGCTGGTCCTGCCGGATGAGGCGGCGTACCTGACGCCTGGCGTGGGCTCGGGTCCTGGTGGTGCGCGGCGTCGTGGACGGGGCGTGGGGGCGCTGGAGCGGTGGCGCCGGGTGGGCCGGGTGCGGGGTGCGGGGTGCGGCAGGGGCGGGTGCGCTGATGCGGGGATGGGCTGAGGTGAGTGGCCGAGGAACTGGGTGAGGGGACGTCCGGGGTGCCGGAAGGGGGTGTGGAGAGGGCGGTCGGGGTGCCGGAAGGGGGTGTGGAGAGGGCGGTCGGGGTGCCGGGTGGGCGTGCCGGGCGGAGACTGCCGGTATGAGCGATGACGTGGTGGCGGTCACCGGAGCCTCCGGGCGGATCGGGCGGCGCGTGGCCGACCGGCTGGGCGCGGCCGGGGTGCCGGTGCGGTTGCTGGGACGGGATCCGGCGCGGCTTCCGGAGGTGCCGGGGGCGGTGAAGGCGCCGCCCGCCGCGTACGGGGACGGCGAGGCGATGAGGGCGGCGCTGGACGGTGCGGACACGCTGTTCCTGGTGTCGGCGCACGAGTCGCCCGACCGGGTGGCGGAGCACCGGACGGCCGTGGACGCGGCGGTGGCGGCCGGGGTGGGGCGGATCGTGTACCTGTCGTTCCAGGGGGCCGGGCCGGACGCGACGTTCACGTTCGCGCGGGACCACTGGCACACGGAGCAGTACGTCCGCGCCCACGAGGGGCTGGCGTTCACGTTCCTGCGGGACAACTGGTACCTGGCGGGCATCCCCGCGATGACTGGTCCGGACGGGGTGATCAGGGGCCCGGCGGGCAACGGCAGGGTGGCCGCCGTCGCGCACGAGGACATCGCCGACGTGGCGGCGGTGGTGCTGCTGGCCCGTGACCGCCGGCACGACGGCGCAGCGTACGACGTGACGGGAGGAGAGGCGTTCACCCTCGCGGAGGCGGCCGAGGAGATGTCGCGGGCTACCGGACGGACGATCCGGTACCTGCCGGAGACCAGGGAGGAGGCATACGCGTCACGTGCCGGGTACGGCGCCGAGCGGTGGCGGCTCGACGGCTGGGTCAGCTCGTACGAGGCCGTCGCGCGGGGTGAGCTGGCCGCGGTCTCCGACACCGTCGAGCGGGTGGCGGGCCACGAGCCGATGACCTTGCGCGCGTACCTGTCGGCGCACCCGCGGGACTACGCCCACCTGGTGGGTCGGTAGGGCCGCCAGGTCCTGCCGCAGGAGGCTTCTCCCGGCGGGGCGGCGTGATCTCGGTGGGGCCGGCGGGCCTCCACGGGGACGGCTGTTCATCACGGAGCGGCCGTTGGAGGGTGGTGGGGGCGTGCACGAGGGGCGTGGACGCGCAGGGGTGGGAGGGCGGCCGGTGGGACGGAGCGCTCGGTCGGGCAGCTCGTGCGTGGTGACGACGGGGCCGTCCGAGTGGGGGCCGGGCCGCCCTCGGTGTCCGCCTGGATCAGTCCTCGCCCAGGATGATGTGCCACTCCTGGGCGGTGGGGTCCTCCGGTTCTCTGTCCGTGCGGGCCGGGCGGCAGGTGCGGACTCTGCCCTGGATGTCGCGGTGGAGGGAGATGGGCTGGGGCGCGGCGGGCGTTTCCGCGCCGCCCGCGCCGGGCGCTGTCTGTGTACTCATGGCGACCGAGTACCCACACAAAGCGAGGCAAACGAGAAAAGCACGTGCGTCTCGGGCGGGCTGTCCGTACGGTCGGCACACGTGGAACCGCTCTCAGAGAAACAGATCCGCGCGTCCTTCATCAATTGCTCCAAGGGCGACGCGGCCCGGCTCAAGCTGCCGGCCGACTTCGCCGACCTCCCCTGGGAGGACCTGGACTTCCTCGGCTGGCGCGACCCCGGAGCCCCGCTCCGCGCCCACATCGTCCTCCCGGCCGGCGCCCTGCCGGAAGCCGGGGGAGGCGGCGCCCGCCCGGTCGGGATCACCCTCCGGGTGCCGGAGGCGGCCCGTACCAGCGCCGTGAAGTCCAGTCTCTGCCGTGTCTGCCTCACGGGGCACGCCTCGTCGGGCGTCTCCCTGCTCGCCGCCCCGCGCGCGGGCGCCTCCGGACGCGACGGCAACTCGGTCGGCATCTACGTCTGCTCCGACCTCGCCTGCTCGCTGTACGTGCGCGGCAAGCGGCAGCCGGCGCTGCGCACCCGCTACGAGGAGTCGCTCGGCGTGGAGGGGCGGATCGAGCGGTTGCGGGCCAACCTCGTCGCGTTCGTGGAGAACGTCCGGCTGCCGTCCGGCGGATGAGGGCCGGGCGGTGCGGGGCGGGGGGCCACCGTGCGGCCCCTGCCCGCCGCCGCCCCGCGTCGTGCGGGGGCGTACCGATCCGGCCGTGCTGACCGGAGGATGACCGGGCGGCTGGCTCGCCTGCGAGGCGACCGGCGGGTCGGGCGGGTCGGCGGCTGACCGGCCGGTGGCCGAGGGGGCGCGTCGGAGTCGGGACGCCCGGGCCGGCGGTCGGGGGGTGTACATCGCGGGCAGGAAGACCTCGTGCCCGCGGCGGCCCGGGTACATCCTTCGGCGCAGTGGCGGTTCGTCCTCCGACACGACGCCACGGGGCCGCGCCGCTCGGACGATGGAAGGCATGACGAGGACGCCGGCTGACGGGACGACGACACCGACGAGCGGGACGACGACGCCCGCGAAGGGCGCCGCCGCGCCGCCCGGCGGGAGCGGCCGGATGCCGCTGCTGGACGTGGTGCGCGGGGTCGCCATCATCGGCACGCTGATGACCAACGTGTGGATCTTCACCGGTCCCGGCGCCGAGTGGGGCGTCCTCTCGGGCGGTTCGCCGGCGGGCGGGGCGGCCGGGACCGGGTCGTCGTCCGGGGGCGGAGGCTCGGCACAGGGCGGCGGCCCGGCCTGGGAGTGGGCCGGGGCCTGGGCGGAGGCGGTCTTCCGGCTGGTCGCGGACGGCAAGTTCCTGTCGATGCTGACCATCCTGTTCGGCGCGGGGCTGGCCATCCAGTACCGCTCGGCGGAGCGGCACGGGCGGCCCTGGCCGGGCCGCTACCGGTGGCGCGCGCTGTTCCTCTTCGTCGAGGGCACCCTGCACTTCCTGCTGGTCTTCGCGTGGGACGTGCTGATGGGGTACGCCGTGACCGCGATGCTCACCGCCTGGCTGCTGGCCCGCTCGGCGCGCGCCCGCCGTCGCGTGATGGCCTGGGCGGCCGGGGCGCACCTGACGCTGATGGGCCTGCTGACGGCGGGCCTCGTCGCGTACGGGGGCGGGGACGGCACCGGGGCCGGAAGCGGGGGCGGAGGGGTGCCGCAGGAGGTGGTGGACCTCTACGCGCACGGCAGCTGGGCGGACCAGGTCGCCTTCCGCCTGGAGAACGCGCTGGTGCTGCGGATGGAACCGGTGCTGACCTTCGGGCTGCTGCTGTTCCTGTTCCTGCTGGGCGTGCGGCTGCTGCGGGCGGGTGCCTTCGGCTCGGACGGGACGGGGCGCCGCCTGCGGGCGCGGATGCTGCGCTGGGGCCTCGGCCTGGGCGTGCCCCTGAACGTGGCGTGCGCGCTGGGCGGTGAGGACTGGTTCCTGATGGGCCGGTACGTGGCGGCGCCGCTGGTCGCCGTCGGGTACATCGGTGTGATCGGCGCCGTCGTGGACCGGGTGCGGCGGCCCGGCCCGCTGACGCGGGGGCTGACGTCGCTGGGCCGCACGGCCCTGTCGGGGTACGTGCTGCAGAACGTGGTGTGCGTCCTCGTCTCGTACGGCTTCGGCCTGGGGCTGGCCGCCGAACTCGGCGGCGGGGGGCGCGGCTGGGACCCGTGGTGGGTGATGGGCCTGTGGGCGGCCGTCTCGGTCCTGATGCTGGCCGGGTCGGCGCTGTGGCTGCGGCGGTTCTCGGCGGGGCCGGTGGAGTCGGTGCAGCGGTGGGCACTGGGACTGACCGAAAACCGCTCGTCGGGCCGCGGCGGCTCCGCCTAGGCTCATCGGCAGGGCATCGCGTGCCGGTCACCGGCCGGGTGAGGCATGGAGGTGCCCGTGAGATGCCTTACGGAGGCATTCCAGCGTGGCAGTACAGCTCAACCACACCATCGTGCACGCCAAGGACAGGCGGGAGTCCGCCGAGTTCCTCGCCCACGTCCTCGGGCTGGAGGTCGGCGCCGAGACGGGCCCCTTCCTCCCGGTCGAGACCGCGAACGGGGTCACCCTCGACTTCGCGACGGTCCCCGAGGACCACATCACCACCCAGCACTACGCGTTCCTGATCTCGGAGGCCGAGTTCGACGCCGCCTTCGCGCGGATCAGGCAGGCCGGGATCCCCTACTGGGCCGATCCGCGCCAGGAGCGACCCGGCGAGATCAACCGCAACGACGGCGGACGCGGCCTGTACTTCATGGACCCGTCCCGCCACGCCATGGAGATCATCACCCGCCCGTACGGCAGCGGGAGCGCGGGCGGGGGCGGGGACGACCCGGCCGTGTAGCGCCGGGCCGGCCTCACCGCGCCGTGCGCCGCCGCGTCGCCCACAGCGCCGCGGCGGCCACGCACGCCGAACCGACCACCAGGAGCGGGACCAGCGCGCTCGGCGCGCGTCCGCCGTCCGCCCCGGCCGGACCCGTCGCGCCCGCCGTTCCCGGGGCCGCCGCCGCTCCGGCCGGGAGCGGTGCGCCCCCGGAGCCCTGCGTCCCGGCGGGCGTCCCCGCGGACGCGGCCGAGGGGGCGGTGGCAGCGGGGGTACGGGACCCGGACGCGGCCTCCGCGGCGGCCCGGGGGGCCGTACCGGCCGACGGGCCGGACGCGGCGCCCCTGCCGGGCGCCCCGGCGGCCGCCGGGGCCGTACCGGTCCCGGGCGTGGCGGGCGCCTTCGGGGCACCGGACACGAGCCGCGTCGCGGCGGGCGGCAGCAGCGACCCCACGGGCCGCGCGGCCGGCCCGGTGGCGAACCCCCAGTCGAGCAGCTCGCGCGCCTCCTCGTACACGGCGCGCTGGCCGCCGGACGGGTTCAGGACCGTCACGACCAGCGTGCGCCCGTCGCGGCGGGCGGCGGCGATCAGGGTGTGGCCGGCGTTGCTGGTGTAGCCGTTCTTCACGCCGAGGATGCCGGGGTACTTCGCGATGCCGTCCTCGCCGGTGAGCAGCCGGTTGGTGTTGCGGATGCCGTACGACCAGCCGCCCGCGGGGAAGGTGGCGTAGGGCAGCGAGCAGTACCGCGCGAAGTCCGGGTTCCGCAGCCCCTCCCGCCCGAAGACGGCGAGGTCGTACGCGGACGAGACCTGGCCCGGCGCGTCGTAGCCGTCGGGGGACACCACCTTGGTGTCCATCGCGCCGAGCGACCGGGCGGTGGCCTCCATCTGGCGGGCGGTCGCCTCCCAGCCGCCGTTCAGGCCGGCCAGGACGCGCACGGCGTCGTTGCCGGAGTGCAGGAACACGCCGCGCCAGAGGTCCGCGATCCGGTACGTCAGGTTCTCCTTCACGCCGACGAGACTGCTGCCGGCGCCGATGCCGGTCAGCTCCTCCTCGGCGACCGTGTGCTGGGCGGTCTGCGAGAGCTTCGGCAGCACGGTCAGGGCGAACAGGGCCTTCAGGGTGGAGGCGGGCGGCAGCCGCCTGTGGGCGTCGCGTGCGGCCAGCACGTGTCCGGTGCCCGCGTCCGCGACGAGCCAGGCACGCGCCGAGAGGGCCGGCGGCGGTGTGGCGCCGGGCGGGAGCCGCACCTGCGTACCGGAGCGATGCAGCAGCGCGGGGTCGACGCGGGCGCCGGGCCGGGGCGGCGTCGGCTCGCTGGGGCGGTGCACCGCGCCGGCGGCGGACACGGCGGCCGACAGCACCAGCACGGGGAGGAGGAGGGCGAGCAGGAGGAGCGGGAGGAGGCCGGGGAGGAGACCGGGGGCGGAGCGGGCCGATGAGCTGACGATCATTCAGTCACGGTAGGAAGCGGGGGCGCGGCCCGCGCGCGGACGTGCACCAACCGGTTGACGCCCGTGCCCGCACACCCGCCGAGCGGGTGCCGCGCGGAGGTGCGGGGGCCGCGCTTCCGTCGGGTGGGCGGGGCCGGAAGGGCCCGGGGGCCGTGTCGCGGGCCGATCGTCATACGGATGGGTGCGCCTGTGGATCGCCGGGGGGCGCCGGGAGACGGGCGCTGATATCCCGGAGGGGTAAGTGTCGCTTGCCGACTGGAGGGCCTCCCATGACCCCGTACGTCCCGACCATCAGCCTCGCGGTCGACTTCCAGCAGGGCGTCTCCGACGCCTGGTCGAAGGTCGCCCAGTTCGTGCCCAAGTTCGTGGCGTTCCTGGTCATCCTGGTCATCGGCTGGTTCCTGTCGAAGGTCATCGCCAAGGTGGTGGACCGGGTCCTGCGGAAGGTCGGCTTCGAGCGGCTCAGCGAGCGCGCGGGCGCCCAGCGCATGCTCGCGAACTCGCAGTACGACGCGACGGGCATCCTCAGCAAGGTCGTGTACTACGGGCTCCTCCTCGTCACCCTCCAGCTCGCCTTCGGCGTCTTCGGGCCGAATCCGATCAGCGGCATGATCAACGGCATCGTCGCCTGGCTGCCGCGGGCGCTGGTCGCGCTGGTGCTGGTGGTCGTCGCGATGGCCATCGCCAACGCGGTGCGCACCATCGTGCGGGGCGTCCTCTCCGGCGTCTCGTACGGGAACACGGTCGCGACCGTCGTCTGGGCCGTGATCGTCGCGCTGGGCGTGATCGCCGCGCTGGGTCAGGCGGGCATCGCCACGGCCGTCACGCAGCCGGTGCTGTACGCGGTGCTCGCGACGGCGGCCGGCATCCTGATCGTCGGGGTCGGCGGGGGCGCGGTCGTCCCGATGCGGCAGCGGTTGGAGCGGTGGATGAGCGCGGCCGAGCAGGAGACGTCGAAGGCCCGCTCGGGCGCCGGCGCGTACATGGCCGGCCGCGAGGACGCCCTGTCCCGGCAGCAGCGCGAGCAGGAGCGCCAGCAGCGCGGGGCGGGCGGCGGCGGCCCGGGCGGCGCCGACCGGAGCTGACGGCTCCGGCGGAGCCGGGGCCCGGCGCGGCCGGGTGAGGGAGGAGGACTGACCGGGGCGCGGCTTCGTCGGGCCTGGGCCTGGGTCTGGGTCTGGGTCTGGGTCTGGGTCTGGGGCTGGGTCTGGGTCTGGGGCTGGACTCGTCCTGGACTTGCGCCTGCGCTCGGTCCTGGCTGGACCTCGCCGGTCCGGGGATCGGTCAGTCCGCGTCCAGGTCGAGATCCCGGTCCTGGTCCCGGTCCCGGCTGCGGTCCTGGTTTCGGCCGCGGTCCTGGTCCCGGGCCTGGTCAGGATGCCGGTCCCGGTCGAGGCCCTGGCCCCGGTCCTGGACCCCGTGCCGGTGCTCCTCGCCGGTGTCCAGGAGGTCGTACCGGCGTATCAGCCAGCAGACGGCGGTCAGCCGGCACACCGCGAAGTCATGGCCCGGCGGCTCGTCCCAGCCGGTCTCGGCGAGGGCGTCGAGGAACCCGAGCGCGTAGTCCGAGAGGGTCTCCCCGTCCGGCGGTCCCGGCTCCAGCCCCGGTCCGGTCGCGCCGACGCGCTCGCGCACAGCGGCGACGTGCTGGTCGACGGCGGCGACGAAGCCGGGTTCGAAGGCGAACTCGGCCAGACGCGGCGCGAACGCCGTGACGACGGTGGCGAGGGGCGACGGGGAATGCACCCGCTCACGTTAGGCGGAGGGCACGCCTCCCGGTGAGTCCGGAAGCGGACATGCGACGCATCTCACGCTCACGGTGCAGTAGTTGATCAATCGGGGCGGTCCGGGCGGATTCGCGGGGCGCGGGATAGGGCCGGGCCCTCGGGGGCACCTGGGAGGGAACTCCTTTCGGAGCCCGGAGTCCGGAGCCCGGAGCCCGCCCCCAGAGTCCTCGGGAGGAACCCATGAGCGCGGTCCTGCACGACAAGCTCTTCATGCGCCTGCACGAACTGCCGGTGATGGCCCACATGACCTACGACGAGACCGACCCCTACGCGGTGCGGGTGGCCTTCGCCAACGGCGATCACGTGTACGCGGAGTGGCGCCTCGACCGGGAGATGCTGCGGGAGGGCATGCGGCGGCCGGTCGGCGAGGGGGACGTCCGGATCTGGCCGGGGGTCCACATAGAACTGTGCGGCGAGGCCGACTTCACCGTCGGCGAGGAGTCGCTGGCGCGGTTCCTGGAGCGTACGTACGAGGTGGTGCCGGAGGGCGAGGAGCGGGTCGACGTGGACGGCCTCGTCACCCGCCTCCTGACCGCCGGCTGAGGGCCCGCCCCGGAGGTGCGTCGCCGGGGGCGGGCCCGCGGGCCGGCCGCGCGCACCGGGTGTCCGCCGGTCCGTGCGGCGTCAGGGGGCTACCCGAGGGCGCCCAGGAGGTCGTCGCACGCCTGCCGGCAGCGGTGGCAGGCATCGGCGCAGACGCGGCAGTGCTCGTGCCGCGAGGCGTGCCGTTCGCACTCGTCGGCGCAGGTGGCGCACGCCACGACGCAGGCGCGGAGGACCGCGCGGGTCAGATTGGCGTCGTAGCCGGTGTGGCGGGAGAGCACCGAGCCGGTCGCCTGGCACACGTCGGCGCAGTCCATGTTGGTGCGGATGCACTTGGCGAGCATGTCGAGGTGCCCGGTCTCCGAGAGGCACGCGTCGGCACAGGCGCCGCACGCCTGCGCGCAGGCGGCGCACTCCTCGATGCAGTGCGCGAGCTTCTGCCGGTCGACGTCTCCGAGGTCGGCGGGGTAGGTGCGGAGCATGTCTTCGACGACGAGGGAAGCCATGGGGTCTCGCCTCCGATGGAGTTGTCCGTCTTGTGTCCGACCCGACCAGTGTCCCGCCGGGCGGAAGGACCCGCAGCCGCAGCCGCGGGTGGGGGCCGTGGCCGGGTGGGTGACCGGGGTCGCCGCCCGGTGCGCGGGGCGTCGCTCGGCGGCCTAGGCTCCCCTCCCATGAACCAGCGCCCCACGCCGGACGGCCGCGCGCCCGACGACGGTGCTCCCCCGCCAGGCCCCGCACGACCGGCCGGGCCGCGGACGGGGGCGGGGTCCGGACGGCACCCCGGCGGCTCCTCGCCCGCGCGGCGCTCGGGCGGCCACGCGCCGGGGCGGCCGTACGGGGGTCCCGTCCGGCGTGCGGGGGCCGCTTCCGCGCGGGCGGTACGGCGCGCCGCCGGGTCGTGGGCGGTGCTCGGTGCCGTGGCGGTCGGCGGCGCGCTGGGCGCGGGGGCGCGGTACGGGGTGGCGCTGGCGCTGCCCACCGCGCCGGGCGCCTTCCCCTGGGCGACACTGTGGACGAACGTCGCGGGCTGCGCGCTGATGGGGGTGTTCATGGCGGTGCTGGACGAGGCGCGGCACCCTCACCGGCTGCTGCGGCCGCTGGTCGGTACGGGGATGCTCGGCGGGTTCACGACGTTCTCGACGTACGCCCTGGACATCCGGACGCTGCTGGAGCAGGGCCGTGCGGTCCCGGCGGCGGTGTACCTGGCGGGTACGCTCCTGGCCGCGCTGGCGGCGGTCGCGACGGCCGCGTGGGCGACGCGGGCCGTGCTGGCGGCGGTGGGCGGGAGGAGGCGGGCATGACCGGTGGGACGACAGGGGCAGCGGGTACGGGGGCGCCGGGCACGGGGGCGCCGGGTACGGGGGCAGCGGGTACGGGGGCGCCGGGCACGGGGGCGGCGACGCGGCTGACGGTGATCCTCGGCGAGGCCGACCAGTGGCACCACCGGCCGCTGTACGCGGAGGTCGTGCACCGCGCGCACGAGGCGGGACTGGCGGGGGCGAGCGTCTTCCGGGGCGTGGAGGGCTTCGGCGCGTCGTCCGTGGTCCACACGTCGCGGCTGCTGTCGCTGAGCGAGGACCTGCCGGTGGCCGTGGTGATCGTGGACGACGACGCCCGTGTCCGGGCGTTCCTGCCCCGGCTGGCCGGCCTGGTGGACGGATGCCTGGTGACCCTGGAGCGGGTCGAGGTGCTCCGGTACGGGGGCGGTGGGAGCGGCGGCGAGGGCGGTGGGGGAGACCGGGGCGGCGGGGACGGGGTGCGTGCGGGTGACCGGGCGGACGGGGGCGGGGCCCGCGGGGACGGCGGGGGCGGGGCGCGGTGACCTGGCTGCTCGTCCTGGCGGGCGGTGCGCTGGGCGCCCCGCTGCGGTACCTGACCGACCGGGCGGTCCAGTCCCGGCACGACACGGTGTTCCCCTGGGGCACCCTGGCCGTCAACGTGCTGGGCTCCCTCGTCCTGGGGGTCCTCGCGGGCGCGGCCGTGGCGTCCCCGGCGTACGCCCTGCTGGGCACGGGGCTGTGCGGGGCGCTGTCGACGTACTCGACGTTCTCGTACGAGACCCTGCGCCTGAGCCGGGCGGGTGCCACCGGCTACGCCGCCGCCAACGTGGCCGCCTCGGTCGTCGCGTCCGTGGCGGCACTGGCCCTGGGCGCCGCCCTGGGCGGGGCGCTCGGCTGACGCGGGGCGGCCGGCCGTACCGGTCGGCCGACGGCCCTCCGGGCGACGGCCGACCGGGTCGCCGCGCTCCTCCGGCTGCCCTGCTGGTGGCTCGCCCGACCGGGCCGGGGCCCCGCCTCGGCCCGCCCCGCCTCAGCCCACCAGGTACGCCAGCGACGTGGCCGCGCCCAGGGCCGCGCCCGCCAGGGTCTGGGCCGGGGTGTGGTAGCGGAGCGCCACGCGGGACCAGCACACGGCGGCCGTCAGGGCGTACGCGGTGAGCCACCACGCCGAGTCGACGCAGGCCAGCAGCGTCACCACCGACGACGCGACCGCCGAGTCCACCGAGATCTTCCACACCGTGTTGACGGCCAGCAGGCCCACCGTCATCACCCACAGCGCGAGCATGGCGGTCAGGATGCCGACCGGGGCGCCGCCCGCCACCATGAGCAGCGATCCCGTACCGATCGAGCCGAGGATCACCAGGAAGATCGGTGCCCGCTGGGTGCGGTCCACGACGTGCCGGTCGCCCCAGCGGCCCCGGCCGCGCTCCCACTCGATATAGGCCGCCGGGACGATCCCGGCGCACAGGGCCCCGAGCAGGCCCCACAGCAGGCCGGTCCAGTGGCCCGCGGCGAGGGCGCCGACGGCGGGCATCCCGGCGAGGAGCACGTTGCGCGGCTGGAGCACGTCGGTGACCCGCCGGGCGGCCACCGCCACGGTCGTGGGCGGGGGCTCGGTCGCGGGCGCGGAAGTGGCCGGGGCGACGACGGGCGGGGTGGTGGCCGGGGCGACGGGCGGGGTGGTGGCCGGGCTCGTGGCCGGGGGTGCCGACGCGGGCGGGGGCGCGGCTGAGGGCGCGGGTGCCGGCGGGGCGACGGGTGGGGGCGCGGGTGCCGGCGGGGCGACGGGTGGGGGCACGGGTGCCGGCGGGGGCGTCGGCGTTGCCGGGTCCGCAGGGGAGGGCGCGGGCCGGGCAGGGGGCGCGGGCCGGGTGGGGCGTGTGGGCCGGGCCGGGGGTGTGGGACGGGGGGTCATACGAGCAGGCCCCTCGCCTTCTCCTCCGGTATCGAGCGGTACGCCTCCGCGACCCGCACCAGCCATGCCACCTCACCGTCCTGGTCCGCCGCCGGGCGGGTGTCGAACCGCGCGGCCTCCCCCGCCTCGGCGCCCGCCGCCTTCGCCGCCAGCGCGGCCTTGATCCAGTACGCGTCCGCCTCCGGTCCCGTCGAGCCGGCCGCCTCGCGCGCGGCGGGCAGCAGCCCGTCCGGCACGTAGTGGCGGAGCTTCTCCACCGCGTCCGCGATGTCGGCCGCCCACCGGTCCACCCGCAGGTCGGCCGGGGTGCCGAAGCGGGTCAGCTCCCGCGCCAGCGACGCCGGCGGGGCGAACGGCTGGTCGGGGAAGGCCGTCATGAGCTCCCGCCACATCGGGTGCAGCGCCGCCTGGGCCCGCCAGAGCCGCGCCCGGCGCCAGCCGGAGCCGAACGCCGGGATGGAGGCGCCGATCGCGAAGAGCGCGAACAGCAGCACCTGCGCCGCCTCGGTCGCCTTGTCGAAGCCCCGGGCGAAGCCGGCGGTCGGCTCCTCCACGACGCTGATCCACAGGAACAGCGTCCGGCTCACCGTGTATCCGACGCCGATGAACATGGCGGCCGTCATCATCCCGAGCCCGACCCGCAGGTGCCGCAGCGGCGCGTTCGCCGTCGCCAGCGCCCACTGGTAGGCGCACACGGCGGACGCGGCCCCCAGGTACAGGTAGAAGACGGTCATGTAGAGCGACGCGCCCCACTGCCCGGCGTGGTCCGACACGAACCGGTCGGAGGGCGTGGAGCGGTCCACGACCGTGAAGAAGAGCACCGTCAGCAGGATCAGCGTGGCCACCGACGCCTTCGCCGCCACGTGCTGGATCAGCCGCGCGAACCGGACGTGGCGCGGCACGGTCCCGCCCTCCGGGTACGTCCCGTAGATCGCCACGATGTAGCCGAGGATCGCCAGGATCGCGACCGTCGCCGTGTAGTGCTTGATCAGCACGGCCAGGTCGACGATCGGGCTGTTGTTGAGGCTGACCCGTACGACCTGCGTCTTCGTCCAGAGGGCGGCGGCGAACCCGGCGTAGCAGCCCCACAGGGCGCGGCGCCGCCTGTCCTCCTCGTCGCCCCACAGCGCGGCGGGCATCCGCCACAGCGCCACCGCCGTCATCAGGGCGGCCACCAGGTAGCCGGCCAGGTCAAGCGCACTCAATTCGCGTCCTCGCAGGGGGCTTCGTCGTCGGGTGCGTCGGACGCGTCGGCCGCATCGGACGCGTCGGTCGCGTCAGTCGCTGTGGCCTCCGCGGTCCTCGCGGCCGTCACGGCCCTCGCGGCCGTCACGGTCCTCGAGGCCGTCACGGTCCTCGCGGTGGCCGCCGCCGCGCGGGGCTGCGCCTCGCTCGTCACGGCGGAAGACGTCCCGGCGGCGGTGGGCGACCGGCCGGGACAGGGAGTCGGCGAGCCGGCCGACCATGTCGTCGCCGGCCACCCCGCGGGCCAGGCGCGGGATCAGCGAGGCGCCGAGCTCGGCCATCCGCTCGTCGTGGGTGTCGTACTGGGCACGGGCCTGCACGGTGGTGCCCGCCTGCATCACGCGGGAGATCAGCGACGTGTCGAACATCGGCAGCAGTCGCCGCAGCCGCTCCGCGTCGAGCGAGGTGCCGTGGTCGAACCACTCGTGGCACAGCTCGTGCAGGATGACGTGCTGCGTCTGGTACGTCGTGGGGCGGCGCCGGTACAGCACGAAGCTGGTGTCGCCGGCCTTCAGCCGCAGCCCGCAGGCGGAGTCGACGCGCGCCAGGCGCTCGGGCAGCTCCCGCAGGACGATGCGGCGGCCCCGCACGGCCTCCATGTTGGCGACCAGCTCGGGGATGGCGAACGGTGCCGGGATCGGCAGGTCGGCCAGACGGGCCTCGCACTCTCTGCGCAGCGCGCGCATGGACCGCTGGGACATGGGGACCTCTTGATCGGAGTCACGCGTGTGCGACCTGCGGTCAGCGAGTCTAGCCAAGCCGGGCCGGACCCGTGTCCGTCAGCGGCGGCTCCCCGCGCCGCCGCCGGTGCCCTCCGCGCGACCGCCCCCACCGTCGCCCGCCGCGTCGCCCGCCGCGCCCGCGGGGCCCTCCGCACGGGTCTCCTGGAGGAGGGAGAGCGCGAACTCCAGCAGCTCCGCCGGGAGGCCGGCGTCGCCCGCGCCGCGGGCCGCGAGGCCGCTGATCTCCCCGGTACGGCGCTTGGCGAGGAACTGGAGGCCCGCGACCACGTCGTCCACGACCTCCGACTCCTCCTTGAAGAAGCGCCAGTCCACGCCGAAGCCCAGCCCGAGGGCCTTGAGGATGTCCTCGGACGGGTGGGTGACCTTGCCCGCCAGGATGTTGGAGAAGTAGCTGTGCGAGAGGGCGCCGCCACGCTCCCTGACCAGCTCGGAGAAGGCCCGCCCCGAGACCTTCTGGCCGGGGAAGGTCTTCTCCACCATGTACGCGACCTTCTGCTGCAGCGTTCTCAGCTCGGGTGCCGCGGTCCGCTCCCCGCCGTTGCCGTCGTCCATCCCGATCCCCATGTTCGCGTGCGGCGCTTCCGCGCGGTCGGTCAACGGGCCCGTACTGTACCGACCCCGACTCGGGCGGATCCGGTCCTGAGCGGGCTTGCGTAAACACTCTACGTCACTGTTAACTCGAAAAAACATGGACAAGGGGCCACGAGGGGAGTCCCTTGCCCGTGCGGGCGCGCGTGTGCCCGGCCGCCCCGAGCGGTCCGGGCCGCGCGGCCCTGTCGTGGGCCCCGGTTTCGGCCCGGTCGTACGGCCTGCCGGGCGGCCCTCTCGTGCGGTCGGGCGGGGACGTCGGCGCGCGGCCCGGCGCGCGGCCCGGCGCGCGGCCCGGCGCGCGGGTCGGCCCGCTGGTCGATAGCGTGGCGAATCGGACATGTCACACCACCCGTGAACCGTGAGGGGATCACCATGACCGAACGGCCCGCCGAGGGGGTGCCCGTCTGGGCGGACGCGATGTTCACCGACCTGGAGGGCGCCAAGCGCTTCTACGGCGACGTGCTGGGCTGGACCTACGGCGAGGAGGCCACCGAGTACGGCGACTACACGCAGGCGTACGCCGGCGGCAAGGCGGTCGCCGCCATCGTGCCGCCCATGCCGGGTCAGGGCGACGGGGGCGGCGGGGCGCCCCGCTCCGCCTGGTGCCTGTACCTTGCGTCGCCCGACGTCGAGGAGACCGCGCGGAAGGTGCGGGAGGGCGGCGGCGAGGTCGTCATGGGCCCCATGGCGGTCGGCGAGTTCGGGAAGATGCTGGTCGCCCGCGATCCGGGAGGGGTCGTGTTCGGCGCCTGGCAGCCCGGTACGCACCGGGGTTTCGAGGCGCGGGCCGTGCCGGGCGCGTACTGCTGGGCGGAGGTCACCACCCGCGACGCGGACGCGGCCGACGCGTTCTTCCCGGCCGTCTTCCCGTACGCGACGAAGCGGATGCCCGACGAGCACGTCGACTTCAAGGTCTTCGAGGTCGGCGGCGAGCCGGTGCTCGGCCGGATGCGGATGGACGAGGGCTTCCCGCCGGAGGTCCCGCCGTACGTCAGCGTCTACTTCACCGTGGACGACGTGGACGCCGCGATCGGGCGTGCCAGGACGCACGGCGCCAAGGTGGTGTTCGGGCCGGTCGACAGCCCCTTCGGCCGCTTCGCCGCGCTGGTGGACCCGCAGGGCGCCCCGTTCTCGCTGATCGACGTCGCGCGGACGGAGGGCGAGACGCCGGAGCTGATCCCGGAATCCTGACCCGCCGGTACCCCGGGACACAAGGGGCGGAACGGGCATACCGTGGTTGGTGTCAGGCGAAGGGTCAACCGGTCAACCGCGGGAGGCGGGCGCCATGACGTTCGTGCAGGTCATCGACTGCCGTACACAGCAGGTCGACGCGCTGAACAATCTGATGGACGACTGGGTCGAGGCGACGCGGGGCAAGCGGACCGCCACCCACTCGATCGTCGCCAGGGACCGCTCCGACGCGGCCCACGTCGTCGAGATCGTCGAGTTCCCCTCGTACGAGGAGGCGATGCGCAACTCCAGGCTGCCGGAGACCGGCCGCATCTACCAGGAGATGGTCGAGCTCTGCGAGGGTGAGCCGTCGTTCACGGACCTCGACGTGGTCCGGGACGAACAGCTCAACAAGGCGCTGGTGAGGGAGTTCTTCGAGCGGGTCGTCAACGCCCGCGACATCGACGCGGCGGACGCGCTGTGCGCCGCCGGATACCGCGAGCACGACCCGGCGCTCTCCTCCGACGCCCTGGACCTGGAGCGGGCCAAGGCCGAGAACGCCGAGATACTGGCGGCCTTCGAACCGCGGCTCACCCTGGACCGGGTCGTCGCCGAGGGCGACCTCGTGTGTGTCGGCATCGGCTACCAGGGCCACCACGTCCGCGAGTACCGGGGCATCCCGGCGACCGACCGGGACGTGGCCGGCACGGGCCACGCCACGTTCCGCTGCGAGGACGGCAAGATCGTGGAGAGCTGGTGGAACTGGGACGAGGTCGGCATGCTGCGCCAGCTCGGGGTGCTGGACACCTGAGGGGCCACCGCCGGCCCCGTCGCCGGGGCCGGCGCACGGTGCCAGCGCGGGCCCGGCCCCGGCGTACGGGCCCGGCGTACGGGCCCGGCCCCCGGCGTACGGTCTCGGGTCGGCGTACGGTCGCGGGCCGGAGTGCGGTTCACCGTCGGCTGCGACGGTCTCGGGCCGCCGTACGGCCGCGGGTCGGCGGTGGTCTCGGGCCGGAGGAGTACGGCTCCGGGGTCAGCCGACCGGGTCCAGGTGGCCGCGCAGGGCGGCGGCGAGGTCCTCGGCCCTGCGCAGCCGGACCCGCAGCGCCTCGCACCGTGCCTCGACGGCCCGCCGGTACGTGTCGAGGCGGGCCCGCAGCAGCGCCCGCTCCTCGTCGTCGGGCGGGTCGTCCACCGAGGCGAGCCGGTCGGTGAGGTCGAGCACGTCCCGCATCTCGTCCACGGTGAAGCCGAGCGGCCTCATCCGCCCGGCCGCCAGCAGGCGCTCCACGTCGGCGGCGGTGTAGAGCCGGAAGCCGCCCTTGGTGCGGGCCGACGGCGCCGCGATGCCCGCGTCCTCGTAGTGGCGGATCGTGCGCAGCGGCAGCCCGGTCCGCTGGGCCACCTCGCCGATCCGCATGTGCCACCGCTGGTCGTCCGCCATCGCCGCGCCCGCCTGCCTCGTCGCCGCCCGCGCGCCCGCGAGCCCGCGCGCCCACTGGATCGGCCCAGCCTACGCACGGTGCGCGGGCCGGCCGGTACGGTGGCGGCGCGCCGCCGTCAGCGTGCCACGAACTGCGTAAGGATCGCCTGCACCTCGTAGATGTCGACGCCCTTGGTGAAGGTCTTCTGGACCGGCGTCGGGCTGCCGGAGATCCAGATCTTCAGCTCCGCGTCGAGGTCGAACGTGCCCGCCGTCTCCACCGCGAAGTGCGTGATGCTGCGGTACGGGATCGAGTGGTACTCGACCTTCTTGCCGGTGATCCCCTGCTTGTCGACGAGGATCAGCCGGCGGTCGGTGAACAGGATCGTGTCGCGGATCAGCAGGAACGCCGCGTGCACCCGCTCGCCGGGGCCGAGGAGGCGGGCGTACTCCTGCTGCGCGCTCGCCGGGTCGACCGTGTGGGCGTTGCCGAACAGTGCCATGTGAACCCCCGTCATCAGTTCGTACGATCGTCGCACTGTACCGTCGCCGGGCGGCGCGACGAGGAGACGCGAACGGGCCGGGGCGGCGCGGACGTGTCGGGCGGGCCGCACGTAGGGCGGGACGTACGGGACGGGCGGGACAGGCGGGCGAGGAGCAGGGTGAACGACCAACCACAGGGCAGCGGTTCGCGGGCGTGGGACCCCGACGCGACGGAACTCCTCCCGCCGACCCTCCCGGCGGCCCCGCCGCCGGACCCTTACGGCGCCCGGCACCCCCACGGTGCCCAGGCCCCGGACGGGCCCCCGCACCCTGATGCCCCCGAGGCCCCGTACGGAGCCGCTGCCCCCTACGGGCACCCGAGCCCTTACGGGGACTCGAACCCTTACGGGGACTCGAACCCCTACGGGGACTCGAACCCCTACCAGGCCCCGAACCCTCACGGGCACCCTGACGCCCCCTACGGCTCCCAGGCCCCCTACGGCCAAACCTCCGGCGGCCAAGCCCCCTACGAGCCCGCGCACCCACAGGCCGCGCACCCGCGGGCCCCGCACGCAGCCCAGGCCGCCCAGGGCCCGGCCGTCCAGGGCCCGGTCGCGTACGGCGCCGGGGCGTACGGTGGGCCGCCGCCCGTGGAGGCGACGCGTCCGCTGCCCCGCATCGAGGACGACCTACCGCCGCGAGGCGGGCCCACACCGCCCGCGTCCCGCCGCTCCGGGCCCTCCCGGCCCTCCCGGCCGCCCAGGGCGGTGCTCGTGGGCGCGGCGATCATCGTGTGCGCCGGGGCCGGCCTGGCCATCGGCGCCGTGCTCGGCGGCGGGGACGGCGACGGCACCCCGCGGGCGGCCCCGGCCACCGCTTCCGCGACCGCCCCCACGCCCTCGGCGCCCCCCGCCCCGAACCCGGCCCCGACGCCCACCCCGACGCCCACGCCGAGCCCGGCCCGACCCCCCGTTCCCGCGGGCACCTTCGTGCTGGTCGATCCGGCGACCGGCCGGGCCGCCGACGTGTCGGGCGGCGCCACCCACGACGGCGCCCCGGTCATCGCCTGGGAGCGGCACGGCCAGCCCAACCAGCAGTGGCAGGTGGCCGACCTCGGCGACGGCCACACCCAGCTCCGCGCCGTCCACTCCGGGCTGTGCCTCCAGCCCGCCGACCCGCCCGGTCCCGGCGCGGCCGTGGTGCAGCGGCCGTGCGTGGACAGCGACGCCCAGCGCTGGGCGGCGACCCCGTCCGCCGACGGGGCCGTCCACACCTTCACGTTGAAGGGGCAGGGCCTCGCCCTCGCCCCGGCAGGCCCGGAGAACGGCGCGCCCCTGAGCCTCCGGGCGCCGGACGCCGCCGGTCCGCCGGGCTGGGCGCTCCAGGCACCGTAGACACCCGACGCGCGGGCGTGCTTCGCTCGTGGACGTGGAGGCGCCCGAGGAGCCCGCGAGCCGTCCGGACCGCACCGACCAGAGCGACCAGAACCAGAGCGACCAGAACCAGCACGACCAGAACCAGCACGGCCAGAGCGACCGCCCCGGCCGCCCCGACAGGAGCGGTCCGAGCGGCCAGAACGGTCCGAGCGGTCCGAGCGACATGGGGCTGCCGCCGCGTGTGGCGGCGGAGTTGGACGGCACCGTCCGCGCCTACTGGAGGGCGCGGGAGCGGCAGCACCTGCGGGATGTGTACGCGGGGGTGCGGATCAAGAAGTTCCCCGAGGACCTGCGGATGATGGAGCACCTGATGTGGCTCTCCCGCAGCCAGGCCGTCGTGGAGCTGGGCACGCACTTCGGGGGTTCCGCGCTGTGGTTCCGCGACCGGCTGCGGACGCTCGCCGCGTACGGCCGGGTGCCGCCCGGAGTGCGGGTCGTCACGGTGGACCTGCGCCAGGACAAGGCGCGGGCCGCGCTGTCGGCCGCCGACCCGTCGTACGAGGACGGCATCACGCTGGTCGAAGGGGACGTCGCCGACCCGGACACGGCCCTGCGGGTCCGCGCGGCGCTGCCGGCCGGGGCGCGCTGCCTGGTCGTCGAGGACACCGTGCACACGTACGGGACGACCACCGCCGCGCTGCGCAACTTCGCCCCGCTGGTGCCGGTCGGCGGGTTCTTCGTGGTGGAGGACGGCATCGTGGACGTGCCGGAGCTGCGCCCGCCGGGCATGCCGGGCGGGGTGCTCCCGGCCGTGCGGGACTGGCTGGCGGGCCCGGACGGCGCGGACTTCCGGCAGCGGCGCGACCTGGAGCGGTACGGGCTGACCTGCCACATCGGCGGCTGGCTGGAACGCGTCCGCCGGGGCACCGCCGCTTAGGGGCCGCCCTTACGGGACGGCGGGGACGGGGCAGCACCCGTTCGGCGCCCCCGTAGGGGTGCGGGGGCCCCGCCCTTTCGAGCGGGGGCGCCGCCCCTGACGGGGCTCGGGAGCGGGCCCGGCCGGGAGCCCGGCCAGGCCGAGCCCGTACGCGCCTCGCCGCACACCGGCCGCCCCCTCGGCCGGGCCGGCCGGGTGACCTGCCCGGTGAGCGGGCATAGGGACGCGGCTCAGGGGTACTGCGGGGCGCATGGCCGGTATCGATCTGAAGAGTTCCGCGTTCGGTGACCACGCGCCCATCCCGCGCCGGCACGCGCTGGAGGGCGAGAACGAGCCGCCGCCGCTGACCTGGTCCGGCGTGCCGGACGACGCCAGCGAACTGGTGCTGGTGTGCGAGGACCCCGATGCCCCCTCGGGCACGTTCGTCCACTGGGTGGCCGTCGGCATCGACCCGCGCACCGGCGGTACGGCGCCCGGACGGCCCCCCGAGGGGAGCACCGAGCTCGTCAACGGCTTCCACCGGCGCGGCTGGGGCGGCCCGCACCCGCCGCCCGGCGACGAGGCGCACCGGTACGTCTTCCGCCTGTACGCCCTCCGGGAGCCGTGCGTGCTGCCCGACGAGCCCACCGCCGAGCAGGTGCGCCGGGCCGTCGAGCCGAAGGCCGTCGCGAGCGGCACCCTCGTCGGCGTGTACCGGCGCTGACGCCGGCGTGGGCGGCGAGACGCCGGTGCGGCGGCGCGGCGAGGGCGGCCACCGGACCGTGCCGCACACCGCGGACGTACGGGTCGAGGCGTGGGGCGCCAACCGGGAGCAGTGCCTGGGGGAGGCGGTGCTCGGCCTGGTGGAGTGCTTCGCGGACGTGTCGGCCGCGCACGCCGACGCGGTGCGGCGGGTGCGGCTCGCCGAGGAGAGCGACGAGGACCTGCTCGCCGACCTGCTGGACGAGGTGGTCTACCGGCTGGACGCGCACGGGGAGGTGCCGGTCGACGTCGAGGTCGAGTCGACGGAGGCCGGCGAACTGGACGTACGCCTCGCGGTGGCCCCGCTTGCCCGGGTGCGGATGACCGGCTCCGTGCCGAAGGCGGTGTCGTGGAGCGACCTGCGCATGGGCCCGGACCCGTACGGCTGGTCGTGCGGGGCGACGGTCGACGTGTGAGGCGGAGGCGGGGGCGTGGCGGGAGCGGGAACGCCGTGTGAGGCGGGCGGGGGCGCGGGAGGGCCCCGGCGGAGAGCAGCCCCGAGAGCCCCGGGAAAGCAGCCCCGGCGGAGAGCCCCGGGAAAGCAGCCCCGGCGGAGAGCCCCGGGAAAGCAGCCCCGGCGGAGAGCCCCGGGAGAGAGCCCCGAGAGAGCCCCGAGGGCCTGGTGGCGCCGAGGGCAGAGCCCCAAGAGCCCCGAGAGCACGGCGGGCACCGCGGGCACTGCGGGCGGCGCGGGCCTCGCCGGGGTGCCGAGAGCGGTCCCGGGAGCCTTGCGAGCCCCGGCTCGTCCTTCTCCGTTCGGGGATCGCGCCGACGAGCCGGCTAGCCCTTCACGACGCCCAGCGGTTCCAGACGGGCGACCCTCCGGCACAGGCCGGCGCCCTCGCTCGCGGCGACGACCGCCGACACGTCCTTGTACGCCTCCGGCGCCTCCTCCGCGAGGCCGCGCATCGACAGGGGCCGCACCGCGATCCCGGCGTCCTCCAGCCGGGCGCGCAGCGCGGCGCCGGTGACCGTGCGCGCGGCCTGGTGGCGGCTCATGACACGGCCGGCGCCGTGGCAGGCGGAGTGGAAGGCGTCCCCGCCCGGTACGCCTGCCAGCACGTACGAGGCCGTGCCCATCGTGCCGGGGACGAGGACCGGCTGGCCCGCGTCCCGCAGGTCGCCGGGGAGGTCCGGGTGGCCCGGCGGGAACGCGCGCGTGGCGCCCTTGCGGTGGACGCACAGGCGGCGCGGCTCGCCGTCCACGCGGTACGTCTCGGCCTTGGCGAGGTTGTGCGACACGTCGTACACGAGGTCGAGGCGCACGCCGGCCCGCCGCCGCAGCACGCGCCTGGCGGCGTCGGACAGGAGCTGGCGGTTGGCGCGCGCGTAGTTGGCCGCCGCGGCCATCGCGCCCGCGTACGCGCGGCCCTCCGGGGAGTCGACGGGCGCGCAGGCGAGCTGCCGGTCCGGGACCTCGATGCCGTACCGGGCCATCGCGCGGTCCATGGCGCGGACGTGGTCGGAGCAGATCTGGTGGCCCAGCCCCCGCGACCCGCAGTGGATCATGACGCAGACCTGCCCGGCGGCGATCCCGTACGCCTCCGCCGCGTGCGCGTCGTACACCTCCGTGACGGCCTGGACCTCCAGGAAGTGGTTGCCGGAGCCGAGGCTGCCGACCTGGCCGAGGCCCCGTTCGCGGGCGCGCGGGCCGACCTGGTCCACGTCGGCGTCGGCGACCACGCCGCCGTCCTCGCAGCGCAGCAGGTCGCGTTCGACGCCGTACCCCCGCTCGACGGCGTAGCGGGAGCCGCCGCGCAGGACCCGCTCCAGTTCGCCGGTGCCGTCCAGCCGCCACACCCCGCCCGGTCCGGCGCCGCGCGGCACGGCCCGGCCGAGGTCGTCCATGACGGCGCCGAGCACCGGGCGCAGGGCCTCCCGGTCGCAGTCGGCGGCGAGGAGCCGCACCCCGCAGGAGATGTCGAAGCCGACCCCGCCGGGCGAGACGACGCCGCCCGCGGCCACGTCGGTCGCGGCGACCCCGCCGATGGGGAAGCCGTAGCCCCAGTGGATGTCGGGCATGGCGTACGAGGCGCCGACGATGCCGGGCAGGGTGGCGACGTTCGCGACCTGGCGCAGGGACTGCCCGGCGTCCCGGAGGAGGTCGCGGGAGGCGAACACGGTTCCGGGCACGCGCATGGCGCCGTGCCGTTCCAGGCGGAACCGGTACGGGCGTTCCTCGACGACGTCCAGGTCCACGTGCCCCCGGTACCCGACGGGGGCCGCCCCACACCGCCCGGCGGGCACCGGTGGCGCCCACCGGCCGGGCCCGCCCGGCCCCGCACCGGGGGCGGGGTGCGGGGCGGTCGGCCGGGCGGCGCGGGGGGCCGCCGGGCCCGCCGGGCCCGCCGGGCGGCGCTGCACGCGTCCCGGCACCTCGGGCAGCCGAGGCCCCCCGCGGACCCGTCGGCCGGGCCCTCAGACGACCCGGTGCAGCAGGAACTCCAGCAGGGCGTCGAGCTCGCCGGACGGGCCGGGTGCCAGGGGGACGCCGCGCAGGCAGGCGCGGGCGGCGCCGAGCTGGTCGACGGCCTCCCGCAGGGTCGCGTCCCGGCCGCCGGCCCGCTCCACCAGGGACGCGGCGTGCGCCGCCGTCGCCGGGTCGTCGAGGGTGGCGCCGGGCGCGGGGAGCGCGGCGGAGCCGGTGACGGCGGGCGTGCCGGGGAGGGCGCCGGGTCCGCCGGGAGCGGCGCCGGGTCCGCCGGGAGCGGCGCCGGGTCCGCCGGGCGTGCCGGTCGCGTCGAGGAAGGCGGCCAGCTCGCGGGCGGCCGGGGTGTCGGCGGCGAGGGCGGCCAGGACCGGGTACGTCTTCTTCCGCCGCCGCAGGTCGCTGTGGACGGGCTTGCCGGTCACCGCCGGGTCGCCCCACACCCCGAGCAGGTCGTCCACCGCCTGGAAGGCCACCCCCAGGTGCCGTCCGGCCCGGTCCAGCGCGGCCACCGTGGTGTCGGGCGCGCCGCCCAGCAGGGCCCCGAGCGCCGCCGCGCAGCCGAGGAGGGAACCGGTCTTGTGCTCGGCCATGGCCCGGTACGCGTCGGGCGGCACCGCGCCGGGGCCGGTCCAGGGCCGGCCCTCGAAGCACAGGTCCTCCGCCTGGCCGCGCACGAGGTCGTTGAGCGTGTCCCCGAGGCGCCGCACGGCGGGGCCCGTGTGGCGGCCGGGCGCCTCGGCGAGGCTCTGCACGGCCAGCGCGAAGAGCGCGTCACCGGCCAGCACGGCGGGCCCGGTGCCGTACGCCTTCCACACGGTCGCGCGCTGCCGCCGCACGGCGTCGCCGTCCATGATGTCGTCGTGGAGCAGCGAGAACGCGTGCACCAGCTCCACCGCGACCGCGCCCGCCACGGCGACCCGCCCGTCCGCGCCCACCGCCTCGGCGCCCAGCACGGCGAGGGCCTGCCGGACGCCCTTCCCCTCGGACGCGCCCGGCTCGGGCGTGCCGTCCACGTCGGCCCAGCCGAGCGAGAAGGCGGCCATCTCGCCGGTCCACGGGTGCAGTCGCCGCACGGCGCGGGCGAGCGCGGGCCGCACGAGCGCACGGCACCGCACCAGCAGCGCTGCGGCGCCACCATCCGCCCCGCCCACCGCCGAGGGCGCCGAAGGGGGTGCGGGAGCCGAGACCGCCCCCGGCCCCGAACCCGAGACCGCCCCCGGCACCGAACCCCAGACCGCCCCCGGCACCGCCCCCGGCACCGAACCCGCCGCCCGCACGCGCCCCGTCACCGCACCCCCTCCCCACCCGGGGCGGGCAACGGCCCCACGCCCAGCTCGGCGGCGGCCTTCTCCACCATGTCGCGGGCGTGCCGCAGCCCGATCCGGTCCAGGGTGCCGCGCAGTTCGGCCAGTTCGGCGGCGGTCTCGGAGAGGTCGCGGCCCAGCCGGGCCAGGGACTTGGCGAGGCCCAGCCGGGACAGGGCGGTACCGCGCGGCTCGTCCATGGCGCGGAACTCCTCCAGCGCCAGCGCGTACGTGTCGCGGGCCTCCCCGTACCGCCCGGCCCGGTAGAGGACGTTGCCGCGCATCTTGTGGTTGTACGCCAGGGCACTGGACAGCCTCATGTCGCGGCACACCACCTCGGCCCGCGACAACAGCTCCAGCGCCCGCTCCACGTCGCCGTCCCGGACGGAGACGACGTCGGCGACGCCCCGCAGCGCCCAGGCCCAGCCGCGCCGGTCGTCGGCCCGGTCGGCGGTCTCGGCGGCCTCCTCGAACAGCGCGAGCGCCCGGTCGTACGAGCCGGTGTTGCGGTGCATCTGCGCGATGCCCTCCAGCGCCCACACGGTGTGCCGCGCCTCGCCGCGCCGCCGGGCCTCCGCCAGGAGCTGCTCGTGCAGCTCGCCGACGGCCGCGTAGTCGCCCTGTATGCGCCCGGTCTCGGCCAGGCCCGCGAGGGAGTAGCCCCGTACGACGACGTCGCCGCCGCGCTCGCCCGCGTCGGCGGCCAGGCGCAGGAGCCGGTACGCGAGGGCGAGGGCGCCGCGCTGCCGGGCGAGGGTGCCGCCGCTCCACAGCGCCCACGCCATGGCGCCGGTGTCGCCGGCGTCGCGCGCGGCCCGGAAGCTGGCCTTCCAGGCCCGGTCGGCGTCCTCGACGCGCCCGAGCCGCCGGTACGCCTCCGCCACGGCGAGCCCGCACCGCGCGGCCTCCCGTGCCTGCCCGGCCTCCTCGGCCGCCCGCAGTTCGCGGATGCCGCGCTCCAGCACGTCCGTCAGCGACGAGTTCACCGACAGTGACCCGAGCGCACCCTGGTACTCGGGTGCGAACGCCTTCCCCCGCCCCGCGGAATCCGTTGTCCCCATGGTCTGACTCACCGTCACATCCGTTCAGCCGTCCGCTTGGTACAGGTCAAGACGGTATGAGCGGGCAAAGGTTCCACGAGTCCGCCGCCATGTCGGTCGTGGGTCATACCTGAGTGCTACGCGGCCACGCAGCGTCATCACAGAGATGTACGGCTCCGGGGCCCGGCGCCACGGCGAGAGGGGGCCGGGCCGGGAGGCGGACGCGTCGGCCGCGCGGCCGTGCAGAGGGACCGCCGGCCGGGCAGGGGGGCGGTCGGGCCGGGCAGGGCGGGCGGCCCGGCGGGGCGGGCGGCCCGGCGGGGGCGGTCAGTCCAGCAGGGCGGTGAGGCCGAGGCGGGTGAGGCGGTCGGGGTCGGTGAGGACGTCCAGGGCCGTGACGCGTCCACCCCGGACGGTGAAGGACATCACCGAGATCACCCGGCCCTCGGCCACGGCCATGACGCCTGGGGCGCCGTTGACCAGGACCAGGTGGGCGGCCTCCGCGAGGCGGGCGAAGATCACCGCCTGCGCCGCGACCGTCGTCGCGCCGCGCCGCAGGAGGCTCGGGCGGAGCGTGCCGCCGTCGGAGCGGGCCACCACGTCCGGGTCGAGCACCGCGAGCAGCGCGTCCAGGTCGCCTTCCCCGGCCGCCGCCAGGAACGCCGCCACGACCTCCCGGCGGTGCTCCGGGTCGCCGTCCGGCGCGGGAGCGGCGGCCCGTACCCGGCGGCGGGCGCGGTCGGCGAGCTGCCGGGCCGACGCCTCCGTACGGCCCAGCACCTCCGCGACCTCGTCGGACGGCACCGCGCAGAGGTCGCACAGCACGAGCGCCACCCGCTCCGCCGGGCCGAGCGTGTCCAAAGCGGTCATGAAGGGGAGGTCGCACCCGTCCGAGAGGAGTGCGCGCTGCTCGGAGTCGGGTCCGGGGCCGGGGCCGCCGGGGCCGTGGCCGGGGCCGTGGCCGGGCCCTGGCACCCGGCCGACCACGGGGTCGGGCAGCCGTACCCGGCCGTCCTCCCCGTAGGGGTCCTCCTCGCGGCGGGCGGCGCCACGGGAGCGCAGCCGGTCCAGGCAGACGCGGGCCACGGCGGCGGTGAGCGCGCGGTCCGCGTTCCGCACGGCACCCGCCTCCGGGCCGGGGTCCGCGTCCGCGCCGGCTCCCGGGCGCTCCAGCCGCAGCCGCGCCTCCTCGACCGCTTCCGCCGCCTCGCCGAGCGAGCCCAGCAGCCGGTACGCCACCGCCCGGAGGCGCGGCCGGTGCTCCTCGAATCGCCGTGCCAGGACCATGCTCCCGCCCATGCGCCGCCACCCCGCGTTCCGGTACGCCTGTCGCCGTGTCGCCGTGTCGCCGTGTCGCCGTGTCGCCGTGTCGCCGTGTCGCCGTGTCGCCGTGTCGCCGTGTCGCCGTGTCGCCGTGAGGACGATACGGCGCGCGGGGCCACCGCGCGAGATGCTTGGCGACGGACCGCCGCCGACCGGGGCCGCCATTTGGCTGAGCGCGCTCACTGAGTATGCTCAGCGACATGTCCGAGACTTCGACACGCCCCACCGGGGTACGGCAGGAGCGCAAGCGGCGGACCCGGCAGGCGCTTCTCGACGCCGCCCGCCGGGTGCTGGAGCGGCGCGGCATGGCGGGCCTCACCACCCGCGAGGTCGCCGCGGAGGCGGGCGTCGCCGCCGGTACGTTCTTCGTGCACTTCCCGGACCTCGCCACGCTCGTGGAGACCCTGCTCGACGAGCACGTCGGCCAGGCGCTCGACACCGCGCTGCGCACCCTGCCCGACGGCGACCTCGTCACCCGTCTCGTGCACGTCGCCGCCCGGCTGTACGAGAGCTACGACCGCGAGCCGGAGCTGTCGCGCCAGTACATCTCCGCCGCCCTCTTCCACCGCCACCCCGACGGCCCGACGGAGCGCCGTATGGCGGAGTTCCGCGCCTGGGTGACGGACGAGTTCGCGCGGGCGGCCGGGGCCGGGGAGGCGCCCGGGCAGGACCCCGCACTGGCGTTCACCGCGTACTTCTCCCTGTACTTCGGCATCCTCGTCGCCGGACTGCGCGGCGAGCTCGACCGGGACGGGCGCCTGGCCCTGCTGGAGGCGGCCCTGCGGCGCCTCGTGCACGGCACGGCCACGGGCTCCGGTACGGGCCCCGGGTCCGGGGCCGGGGCCGCCGGCGTGACGGGCGGGGGGCGGTCCGCGTGAACGCCCCGGAGGACCACCGGCACGGCGGAAACGGCCGGAACGGCCGGGACCGCGACCGGGCGAACGACCGGGCGAACGGCCGGGCGGGCGACGGAACACCGCTGCGCGTCCTCGTCGCGGGCGGCGGCATCGGCGGGCTCACCGCCGCGCTCGCGCTGACCCGCGCCGGGCACGAGGTCACCGTCGCCGAGCGGGCGCCCCGGTACGAGCCCGCGGGCGCGGGCATCGTCCTGGCGGCGAACGCCCTGCACGTGCTCTCCGCCCTCGGCGTCGACCTGGCGCCGCACAGCCTCGCCCTGCCGTCGCTGGACGTGGTGGCGGCGGACGGCCGCCTGCTGCGGCGCGTCGAACCGCAGCGGGCCGGCCGCGGCTACGGGCCCACCCGCGCGCTGTCCCGCACCGCCCTGCACACCGCCCTCCTGGACGCCCTGCCGCCCGCCGCCCGGCCGGTCACCGGGCGCGCCGTCAGCGCCCTGCACGACACGGGCGGGTCCGTCACCGTCCGCTTCGAGCGCACCGTGCCGGCGCCCGGCGGGCCGGACCCGCGCCCGTCCGACCCGAAGGGATCCGACCCGCAGAGATCCGGCCCCGAGGGACCTGGCGGATCCGGCGAGGAGGCGTACGACCTCGTCGTAGGCGCCGACGGCATCCGCTCCACCGTGCGCGCCCACGCCGCCGCCCGGCCCCCGGCCCTCCGGCACAGCGGCGTGACCTGCTGGCGCGGCCTCACCGGCAACCCCGGCGTCACCTCGGCCGTCGAGTCGTGGGGTCCCGGCACCAAGACGGGGCTGGTCCCGCTGCCCGACGGCCGGCTGTACTACTTCCTCGTCCGTCCGGCGCCGCGCCGCGTCCCCGCCCCGGCCTGGCCGGACGCCTTCCGGCGGGCGTTCGCCCACCACCGGGGCGTATCGGCACGGCTGCTGGACGGGCTCGACGGGCCCCCGCCGCTCCACCACGACCTGGAGGAGCTGGACGCGCCGGTGTGGGGGCGCGGCCGGGTGCTGCTGCTGGGCGACGCGGCGCACGCGATGACCCCGAACCTGGGGCAGGGCGCCGCGATGGCCATCGAGGACGCGTACGCGCTGGCGCTGGCGCTCCGGGCCGGCGCGGACGGCGCGGCCGACCGGTACCGGGCGCTGCGGCACCGCCGGGTGCGCGCGGTGCAGCTGGCGTCCCGGCACGCCGGGTACGTCACGCGGTGGCGGAACCCGCTGGCCGGGGCCGTCCGGGAGGCGGCCGTGCGGCACATGCCGGCCGCGCTCCAGGACCGCCAGTACCGGGGCCTGGTCGAACCGGCGCTCGCCCTGGTGCGCGAGCCGCTGACGTAGTACGGCGGACGGGGGCGGCGTCAGCCGAAGTGGTGGTGGTGCCTGGGGAGGGTCAGGACGGCGCCCCCGCTCCCGCCCTGCCGTACGGCGTCGACCGCCGCCTGGTGCAGTGCGCGGCTCTCCTCCTCGGAGCGGCACGGCACGGGGCTGCCGGCCATCGTGTACCACTCGGAGCCGCCGCTGTACTGGACCGCGACGACCGCCTCGGTACCGGTCCAGGTGGTGTGCACGCTGACGTCGCCCGTCATCACCCCCAGTTCGACGGTACGGACGCCGCCCGTCCCCGAGAAGACGTTGACCGTCGTCCAGGAAGCCCATCCGGTCATGGCCGCACCCCTTTCGCCGTACCGCGTGCCCGCCGGGGGATGGGGCGCTGGTCAGAAGCGGTGTGAGGTTTGTCCAGCGCTTCCCGGGAAAGTCGGAGGGCGTTCGTCGGTCCTAGCACCCACCATGCGCTCACTGCCGCGGTCGCGTCGACCCGAGCGGCGCGGCGCCCGCCCCCGGACCGGGAGACAGACCGCCATGGAACCCCACGAGGCCCCGAGCCGGCCCCCGGCCGGGCCGGACGAGTCCCCGCACCACCTCCCGGAGACCGCCCCGCCACCGGCGCCCGCACCCACGCCCCCGCCCCCGGAGACCCCGGCCGCGACCCCCGACCCGCACGGGCCGACCGCCCCCACCCCCGCCCCCGACCCGCACACCCCCGCCCCCGACCCGCAGGGGCCCAACTCCCCCGCCCCCGACAGGTCGGCCGCCCCCACCCCGGCGCACACGCCAGACACGCCAGACACACCGGACACGGCAGGCGCACCGAACACGGCAGACGCACCGGACACGGCAGGCGAGGCCGACGCGGCGGACGCCCCCGCCCCGCTCAGCGTGGCCGCCCAGCTCCAGGAGCTGGCGAACGCGCGGGACCGGCTGCAGGGGCTCCTGGACGCGGTCATGGCCATCAGCGGCGAGCTGGAGCTGCCCGTCGTGCTGCACCGCATCGTCCGCACCGCCATGGACCTCGTCCACGCCCGCTACGGCGCCCTCGGCGTCCTCGACGAGAACCGCACCGCACTGGCCGAGTTCCTCACCGTCGGCCTCACCGGCCAGGAGCGCGCCGCCCTCGCGGGCGTGGAGCTCCCGCACGGCCGCGGCCTGCTTGGCACGCTCATCCACCATCCGGAGCCGCTGCGCGTCGACGACATCCAGGCGCACCCGCACTCCGCCGGCTTCCCGCCCGGCCACCCGCCGATGCGCACCCTCCTGGGCGTCGCCATCACCGTGCGCGGCGAGATCTACGGCGACCTGTACCTCTCCGACCGCCTCGACGGCCGCCCCTTCGACGCGCACGACCAGGACATCGTCGTCGCCCTCGCGGGCGCGGCCGGCATCGCCATCGAGAACGCCCGCCTCTTCGAGCGCGTCCGCTCCGGCGCCGAACGGTTCCAGCGCCTCCTCCTGCCGCGCCTGCCCGACCTGCGCCCCTACGAGGGTGCCGCCGTGTACCAGCCCGCATCCAGCCCCGCGCAGGTCGGCGGTGACTGGTACGACGCCGTACTGCTGCCCGACAACGCGTGCGGCGCCGTCATCGGCGACGTCGTCGGCCACGACCTCCAGGCCGCCGCCGCGATGGCGCAGACCCGCAACATGCTCAGGGCGCTCCTGTACGACCGGCGCACCCCGCCCAGCGAGGTCCTCACCGCCCTCGACCACACCCTGCACGCCATCACCGAGGCCCCGGTCACCACGGCGTGCCTGGCCCGCATCCAGCCGACGGCCGGGGGAACCGGCTGGGAGCTGCACTGGAGCAGCGCCGGCCACCTGCCGCCGCTCCTCCTCGCGCCCGGCCGCCGCCCGGAGTACCTGCACGCCGAGCCCGGCCTGCCCCTCGGCGTCGACCCCGGCCACCCGCGCCCCGACCACGTGCGCCCGCTGCCGCCCGGCTCGACCCTGGTGTTCTTCACCGACGGCCTGGTCGAGCACCCCGCGCACCCCATCGACCACGGGCTGGACGCGCTGCTGGAGCTGGCCGCGCCGCTCGGCGACCGGCCGCTGGACGAGCTGTGCCGGACCCTGTGCCGGGAGCATCCCAGCGACGGCCACGACGACTTGGCGGTGCTGGCGCTCCGTCTGCCGCGGGGGGTGTATCCGGAGCGATGAGGGGGACCCGGAAGCGAGGGAGAGACAGCCGCGAGCGACGAGGACGGGGTGTGCGCACATGACGACCCGACAGGTTCCGCCCACACGCGAACGGACGAGCCGGATCGGGGTGCGCCCCGTGGACGAGGTCGA